>DATLLX010000074.1:0-2570 GCA_035537595.1 Gaiellales bacterium | reverse complement strand
GCCCTACCCGTTTTTTCTGAAGCCGGTGCAGGGGCACCTGTCGCAGCACGCCTACCGGATCGATTCGGCGTCCGACCTCGATCACGCGCTGGGCGCCGCCCGAGCGGCGGGGTTCCGAAACCTGATCGCCGAGGAGCTCCTGACCGGGCCGCTGGTCACGTTCGAGGGGTTCATCGCCGGCGGCCAGGTGACGCCGGTCGGCGTGACAGACGCCGTGCTTCACCCCAACGAGATCAGCTTCATGCGGTTCGAATACCCGAGCGTGTTTCCGGCCGGCCTGCAGGACGCGATGGCCGGGATCGCCCACCGCCTGATGCCGGCGCTGGGGTTCGACGGCTCGCTGTTCAACATCGAGTTCTTCGTGCAGCCCGACGGCAGCCTGCGGATCGTCGAGGTGAACGGGCGCATGGCATCGCAGTTCGCCCCGCTGGTACGGGCGGTGCACGGCGTCTCCACCTACGAGCTGGGAATGGAGCTGGCCGCGGGCGGGCGGCCGACGCTGCCCCCGCGGCGGCCGGGAGTGGTGGCCGCAAGCGTGCTGATCAGGTACTGGGAGGACGGAATCGTCCGCGGGCTGCCCGACCCGATGCCCCTGTTGGAGCGCTTCCCGGGCGTCCAGATCGAGCTGCTCGTGCGCCACGGCCAGCGGCTGTCCGAAAACGACGACGACACGGCCAGCCACCGGCTGGCGGTGATCGCCCTGTCCGGCGCCAGCCGCCGCGAGCTGGTCACGCGGGCCGCCGAGGCCGCCCAGATGCTCGAGTTCGAGATCGAGACGACGGCTCAGAAGCCGGCCGAGCACCAGGGCTCGCGCTCGCCCTGAAGCAGGGCGTCGAGCCTCTCCGCCGCCCCCGGCCGCAGCTCTTCGACGAGTCCCGCTCGGTGCAGGTGGCTGACGCGGTATCCCCCGAGGAAGGCGGCGGCCAGCGTCTGCTCGGCGAGCTCCACCCCGGGCGGCGCTCCGGTCGGCTCGCAGCCGGCCCGGCCGGCCGACACCGTCAACTCCAGGCGGCGGGATCCGCCGTCGACGTCGTGCACCTCGAGCACGACGTCTCCATCGGCGAAGTAGCCGCGTCCGGCCAGCGCGGCGGCCGGGTCGAGCAGCCGCAGCCACATGATGTCCTGCAGCGGACCCATCCGCGCCCGCCGGTTGTCGCGCAGGAGCAGCCGGATCGGGTCGTCAAGCGGCCGGTCGATCGCGCGCACGGTCGAGACGAGGTCGATGTCGAGCAGGTAGCGCCAGAGGCCGGCGTGTGCCTCGGGTGTCGCCCACACCATGTCCTCGGTCTCCACCAGGTGGCCGGACACGCTGTCCTGCCAGCGCCGCTCGAGCGAGTAGATGGCGTAGCCGTCGGCCGGCCCGCCGCCAGCCGGCTCGTGGACGGCGATGAACCGCCGCTGCGACCGCTTGGGAGAGAGGTCGTATGCCCAGGCCTCGGGCACCCGGCTGAGGTCGCCCGGCATCACGGGCAGCGAGCGCTCGTGAACTGCCGGCAGCACCGCCAGCGCCTCATCCAGCTCCAGAAGCCGGACGGTGCCGCCATCGGCGTGCCCGGCAACGAACGCGCCGTGCACCGTATCGACCTCGACGGCGCCCAGCTGCACCGTCGACTGCCCGAACCCGAAGCGGCCGTAGATGGTGGCTTCGGAGGCGGTCAGGGCGGCCACGGCGATGCCCTGCTCGCGGGCACCGGCGATCTGGGCGTCGAGCAGCTCGCGCATCACTCCCCGCCGGCGGTGCGTCGGCAGCACGCCGATCATCGAGAGTGCCACCGTCGTCAGCTGGGGGCCGCCAGGCAGCGACAGGCGCGGCGTCCAGTCCACCGCCGTGCCGACCATCCGGCCGTCGACGAAGGCGCCACGGCAGGTGACGTGGGCGAGCAGTTCGGCGCGCTCCTCGACGTCGTCGTCGCTCCGGAAGATGCCGAAGGCGTGTCCCTGGGTGACGGCCAGCGCCTGGAGCTCGTCCCGCCCGCTCAGCGTGCGGACCTCGGGGCCGCTCATCCGCCGTCGCGACGCCGGGGCAGCCGGGCCAGGGCGCTGACGTCCTCGTCTCCGTGCCCGTCGGCGATCAGCTCGTCCTCCTCGTCGCCGACCAGGCGGGAGACCGGCATCCGGACTCCCAGCCGGGCCGCCTCGTCGAGCGCGATGCCCAGATCCTTGCGGTGAAGCTGCACCTTGAAGCCCAGCGGGTAGCTGTTGCCGATCATGTTGGCGGCGCGGTTCTCCAGCACCCACGACGCTGCCGCGCCCTGGCCGAGCGCCTCCACCAGCGCGTCAAGCGGCAGCCCCGCCGCCTCGGCGAGCGCGATCCCCTCGCCGACTGTGGCATAGGTGCCGGCGATCATCACCTGGTTGACGGCCTTCGCCAGCTGGCCGCTGCCCGCCGGGCCGAGATGGGTGATCCGCGAGCCGAACGTCTCCAGCACGGGCCGCGCCACCGCGACGTGCTCCGGCTCGCCGCCGACGAAGATGGTCAGCGTGCCCCGCTCGGCGCCCTCCGATCCGCCCGACACCGGAGCGTCGACCAGCCCCACCCCCCGCTCCGCGAGGCGACCGGCCGCCTCCAC
>DATLLX010000073.1:0-10337 GCA_035537595.1 Gaiellales bacterium | reverse complement strand
GTTGCGGCCGATCAGGTCGACCAGCGAGCGTGGCCAGGAGGTGCCGGCGATCGCCCGCCGGGCTGACCGCCTTCTCGCTGTGCGTGTTCGTGACGATCACCATCGGCCTCGAGTTCGCCCGCGGCATGTCCGCCCGGCGGGCGATCGCCGGCACCTCCTGGCCACGCTCGCTGGTCGACCTGATCGGCCGCAACCGGCGCCGCTACGGCGGCTACGTCGTGCACCTGGCGATCGTCATCCTGGTGGTCGGCGTGACCGCGTCCAGCGCCTACTCGACCAGCTCGCAGGCGACGCTGGCGCCCGGGCAGTCGATGAACCTGGCCGGCTACACCTTGACCTACCACGGGCTGTCGCGCAGCCGAGACAGCAACTCGGTGACCACCTCGGCGGTGCTCAAGGTCAGCCGCGACGGCCGGACGGTCGGCTCGCTGTCGCCGGGGCAGCGGATCTACCCGATCGAGCAGCGGTCGACCAACGAGGTCGACATCCGCCGCAGCATGCTGACCGGGACCGACCTCTACACCATCCTCCAGGGGGTGTCCCAGCAGGACGGCCGCACGGTGACGGTCAAGGCGCTGGTGAATCCCGCGGTGGGCCTGATCTGGGTCGCCGGCCTGGTGTTTCTGATCGGCGCCCTGATCACGATCTGGCCCGACCCGCGCGAGGCTCGTCAGCTCGCCCGCCGCTACGCCGCGGCGCTCGCCCGCGAGGCGTGAGCGACGCCGCCATCGCGGTCGGCGTCGCCCTGCTGGTGGCGATCGCGGTGGCCGCTGTCGCCTGGCCGTTCGTCAGCCCCGCCCGCGGTGTGCCCGAGCCCGTGCTGAGCGAGCGAGACCGGCGCCGGATCGAGCTCCTGGAGCGCCGCGACGCGGCGTACTCCGGCCTTCGCGACCTCGAGCAGGACCACCGTACGGGCAAGGTGTCGGACGACGACTACCAGGCCGAGCGGCGGCGGCTTCGAGGCGAGGCCGCGGGGGTACTGCGGGACCTCGATGCTCTAGACTCGACCACGGGCGATCGCCCCGATCCGCCGAGGGAGGTTTGATGGGTCTCTGGTCACGCTTCACCATGCTCTTCAAGACGAAGGCGAGCAAGGCTTTGGACAGGGCCGAAAACCCCGCCGACACGCTTGACTACAGCTACACCAAGCAGCTCGAGCTGCTGCAGAAGGTCAAGCGCGGCGTGGCGGAGGTGGTGACGGCCAAGAAGCGCCTGCAGATGCAGACCGACAGGCTCGAGCAGAGCGTCGTCAAGCTCGACTCCCAGGCTCGCCAGGCGCTGTCCGGCGGACGCGAGGACCTGGCCCGGATGGCGCTCGAGCGCAAGGTGCTGATCCAGGGCCAGCTCCAGGATCTCGACCAGCAGATCGCCGGGCTGGAGGGGCAGCAGGCGACGCTCGTCCAGCAGGAGCGGACGCTGGCGGCCAAGGTCGACGCCTTCCGCACGCAGAAGGAGGTGATCAAGGCCCAGTACTCCGCCGCGGAGGCCCAGGTCAAGATCGGCGAGGCGACCACCGGGCTATCGGGTGAGCTGTCCGATGTGGGCATGGCGGTACAGCGGGCGCACGACAAGACCGAGCAGATGCGGGCGCGAGCGGCCGCGGTCGAGGAGCTGGTGGAGACCGGCGCGCTCGACGACCTGTCGGCACCGGGGACGTCGGAGCTCGACAGGCAGATCGCAGCCATGTCCGCGGACAGCCAGATCGAGAGTGAGATGGCCCGGCTGCGGGCAGAGATAGAGGCACCCACGCCGGCGCCCAAGCTGACCGAGGGCGCCGAGGACGTGCCGGCGCCGCAGTCCCAGCCACAGCCCGCCGAGGAGGAACGGCCGGGAGGCTGACCTTCGGCGGCTGCGGGAATCGGAAAAGGAGAGAGCTGTGGACGAGGAATACCTGCAGTGGCACACGGGCCTTCGCTTCGAGCGGCCCGAGGTGAAGTACCGCCCGTTCGTCGAGAGCAACATCACCGGCGAGCGGCGCTACGCGGCCGAGCTGTACGACCACCGCGCCGACGCGGCGGTGGCGGCCAGCGAGTTCCTGGACGCGCTCCGCGAGGGCCGGGCGTCGCACATCGCACACGACGACCTGCCGCACCAGGACGCCGATCACGAGGCACTCGCCTGAGAGGTTGATGGCGAACACCTGTTCGCTATGATGCGGTGATGGCACCGCAGCTTCGCTGGCGAACGGCGCACGACGATCCCCAGCTCCCGCTGTTCGCGGCGGAGCACCGGGAGCTGCCCCAGGTCGAATACCTGCCGGTCAATGCGCGGAGGATCATCAACGCCGTGCCGGCCCGGTCGCGGATGCCGTTCCGGCATACGATCAACGCCTACCGAGGTTGCCGGCACGCCTGCACCTACTGCTTCGCCCGGCCCACACACGAGTATCTGGGCCTCGACATCGGCGAGGACTTCGAGCGCAGGATCGTGGTCAAGGTGAACGCGGTCGAGCGGCTGCGGGCCGAGCTGGCCGACCCCCGCTGGCAGGGCGAGCTGATCGCGATGGGTACGAACACTGATCCCTACCAGCCGGCCGAGGGCCGCTACCTGCTCACCCAGGGGCTGGTCGGCGAACTGTCGGCTGCCCGGAACCCGTTCTCGATCCTGACCAAGTCGTCGATGATCCTGCGCGACCTCGACCTGCTGGTGGAGGCCGCGGGCCGGACGCGGGTCTCGATCTCGCTCTCGATCGGCACCGACGACGACGAGATCGGGCGGCTCACCGAGCCGGGCGCGGCGCCGCCCAGCAAGCGGCTGGAGGCGGTCGCCAGGCTGGCCGAGGCCGGGCTGCGCCCGGGGGTGCTGGTGGCGCCGGTGCTGCCGGGCATCTCGGATGCCGAGGGGCAGCTGCGGTCGGTGGCCCGTGCCTGTGCCGAGGCCGGCGCGGTCAGCGCCACGCCGCTGATGCTGCATCTGCGGCCCGGTGTTCGCGAGCACTACCTGGGCTGGCTGGCCGCCGAGCGGCCGGAGCTGGTCGCCGACCACGAGGCCCGCTACCAGCGCGCCTACCTCCCGCGGGCCGAGGGCGAGCGGGTGCGGGCGATCGTCAGCGAAGCCTTCCGCGGCGCAGCTCGACTGTCCGCGTGAGCCCGACCCGGTCGATGAAGCGACGATCGTGCGAGACCACCAGCAGGGTGCCGTCGAACTCCGAAAGCGCCTGCTCCAGCGGCTCGATGGCCGCCAGGTCGAGGTGGTTGGTGGGCTCGTCGAGGATCAGGAAGTTCGTGCCCCGGGCGGTCAGCAGCGCCAGCTCGGCGCGGCTTCGCTCGCCCGGCGACAGCTCGGCCACCGGCCGCTCGACGTCGTCTGCCTCCAGGCCGAACTTGGCCAGCAGCGAGCGGGCGTCCTGGGCGGTGGACGACGCGCCGGCCAGGAATCCCTCGATCAGGGGCGCCTGCGGCGGCAGCGCGGTGCGGGCCTGATCCATGCTGCCGGGGACGACCGACGGCCCGATCACCCGGCGCCCGGCGACCAGCGGCACCGTGCCTAGCAGGGCGCCGATCAACGTCGACTTGCCGCTGCCGTTGCGGCCGACCAGCGCGATCCGGTCGCGCCAGCCGATGTCGAGGTCGAGCGGCCCCAGCGTGAACCCTCCGCGCTCGGCCACCGCGCCCTCCAGCCGGGCGACGACGTCTCCCGCGCGCTGCCCGGCGGACAGGCCGATCGACAGCCGCCACGGCTCGCGCGGCTTGTCCGCCCGTTCCAAGCGGGCGATCTTGCGCTCGATCTGGCCGGCGCCGGCGGCCAGGTTCTCGGCGCCCTCCGCGCGGGCGTCCCACATCGACTTGGCGTTGTCGGTGCGCCGGGTACGGGCACGGTGCGCCCCCTGGCGCGCCCACTCCCGGCGACGCACCAGCTGTTGCTGGAGCCGGCCCCGCTCCTCGTCGTAGCGCTCCCAGGCCTCCCACTCGCCGCGCCGGGCGCGCTCCCGTTCACGCTCGTACGCCTGCCAGCCGCCGGCGTACTCGGTGGCCGTGCGGGTGAACTCGTCGAGCTCCACGACCCGCCGGGCGTGGCGCTCCAGCAGCGTCCGGTCGTGCGTGACCATCACCACGCCGGCCGGCGTGCCCGTGATGAACCGGTCGAGCCGCTCGATCCCGTCCAGGTCGAGGTCGTTTGTCGGCTCGTCGACCAGCAGCACGTCGAATCGCGCCAGCAGGGTGGCGGCCAGCGCGGCACGCGCCCGCTCGCCGCCGGAGAGCGTCTCCACCGGCCGGTCGAGGCCGTCCGCCGGCACGCCCAGCTCGGCTGTCACGGCGCCCGTCCGCGACTCGAGATCGGGGCCGCCCAGCGCCAGGTACAGCTCCAGCGCCTCGCTGTAGCGGCCGGCGAGCGAGGGGTCGCCGGCCAGCCCGGCCGCCAGCTCGTCCATCGCCTGCTCGGCGGCGGCGACGCCGGTGCGGCGCTCGATCAACTGGCGCAGGGTCTCGCCCGGCCGGGCGTCGATCTCCTGCGGCAGGTAGCCGACGGTCATGGCGGCGGGCGACCGGGCGACCCGGCCGCTGTCGGGCGCGACCAGCCCGGCCATGATCTGCAGCAGGGTCGACTTACCCACACCGTTGGGGCCGAGCAGGCCGACCCGGTCGCCCGCCGCCACCTTCAGGGACACGCCGGACAGCACGGGCATTGACCCGTGGTGATGCGTGATCGAGGTTGCTGTGAGCTGCACTGTCGCGTCCCTTCGGCGGCCGGCGGAGTGTCGGCGGGAAGGGCACCGGGTGATGGCGGGCGGAGGAGGTCGCTTCACGCGGCGCGCCGTCCCAGCGGACGTGGTCGGCGCGGTTGTCTCGTCCTAGAAAGCCATCTGAGCCAGATCAGCCTAGCAGGTGGCGCCGCCCCCTCAGGCCCGGCCGGCGGTCAGCGGGCCAGGATGTGGATGTCGGGCAGGTTGCGGTAGCGCTGGCGGAAGTCGAAGCCGTAGCCGACCACGAAGTCGTCGGTGGCGGTGAAGCCGATGTAGCGCGGCTGGGTGCCCGTCAGCCTGCGGTACGGCCGGTCGAGCAGGGTGCACACCTCGACCGACGCCGCCCCGCGGAAGCGCAGCGTCTTCAGCAGATAGTTGAGGGTCAGCCCGGTGTCGACCACGTCCTCGACGATCACCACGTTGCAGTCGCGTACCGACCGGTCGATGTCCTTCAGCAGCCGGATCCGGCCGTCGGAGCGGGAGCCGGCGCCCCGGTAGGCGGAGATGGCCATGAACTCGAGGCGATGGTGGATGGGGATCGCCCGCGACAGGTCGGCCAGAAACACGATCGCGCCCTTGAGCACCGTCAGCAGCACCAGCTCGCGTTCGCCTCCCCGGTGGTCGCGCGCGATCTGTGCGCCGAGGTCGGCGACGCGCGAGGCGATCGCCTCCCGCGACAGGTACACCTCGCCCGGCTCCGGGCCGTGGAGCTCCCGTGCCACCGCGCTCACGAAGCCTCGTCGAGCTCGTACTTCATCGCCAGCGCCTCGATGTCGCGGCGGTAGAAGAGCTTGATCCGGACGTCCGGATACAGCTCCCGCAGCCGCCGCATCTTGCGGTTCTTCTTGGTCACCAGCGACTGCTTC
Organism: Gaiellales bacterium; assembly: GCA_035537595.1. Taxonomy (GTDB): domain Bacteria; phylum Actinomycetota; class Thermoleophilia; order Gaiellales; family JAICJC01; genus DATLLX01. Next base: position 4,787 of record DATLLX010000073.1, on the reverse strand, counting down.
ATGGTCGTGATCTCGACGTACAGGTCCTGTTCGGGCAGGTAGAAGTCGGGCGTGAACGCCTCCAGCACCGTCCCATCCGGTGCGGTCTCGAGCGGGAATGTGGTCGGCTCGTACTCCCAGGGGATGCCATGGAAGTCGAGAATGGCAGCACAGTCACGCTCCGCGTCATTTGCAAAGACCGGCGGTTCGCTGCCTCGAAAGGCCTGATAACGGGGCTCGGCGCCCATTCAGCACCTTCACTGTAGATGCGAGCGCGGACGGCCCCCGCCCCGCCCCGGGCCGCCGGCGTTCCTGAGAACTCGGCCGAAGCGCGGTTATCATCGCGGGCACCGTGGCCGACGATCGCCCGTTCATCATCGCGCACCTGTCCGATCTGCACTGTGGCTCGCCGTACTTCGTGGCCAACCTGCTCGACCGGGCGATCATGGAGATCAACCGGATCGGCCCCGACGTCGTCGTCTGCTCAGGCGATCTGACGACCTTCGGGTACAAGCAGGAGTACGCCCAGGCCCGCGAGTATCTCGACCGCCTCGACTGCCCTGACGTGATCACGATCCCCGGCAACCACGACTCGCGCAACGTCGGCTACGTCCACTTCGAGGAGATGATCGGCCCGCGCTCGACCGTGCTGCGCAAGCAGGGCTTCACGTTCGTCGCCGTCGACTCGTCGGAGCCCGACCTCGACCACGGTGTGGTCGGTCGCAGCCGCTACGCCTGGATCTCCGAGCAGTTCGCGCCTGACGCGAACTTCCGGGTGTTCGTGCTCCACCACCACCTGCTGCCGATTCCCGGCACCGGCCGGGAGCGCAACGTGGTGCACGACGCCGGCGACACTCTCGAGATCCTCCAGCGCGCCGGCGTCAACCTGGTGCTGTCGGGGCACAAGCACGTGCCCTACGCGTGGCGGCTGGAGGACCTGTTCGTGGTGAATGCCGGCACCGTCTCGTCGATGCGGCTCCGCGGGCACACTAGGCCCTGCTACAACGTCGTCGAGATCACGCCGGACGAGGTCGACATCTACCGCCGCTACCCCTTCCACGGCCGCGAGACGATCATCCGCTTCCAGACCAGCACCCTGGCGTACGAGAAGGACGTGCCGTCTCCCCGCCGCCGCGACGAATGAGCGCGCGCACGCTTGCCCTGGTCGACGGTGAGCACTATCCGCCGGTGGTGCGCGCCGCCCTGGAGCACGCCGGGCTGGAGGACGAGGTGGTGGCCGCGCTGCTGGTCGGCGGCCACGAGAAGCTGTCCGGCGAGCCCGATTACGGCGTGCCGCTGGAGCGGCTGGGCGATCGCCCGGCGGCCGAGGCGATGGTGCTGGCGGCCCGCCGCCACGGCGCCACCCGCGTGCTCGACCTATCCGACGAGCCGGTGATCGGCGAGGACGCCCGGGTGCGGCTGGTCGCCCATGCGGTGGCCGCCGGGCTGGAGTACGCCGGCCCCGACTTCACCTTCCGGCCGCCGCCGCTGGAACGGGTGGCGGCCGCCACCCTGGCGGTGATCGGCACCGGCAAGCGGATCGGGAAGACGGCGGTGTCCGGCTACGTCGCCCGCCTGCTGCACGGTCGCGGGCACCACGTGGTCGTCGTGGCCATGGGCCGCGGCGGCCCGGCCGAGCCGGAGCTGATCGACGGCGGCTCGCAGACCGTCGGCGTGGAGGAGCTGCTGCGCCGCGCGGACGCCGGCCAGCACGCCGCCTCGGACTTCCTCGAGGACGCCGCCCTGGCCCGGGTGGCCACCGTCGGCGCCCGCCGCTGCGGCGGCGGCCTGCTGGGCCGCCCGTTCGTGTCGAACGTGGTGCGGGCGGTGGAGCTGGCGGTTGCCCGCGCCCCCGACCTGGTGGTACTGGAGGGATCCGGCGCCGCGGTGCCGCCGGTGCGAGCCGACCGCACGATGCTGGTGTCGAGCGCGGCCCCCGGCAGCCCGCTGGGTCGGGGCTTCGGCGCCTACCGCGTGCTGCTGGCCGATCTGGTCGTGCTGACCATGTGCGAGCCGCCGTACGCGTCGGCCGATGACGTGGGAGCGGCCCGGGAAGCGGTGCAGGCGCTGGCGGCCGACGTGCCGGTGATCGCCACCGTGCTGCGGCCGGTGCCGATGGAGCCGGTCGCCGGCCTGCGGGTCGCCTACTTCACGACGGCTCGGGTGACCGGGCCGCTGGCCGATCACCTGCGCGAGCAGCACGGCGCCGACGTCCGGCTGGCCTCGGGAGCGCTGGGCGACCGTGCGCAGCTGGTGTCCGAGCTGGAGCGGCCCGAGGCTCGCGACGCGGAGGCCTACGTGGTCGAGATCAAGGCGGCCGCCATCGACGTCGTCGCCCGCTCCGCGGCGGAGCGCGGCATCCCCGTCGTCTTCTGCGACAACCGGCCCACGCCGCTGCCGGGGGAGGCCGACCTGGACGCGGCGGTGCTGGAGCTGGCCGGACGGGCGGTGGGGTCGCATGCCTGACCGCGAGCCCCGGATCCGCGGCCGCGGCCATCCGCTGCCCTTCTCCAAGGGCCGGCTGGCGACCACGCTGTTCCTGTCCGGCTTCGAGGCGGAACGCTCGTACGAGCTGGCCCGGGTGGTGGAGCGGGCTGTGACGGAGCATGGGGCGGACGAGCTGACGCTGGAAGAGCTGTACGGCCTGGTCGAGCGCGTGCTGGGAGCCGAGGAGGGCGAGGGCACGGTGGCCCGGTTCCGGGCCTGGCAGAAGGTGCTGAACCGCCAGCGTCCGCTGGTGCTCCTGATCGGCGGCGCCACCGGCACCGGCAAGAGCACGCTCGCCACCGAGCTGGCCTACCGCCTGGGCATCAGCCGGATCACCTCGACCGACGCCGTGCGCCAGGTCATGCGCGCCTTCTTCGAGGCCGCGCTGATGCCCGCGCTGCACTACTCGTCGTTCGAGGCCGGGGAGGGCCTGCGGATGCCGATGCCCGACCCCGACCAGGGCGACCGGGCGCTGTTCGGCTTCATGCAGCAGGCCGAGCAGGTGGCGGTGGGCGCCGCGGCGGTCGTCGATCGCGCGATCGTGGAGGGGCTCTCGACCGTGGTCGAGGGCGTGCACCTGGTACCGGGACTGGTCTCGCCCGAGCAGCGGCCGGAGGCGACGGTGGTCGAGGTGATGCTGGCGATCGAGGACGAGGAGGCCCACCAGTCCCACTTCGTCGGCCGCGACCAGGTCGCGGGAGGGGCGCGGGCGCTCGAGCGCTACCTGCGCAACTTCGGCGAGATCCGCAGGATCCAGGACTATCTGGTGGCGCGGGCGGAGCGGATGGGCACGCCGATCGTCGACGCCGGCGATCCCGATCTCGCCCTGCGGGCGGTGCTCGACCTGATCCTGGAACGGGCCACGGCCGCGCCGGCACGCTAGGGTGACCCTGTGGCAACCGACGAGCAGGTGGTCGAGGCGGCCGGCGGGCAGGTGGCGGGCAACCCGGCCTGCCCATGCATCGAGCTGGTCTCGGTGACCGAGCGCTCGGCGCTGGCCGCCGGGCGCTACATGGGCCGGGGCGACGGCCACCTGGCCGACGAGGCGGCCAGCGAGGCGATGGCGGCCGGGCTCGACCTGCTGCCGATCACGGGCCGGGTGGTGATCGGCCGGGCCGAGGACGGGCACCGCCTGCGCGCCGGGGTCGAGGTGGGAGCCGGCGGCCGTCCGCTCGACCTGGCGCTCGACCCCATCGAGGGCCCCGGTGTGGTGGCCCGCGGCGGCGTCGGCGCGCTGTCGGTGATCGCCGCCGGCGACCCCGACACCATGACCCGGGTGCCCCGCATGTACATGAAGAAGATGGCGGTCGGCCCCACTGCCAGGGGCCGGATCGACCTGCGGCGCTCGGTCAGCGAGAACCTGGAGTCGGTGGCCGACGCCTTCGGCAGGCGGGTCGGCGACATCACGGCGATCGTGCTCGACCGGCCGCGGCACGAGGATCTGATCGCGGAGATCCGAGAGGCCGGCGCGCGGATCAAGGTGATCGCCGACGGCGACATCACCGCCACCATCGACGCCGCCATCCGCGGCACCAACGACCACATCGCCGTCGGCATCGGCGGATCGTTCCAGGGCGTGATCTCGGCCGCCGCCCTGCAGTGCCTGGGCGGCGAGATCCAGGGCCAGCTGTGGCCGCTGTCCCGCACCGAGATCCGCCAGGCCCACGAAGCCGGCATCGAGGACATCGAACAGATCTTCGGCATCGACGACCTGGTCAAGGGCGACATGATGGTGGTCGGCACGGGGATCTCCAACGGCGATCTGCTCCGCGGCGTGCGCTACTTTGCCGAGGGCGCCAGGACACACTCGATCCTCTTGTGCGCCCGTTGCAACCGCGTGCGCTTCATCGACTCGATCCACCTCTTCTCTCGCGACCGCCACGCCGAGATCCGGCTGTGAGCGACGGCGTGCTGCTCTACCAGCTGCACGACCAGGCCCGCGAGCGGGGCCTCGACGGCTACCGGCGGATGTCCCGGGCAGAGCTCGAGGTGGCTCTCGGCATGGCCGAGCCGCCGGGGCCGACGGTGGTCGAGACGGAGGTTCGCGACGGGCTGGCGGTGCTCACCCTGCGCGGCGGCACCGGAGACAACCCGCTGTCGCTGGAGGTGCTCGAGCAGCTGGCCGACGAGGCCGAGCGGGCGGCCGCCGACGAGGCGGTGCGGGTGGTGGCGATCACCGGCGCGGGCGACAGGATCTTCTCTGCCGGCGCCGACCTGGCCGCCGTCTCCGGTCTTGCGGGCGACGAGGTGACCAACCGGGGGACGGCCGCCTGCGAGCGGATCGCCCAGCTGCCGGTGCCCACGGTGGCGCTGCTGAACGG
>DATLLX010000072.1:0-7224 GCA_035537595.1 Gaiellales bacterium | reverse complement strand
CCAGCGGGCCACGGCACTGCACCCCAGCTTTCCCGACATGCTGCCGCCGCTGTTCGGCGCCACCATCGCCCCCACCAGGCTGCGCGGGTCGAGCGCGCGGAACGTGATGCCGGGCCGGGCCAGCGTCGAATGCGACTGCCGGATCCTGCCGCGAACGGAGCCCGGCGACCTGGAGGCCGAGCTCCGCGCCGCGCTGGGCGACGACCTGCCCTACGACCTCGAGTTCCTGGAGCCGCCGCTGGGCGGCACCATGTCGCCGATCGACACACCGCTCTACGAGGTCTGCCAGAGCTTCCTCGACCGCCGCGACCCCGGCGCCGTGCTGTTGCCGGTGGTGTCGACCGGCTTCACCGACTCCCACTTCCTGCGCGAGGCGTTCGGCACCGTGGCCTACGGGTTCTGGCCGTGCCGGTACACGCCGATCGACATCCTCCACGCCGGCGTCCACAACCGCGACGAGCGGATCCACATCGACGACCTGGGGTACGCCCTCGACTTCCACCTCGAGGCCTGCCGGACGATCGGCCGCCTGGCCCGCTGAGGCTCAGGCCACCACGTCGCGGCGCACGAAGTGCAGCCAGGCGATCACCAGCGCCACGGCCGCATAGACCACCGACACCCAGGCCCCGTGGACGATCGGCGACCAGTCGATGGGGTCGCGGAATAGCGACTGCCAGGCGTTCAGCTGCCGGGTCAGCATCAGCCGCTGGACGCCGTCGCCGTCCAGGCCGGGGATGATCCGCGTCAGCTGCATGGTCAGCGACACCATCAGGGTGCCGACCACGGCGCCGGCGCTGTTCTTGGAGATGGTCGAGAGCAGCACACCGATGGCGGCGATCCCCAGCACCGGCATCGCGTAGACGGCGAAGCTGGCGGCCACCAGCACCGCCGCTCGGCCGGGTGAGATGACCGTGGTGAAGGTGGGCAGCTCGTCGAAGCCGCTGGCCAGCCCGCCCGCCACCGTCGAGGTCAGCCCGAACAGCAGCAGCGCCACGAGGGCGTATGTGAAGGCCGCCAGCACCTTGGCGGCGAACACCGACGTGCGCGTGGTGGAGCGGGTGAGGATGGTCTTCAGCGTGCGGTTCTGATCCTCGGCCGCCACGATGTCGCCGGCCACCAGGGCGGTCACCAACGGGAAGAACCAGATCGACGAGAACACCAGCAGGATCAGCGGCACCGCCCACCCGGTCTCGGTCACGTAGCGGAAGAAGAACTGGGAGCGCTCTCCCTCGGGCGGGCTCAGCACCAGCGCGGTGACGAAGATCAGCGGGATCACGACCACCGCGCCCAGGCCGAGGAATGTCCGCTTCTGGGACAGCAGCTTGCGCAGCTCCCAGCGATAGGCGCGCAGCGTCACTCGGCGGCCTCCTCGGTCAGCTCGAAGAACAGCTCCTCGAGCGTCGCGCCCTCCGGCACCAGCGCGTGGATGCCGACCCCGGCCCGGCCCAGGTCGACCGTGAGCGCCGCCGCTGCCGATCGCTCGGCGGCGAACCGGATGTCGCCGTTCTCCTGCGAGACGTCGCGCAGGCCGGCCGCTGCCCGGCACAGCTCGAGCGCCCGGCCCTGGTCGGTGGTATCGAGCCGGTATTGGCCGTCGGACCGCCCCAGCAGCTCTTCCAGGCCGCCCTCGAACCGGATCTGGCCGCGCTGGATCACCGCCAGCCGGTTGCACAGCGCCTCCACCTCGACCATCAGGTGGCTGGAGAGCAGCACCGTGATCCCCTCGCCGGCCAGGGCCCGCACCAGCTCGCGCATGTCGCGCATACCCCCCGGGTCGAGGCCGGTGGTCGGCTCGTCCAGCAGCAGCAGCTGCGGCCGGCGAACCAGGGCGGCGGCGATCCCCAGCCGCTGCCGCATGCCGTGCGAGTAGCCGCGCACCCGGTCGCCTGCGCGCGGCGCCAGCTCGACGATGTCGAGCACCTCATCGATCCGCGCCCGGTCGACGCCGCCGTCCAGCCCCGACAGCAGCTCCAGGTTCGTGCGGCCTGACAGATAGGGATAGAAGGTCGGGTCCTCGACGAACCCGGCCACGCCCCGCAGCGCCACGATCGGGTCGTCGACCGGGTCGTTGCCAAACAGGCGAACGATGCCCGCAGTGGGGTGGATCAGGCCCAGCATCATCCGCAGCGACGTGGTCTTACCGGCGCCGTTGGGCCCCAGGTAGCCGTACACATCGCCCCGGTGGACGGTCAGATCGACGTCGTCGACCGCGACCCGCGGGCCGTACTCCTTGCGCAGGGCAAGCGCCTCGACGGCCGCCGCGCTCACGAGGCCTCCGCCGCGGCGCGCACGGTCTGAGGTGGCACCAGGCCGGCGTAGATGTCGGCGCCGCCGGGCCGCTCGACGCGCAGCACGGTGCCCAGCGGAGTGACCAGCTGACGGCCCGGATCGCCGGCCACGGCAACCGCCGGCAGGGACGACCAGAGCGCCGATCCGCCGCCGGCGGGCTCGTGCCAGCGGTAGATGGTGGCCAGGCCGCCGCCCGCCACCGCCTGGGCGCCGCCGCCACCGGGGGCCAGCCCGGCCAGCGCCTGGCCGGCCGGGACCACCTGCGCCGACCGGGAGTCGATCCGGAACACGTCGCCGCCCACGTCGCCCACCCGCACGTCGTGCAGTTCGACGGAGAGCACCGGCCGTGAGCGGCCGGCGGCCAGGAGCCCGAACTCCAGCGGCAGCCCGGTGTCGGCGTCGACCGCCACCTCCACCCCCGCCAGCAGGCTCGAGCGGTCGTCGGGCCGGATCGCCATCCGGTAGGCCGGGCGGCCGCCGACCACCACCGGCCGCGGCGGCGCGGCGCTCCAGCCGTCGGGAACCAGCTGCCCGCCGCCGGGCACCAGTGCCGGCAGCGCCAGCGGCAGCGTCGACTCGGTGCCGGCGGAGGCGTCCAGCAGGCGGGCGCCGGAGGGGCCGAGCAGCACCTGGACGTCGCCGAACTCCGACTGCAGCTCGAACCGCCGCTCCGATCCCCGCTGCCAGAAGCGGCCGCTACCGCCGGCCATCAGTGGCGAGACCGGCGTCTCCTCGCCGGTGTCGAAGCCGGGAAGCACCTGGTTTCGGAACGCCAGCCGGGCGGAGATCCCCTTCCCTGGAGCGCCTCGCGCCATCAGCGCCAGCACCTGGTCAGCCGTCGCAGCCGGTGGCGGGTCGGCGCCGGACGTCAGCGCCGGAGCCGCGGCGGTGATCGCCGCCAGTCCCAGCAGGAGGCCTGCCACAACGGGCACCAGCCGGGAGGTCTTGGCACGGCGGATGCGGCCGATCATCGTCACCGCAGGGTAGTCGAGCGACGCAGCGCCACCGCCGCCGCCAGGCCGACGCCGATCGCCGCGGCACATGCTGCGACCACTGCGGCCCACCCACGATCGAGCAGCAGCCCGGGCAGGAAGGCGCCCAGGGCGCCGGCCGCGTAGTAGACCGTCAGGTGCAGGCTGGTGGCCGTGCCCCGGTGATGGGTGACCAGCCGCGGGATCAGCAGCTGGCAGATGGGGACGACGGTGAACATCGCGAAGGCCATCAGCGCCAGCGCGACGACCATCGCCGGAAGCCAGTCGACCAGCGTCAAGAGCGCCCCGCCGAGCGAGACCGACACCAGCACGGGGAGCAGCCGGTCGGGCCCGATCCTGCCGGCGAGCGTGGTCACCGGCGTGACCAGGGTGCCCACCAGCCACACGCCGTAGACCAGGCCGGCCGCCGACAGGCTGAGGTCGAACGGATCGGCGGTCAGCCGGTAGGTGGCGTAGGTGAAGATGCCCACGAAGCCGAAGAAGGTTGCGCCGGCACACAGCGCGTTGGTCAGCACCAGGCGGTTGCGGGCATGCTCGGCGATCACGCCCCTCAGCGACCGCCGCGGCCTGTGCGAGGGCTGGTCGGCCGGCAGCCAGGCCCGCATCGTCAGCGCCCCAAGCGCGGTGGGCACGGCCAGCAGGCTGAGCGCCAGCCGCCAGCCGACCAGGTCGGCCACCAGCGCGGTGCCCACCCGGCCGACGAAGCCGCCGAAGACCAGCGACGAGGTGTACGCACCCATCGCCGCCCCCTGCCGCGGGCCCTCGAACCGCTCCGTCACGTACGGCACGGCGACCACCAGCAGCCCCGGCATCAGCAGACCCTGCATGGCGCGGAGAGCGAGCAGCGATGCCAGGTTCGGGGCCAGGCCGAGCGCCGCGGTGGGCACCACGATCAGCCCGGCGGACGCCACCATCACTTTCCAGCGGCCGATCCGGTCGGACAGCGGGCCGTGTACCCAGGCGCCCAGCGCCACGCCCGCCACCACCACCGTGATCGAGAGCCCGGTGGCGGCCGCCGACGCGTCCAGGTCACGCCCGATCTCGGGCAGGATCGCCTGGGTCGCGTACATGTTGGCAAACATCGAGGAAGCGCCCAGCAGGAGCGCCGCGGAGGCTCGCGTCACGCCTCGGCCACGTGCGGCGGTCCGTCCACCACCCGCAGGGCGACCTGGCCCGAGAGCAGTCGCAGGAGCGCTTCGCCCGCCAGCTCGCGTCGCCAGCCGGAGAGCAGCGCCGGTTCCGGCTCACCGCTGCCGCCGGCATGGCGGATGGTGGCCTCGAGGTCGTCCCGGGTGGCCACCAGCTCGGAGGCGATGCCGGCGTCCGCGCAGCGCGCCTGCAGCACCGCGCTGGCCAGCGGCAGCACGACCTTGACCCGATTTCGCAGCTCCGCCGGGATCTCGGGCACCCGGTCGGGCTCCTCGCCGGCGCCGCTTCGGATCACCTCCAGCAGCTCGTCCATCTGGCGGCCCCGCTTCAGCTGCAGCCCGCGCACGCCCTCCGCCTCGGCGGCCGTCGCGGGCCGCCGGCGGGCCAGCTCGACCAGCGTCGCGTCGCGGATGAGCCAGGAGGTGGGGATGTTGCGGCGGCGGGCCTCCCGCTCCCGCCAGGCGGCCAGTCCAACCAGCGTGGCCAGCTGGCCCGGTCGAAGCTTTCCCCGCCCCTGCACACGCCGCCAGGCCTGGTCGGGGTCCTGCACCACCTGGGCTCCGGCGCCGAACCGCCGCTCCATCTCCTCGGCCGCCCAGGCCTGGCGGCCCAGGCCGCGCAGCCGCTCGTCCAGGGCGTCGGCCGCGGCCAGCAGGTGGCGGACGTCGTCGGCGGCATAGGCGATCTGCACCTCGGTCAGCGGCCGCTTGCTCCAGTCGGTGAACCCCTCGGCGTGCCGCAGGCGCACGCCGACCGCCTGCTCGAGCGCCCGCTCAAGCGACAGCGACCCGCCCAGGCCGGCGAAGCCGGCGGCCAGCTGCAGGTCCCACACGCTGGCCGGCTGCACGCCGAAGTGCAGTGCGAAGCCGGTCAGATCGGCCGCCGGGGCGTGCATCACCTTGACGATCGATGGGTCGGCGATCAGCGCGGCAATCGGGTCGAGCGGCGCTCCGGCCACCGGGTCGACCACGGCGAGCCGGGTCGGGGTGGCAATCTGCACGAGGCACAGGCGGGGCGCATAGGTGCGCTCCCAGACGAACTCCGTGTCGATGGCGAAGCGCCCGGCCTCCCGCGCGTCGCGGACGAGTCCCTCCAGGCTCGCGGCGTCCGTGATCTGCTCGACCTGCACGATCGGCAAGCGTAGTCCAAGTGCGGGATCGGGCACTCCCCACTCGCCCCGGAAGGACATAAGCTTCAGGCACAATGCCTGACTGGGCCATCTGGATCGTGATCGCCGTCGTCGCCCTCGCCGTCGAGGCGACCACCACCGCGTTCTTCACCGTCTACTTCGGCGTCGCCGCCGCCGTGGTGGCGCTGCTGGCTGCCGTCGGCGTACCGGTCGAGGCCCAGATCCTGTCGTTCGGCGTGCTTTCGGTGGGCGGCCTGGTGCTCACCCGGCCCTGGCTGCTGCGGATCGCCGGCGACCGGTCGCCGACCATCGCCACCGGCGTCGACGCGATGCCGGGCCGGATCGGGGTGGTGACCAGCCCGATCGGCGAGCTCGACAGCGGCCTGGTCAAGATCCACGGCGAGACCTGGACGGCCCGCAGCTACTTCGACCGCGAGCGGATCCCGGAAGGGGCGCGGGTCGAGGTGGTCGAGATCCGTGGCGTCACCGCGCTCGTAATTCCCGCACCTGCCGACCGGGACGAGCTCCCGGCCCCCGAAGAGAGTTGAGGCCCACATGGCACCGCTGATCGCCGCCCTCGTCGTCGCCGTCTTCGCCATCCTGCTGGTCGCCTCGGCTGTGCGGATCGTCCGCCAGAGCCACGCCGGGATGCTGGAGCGGTTCGGCAAGTACCGGCGGACGCTCCCGCCCGGCCTGCACATCGTGGTGCCGCTGCTCGACCGGATCCCGGTGATCGTCGACATGCGCGAGATCGTGCAGCCGTTCGCGCCCCAGCCGGTGATCACCCAGGACAACGTCACCATCGCCATCGACACGGTCGTCTACTTCCAGGTCACCGACGCCTTCCGCGCCACCTATGAGGTGGCCAACTTCCTGCTGGCCATGGAGCAGCTGGCCCAGACCACGCTCCGCAACCTGGTCGGAGCGATGACGCTCGAGGAGACGCTGACCAGCCGCGATCAGATCAACACCCAGCTGCGACTGGCGCTGGACGAGGCCACCGAGAAGTGGGGCGTCCGCGTCACCCGAGTGGAGCTGAAGAGCATCGAGCCTCCGCGAACCATCCAGGAGGCGATGGAGCAGCAGATGCGCGCCGACCGGGCCAAGCGGGCCACCATCCTGCAGGCCGAGGGTGAGAAGCAGTCGCAGATCCTCCGCGCCGAGGGACATCGCCAGGCGCAGATCCTGAGCGCCGAGGCCGAGCAGCAGGCCGCGGTGCTGCGAGCCGAGGGCGACCGCCAGGCCCGGGCGCTCCGCGCCCAGGGTGAGGCTCAGGCGCTGAACAACGTGTTCACCGCCGTGCGGGAGGGAGGGTTCACCCCGGCCGACATGCTCGGCTACAAGTACCTGGAGGCGCTGCCCGCCGTGGCCGCCGGCGACGCCAACAAGCTGCTGCTGCTGCCCTCGGGGGCGTCGGATGCGATGGCCGCCGTGGCCGGCCTGGGGGCGGCGTTCGCCCAGGGCGCCGCTCCCTCCGAGGAGAAGCCGCGCACGCCGCCGCGGATCGAGCGTGGGCCGGCGGCGCGGGGGCCGGACGAGCCGCCGGCCAGAAAGCCGTCGCGGCAGCGGCCGCAAGGCGACCCTCCGGCGGACGAACCACCGCCGCTTCCCGAGCCCCGACGCTGACGATCGGTGGCCGCTACAGCCGCCCACGGCCGCTTGTAG
>DATLLX010000071.1:0-3711 GCA_035537595.1 Gaiellales bacterium | reverse complement strand
CACCAGCCCCAGGGGGTGCACGGGCCTTCCGAGGTCGTCGACCCCGGCTTCGCCTGGACCGACGGCGGCTGGCGTGGCGTGCCGCTGGCCGACCTGGTGCTGTACGAGCTGCACGTGGGCACCTTCACCCCGGAGGGCACCTTCGACGCGATCGTCCCCCGGCTGGCCGAGCTGGCTCAGCTGGGCGTGAACGCGATCGAGCTGATGCCGGTGGCCGCCTTTCCCGGCTCCCGCAACTGGGGCTACGACGGCGTGTTCCCGTACGCCGTGCAGACGACGTACGGCGGCCCGGAGGGGCTGAAACGGCTGGTCGACGCCGCCCACGCGGCCGGCGTCGCGGTCTGCCTCGACGTCGTCTACAACCACCTCGGCCCCGAGGGCAACGTGCTCCATCGCTACGGCCCCTACTTCACCGACCGCTACGCCACCCCGTGGGGCGAGGCGATCAACGTCGACGGCCCCGGGTCGGAGCCGGTGCGCGACTACCTGGTGGGAAACGCACTGCGCTGGTTCGAGGAGTTCCACGTCGACGCGCTGCGGCTGGATGCGGTCGACCAGATCGTCGACCGCTCCGCGGTGCACCTGCTGGCCCAGCTGGCCGACGAGGTGGAGGAGCTGGCGGAGCGGCTGGGCCGGCCGCTGCACCTGATCGCGGAGAGCGACCTCAACGACCCGCGGATGGTGACGGCGCGCGACGCCGGCGGGCTGGGCATGGACGCGCAGTGGTCGGACGACTTCCACCACTCCCTGCACTGGCTGCTGACCGGCGAGCAGCGTGGGTACTATGCGGACTTCGCCGGGCCCTGGGCGCTGGCCAAGGCGTACCGCGACGGCTTCGTCTACGACGGCCTGCGCTCGCCCAGCCGCGGCCGCCGGCACGGCGCCGGCGCCCGGTCGGTGCCCGGCAGGCGGCTCGTTGTCTATGCGCAGAACCACGACCAGATCGGGAACAGGATGCAGGGGGAGCGGCTGATCGAGGTGGCCGGCGCGGCCCGCGCGCGGCTGGCGGCGGTCGCGGTGCTCGTCTCGCCATTCGTGCCGATGCTGTTCATGGGCGAGGAGCACGGCGAGCGGGCGCCCTTCCAGTACTTCGTCAGCCACACCGACGCCGACCTGGTCGAGGCGGTGCGGCGGGGCCGGGCGGAGGAGTTCTCGGGCTTCGAGTGGTCGGGCGATCCGCCCGACCCGCAGTCGGAGGAGACCTTCGCGCGGTCGAGGATCGGCTGGGAGGCGCGCGGCCAGGGTGACGGGGCGGCGATGCTCGCGCTGTACCGCGAGCTCCTGGCGCTCCGCCGCAGCCGCCCCGCCCTGCGGCGGCTGGACACCGCCCGGGTGGAGACCGCGCGGCTGCCCGGCACGCTGTGGGTGCGCCGGGACGAGGACGGCGACCAGGCGCTGGTCTGCCTGCACACCGCGCCCGCCGACGCCGAGCTCGAGCTGCCCTTCGAAGGATCGTGGACGGTGGCTCTCGACTCCGCGGACGAGCGGTTCGGCGGGCTGGGCGCCGGCCGCCTGGACGGCACCCTGCTGGCCCGCGCCGACTCCGCGATCGTGCTGGTGAGCGGCGATGCCTAGCCTGCGGATCTGGCCCGGAAATCCCTACCCGATGGGCGCCACCTGGGACGGTGAGGGAACCAACTTCGCCATCTTCTCCGAGCATGCCACGGGGGTCGAGCTGTGCCTGTTCGACTCGCTCGAAGCGGAGCACGAGTCGCACCGGATCGAGCTGACCGAGCGCACCGACCTGATCTGGCACGTCTACCTGCCCGACGTGCGGCCGGGCCAGCTGTACGGCTACCGGGTGCACGGGCCCTACGCCCCGCACGAGGGCCACCGGTTCAACCCCAACAAGCTGGTGCTCGACCCCTACGCCAAGGCGGTGAACGGCGAGATCCGCTGGGACGACTCACTGTTCGGCTACACCGTCGGCGGGCCCGACGAGGACCTGTCCTTCGACGAGCGCGACAGCGCGCCGCACATGTCGAAGTGCGCGGTGATCGACCCCGCGTTCACATGGGGCGACGACCGCCGGCCATCGGTGCCCTTCAATCGCTCGGTGATCTACGAGTGCCACGTACGGGGGATGACGATGCGCCATCCCGGCGTGCCCGAGGAGCTCCGCGGCACCTACCTGGGCATGGCCAGCGAGGCCATCATCGACCACCTGCAGTCGCTGGGGGTGACCGCGGTCGAGCTGCTGCCGGTACACCAGTTCCTGAACGACCGGCACCTGGTCGACAGGGGGCTGACGAACTACTGGGGCTACAACTCGATCGCCTTCCTGGCGCCCGACAGCCGCTACTCGACCGGAGGCCCGCCGGGCAGCCAGGTGCGGGAGTTCAAGTCGATGGTCAAGGCGTTCCACCGGGCCGGCATCGAGGTGATCCTGGACGTGGTCTACAACCACACCGGCGAGGGCAACCACATGGGCCCCACGATCGGCCTGCGCGGCGTCGACAACCAGGCGTTCTACAGGCTCAACCCCGACGATCCCCGCTACTACTTCGACTTCACCGGCACCGGCAACAGCCTCAACATGCGCCATCCGCGGACGGTGCAGCTGATCTTCGACAGCCTGCGCTACTGGGTGGGCGACATGCACGTCGACGGGTTCCGGTTCGATCTGGCGCCGGTGCTGGCCCGGGAGCTGTACGAGGTCGACCGGCTGGCGGCCTTCTTCGACATCATGCAGCAGGACCCGATGCTGTCCCAGGACAAGCTGATCGCCGAGCCCTGGGACCTGGGCGAGGGCGGCTACCAGATCGGCAACTTCCCGGTCGGCTGGGCCGAGTGGAACGGCGAGTACCGCGACGGCGTGCGGGCGTTCTGGCGCGGGGACGGCAGGCTGGCGGAGCTGGCCTCGCGGGTGTCAGGCTCCAGCGACCTGTACGCGGCCGGCGGCCGGCGCACGTACGCCAGCGTCAACTTCGTCACGGCCCATGACGGCTACACGCTCACCGACCTGGTGTCGTACGAGCAGAAGCACAACGAGGCCAACGGCGAGGACAACCGCGACGGCACCAACGACAACCTCAGCCGCAACTGGGGCGAGGAGGGGCCGACCGAGACGCCGGCCGTGGTCACGCTGCGCGAGCGGATGAAGCGAAACTTCCTGGCCACGCTGGTGTTCTCGCAGGGAGTGCGCATGCTGCTGGGAGGCGACGAGATCGGCCGCACCCAGCGCGGCAACAACAACGTCTACTGCCAGGATTCCGAGCTGTCCTGGATGGACTGGTCACTGTGCGAGAAAAACGCCGACCTGCTCGCGTTCACCCGCAAGGTCGTCCAGTTACGCAAGAACCACTCCGTGTTTCGGCAGCGCCGATTCTTCGAGGGCAAGCCGATCCGCGGCGGCGATCAGGTCCGCGACATCGCGTGGCTGACGCCGGCCGGCGAGGAGATGACGCAAGAGGATTGGGACGCGGGCTTCAAATGCGTCGGGGTGTTCCTCAACGGCGACGCCATCCCGGCGCCTAATGCCCGCGGTGAACGGGTGGTCGACGACTCGTTTCTGATGTGCTTCAACGCGCATCGCAAGGTGGTGGACTTCGTCACCCCGGACGCGGACTATGCACGGGAATGGACGGGCGCGATAGACACCGCCGATCCCACCGGAGCGACCGAGCTGGTCGTCAAGGCGGGCGAAAAGCTCTCGCTGCCGGGCCGGTCGCTGCTGGTGCTGCGTAAGACCGCCTGACACATGGCTTTTCC
>DATLLX010000070.1:0-16293 GCA_035537595.1 Gaiellales bacterium | reverse complement strand
GTCCTGGGTGATCAGCTCCAGCAGCGGGGTGATGTTGCGGGCGTACATCTGGCTGGCGTGGAGCGGCATCGTCGAGGGCAGGTTGAGCGTGCCGACGATGGCGACGCCGTCACGGATGACCACCCGGCCGGGCTCCGTCAGCTCGCAGTTGCCGCCGGTCTCGGCCGCCAGATCGACGATCACCGAGCCGGTGCGCATCGCCGAGACGGCGCCGGCCGTGATCAGACGCGGCGCCGGCCGGCCCGGGATCAGCGCCGTGGTGATGACCACGTCGCTGGCCGTCACGTGCCGCTCGATCATCGCCTGCTCCTGTGCGTGCTGGGACTCCGACAGCTCGGTGGCGTAGCCGCGGGCGTCCTGGCCCTCCTCGACCTCGAGTGCCAGCTCAACGAACGTCGCGCCCAGGCTCTGCACCTGCTCCTTGACCACCGGCCGGGTGTCGAAGGCCGAGACCACCGCGCCCAGCCGCCGCGCCGTGGCGATCGCCTGCAGGCCGGCGACGCCGGCGCCCAGCACCAGCACCTTGGCCGGCGCCACCGTTCCGGCCGCGGTCATCAGCATCGGGAAGAAGCGGGGCAGCATGCTGGCGGCGATCAGCACCGCCTTGTAGCCGCTCACCGTTGCCTGTGAAGACAGCGCGTCCATCGACTGGGAGCGGGTGATCCGGGGCACGGCGTCGAGGCTGAACGCGGTCAGCCCGCGGGCGGCCAGCGCGTCGACCAGGTCGCGGTTGGTCAGCGGCTGGAGCATGCCGACCAGGGCCGAGCCCGTCCGCAGCCCCTCGAGATGGACCTCGGTGGGGCGGGTCACGAGCACCAGCATGTCGGCCTCGGCCAGCAGCGCGGCGGCGTCGGGCGCGATCCGGGCGCCGGCCGCCTCGTACTCGGCGTCGCGGATCGACGCGCCGTTGCCGGCACCGGACTGGACGAGGATCTCGAGGCCGCCCCCGGCCAGCCTGGTGACGGCGTCCGGAGTCAACGCGACGCGCCGCTCGCTCTCGGCGTGCTCTGAGGGAACGGCGACGATCATTGGTGCGCGATCCTACAGATCGGGGCGCCGGCGGCAAAGCCCGCGCGGGGGCTCAGAGGGTCAGCGTGTTCGGCCCCGAGCGCTCGCGCGCCGCCTCGTAGGCCTCGATCTCGTCCCGGCGGTTCTCCGTCAGCGCGATCTCGTCCCACCCGTTCAGCAGCCGCTCGCGGGCGTCCGGATCGATCGAGAAGCGCTCCACCCGGCCGCCGGGCAGCGTCACCGTCTGCTCCTGCAGGTCGATGGTTGCCGGTGCGGGGGCGCTGTCCAGCAGCTCGCGCACCGCGTCCTCGGCGATCTCGACCGGGAGCAGCCCGATCTTGGTGCAGTTCGAGGTGAAGATGTCGGAGAAGCTGGGGGCGACGATCGCCTCGAAGCCGTGATCCTGAAGTGCCCAGGGCGCGTGCTCGCGGGAGCTGCCGGAGCCGAAGTTGCGTCCCGCCGCGAGGATCGGGGCGCCCCGGAACTCGGGCCGGTTGAGCGGGAAGTCGGGGTCCTGCCGCCAGTCCCAGAACAGGAACTCGCCGAAGCCGGTGCGCTCGATCCGCTTCAGGAACTGCTTGGGGATGATCTGGTCGGTATCGACGTTGGCCCGGTCGAGCGCGGCCACCGGGCCCGAGATCACGGTCACCGGCCGCATCAGCCGACGAGCTCACGGACGTCGGTCAGCCGGCCGGTCAGCGCAGCCGCCGCGGCCATCGCCGGCGAGACCAGGTGGGTGCGCCCGCCCCGTCCCTGCCGGCCCTCGAAGTTGCGGTTGGAGGTGGACGCGCAACGCTCGCCGGGCTGCAGGATGTCGGGGTTCATGCCCAGGCACATCGAGCAGCCGGCGCTGCGCCATTCGAAGCCGGCCGAGCGGAACACCTCGTCCAGACCTTCACGCTCAGCTTGAGCCTTAACCTGCATTGATCCCGGCACGACCATGGCCCGAACGCCGTCCGAGATCCGCCGGCCGCGGACGATCGCCGCCGCCACCCGCAGGTCCTCGATCCGCGCGTTGGTGCACGAGCCGAGGAAGACCCGGTCGATGGCGATCTCCTGCACCGGCGTGCCGGGCCGCAGATCCATGTAGGCCAGCGCGCGCTCGTCGACCTCGTCCGCCGGGGCCGGAACCTCGCCCGTGATCGGCACCACCTGGCCGGGATTCGTGCCCCACGAGACCTGGGGCGCGAGTGCGGGGACGTCGACCGTGACCGTGCGGTCGAAGGCCGCGCCCGGGTCGCTCGTCAGCTTCCGCCAGCCCGCCACCGCCGCGTCGAAGTCGGCCGGCGCGCCGGGACGGCCCTCGAGGTAGGCGAAGGTGGTGTCGTCGGGCGCGATCATGCCCGCGCGAGCGCCAGCCTCGATCGACATGTTGGCGATCGTCATCCGGCCTTCCATCGACAGCCCGCGCACCGCCTCGCCGGCGTACTCGATCACGTGGCCGGCGCCGCCGTCGGTGCCGATCTGGGCGATCGTGCCGAGGATCATGTCCTTGGCGGTGCATCCCGGCCCCAGCTCGCCGCGATACTCGACCAGCATCGTCTTCGGCCGCCGCTGCACCAGTGTCTGGGTGGCCAGCACGTGCTCCACCTCGCTGGTGCCGATGCCGAAGGCCAGCGCGCCGAAGGCGCCGTGCGTCGACGTGTGTGAGTCGCCGCAGACGATCGTCATCCCCGGCTGCGTCACGCCCAGCTCCGGCCCGATCACGTGCACGATGCCCTGCCGGCCGTGGCCCAGCGGGTACAGCGGCACCCCGAACTCCTTGCAGTTGCGGGCCAGCGCCTCCAGCTGCCGGCGCGACAGCTCATCGGCCTCGCCCGGACCGGTCGGCACGTTGTGGTCGGCCGTCGCCAGCGTCCGGTCGGGCCGCCGCAGCGTCCTGCCGGCCAGCCGCAGCCCGTCGAAGGCCTGTGCGCTCGTCACCTCGTGCACCAGGTGCAGGTCGATGAAGAGCAGCCCCTCGCCGACCTCGTGGCCCTCCCACACCTTCTCGAACATCGTCCGCGCCGCCGCCATCAACCGAAATGCTACCGGCGATCGAACTCCCTGTCTCATAGCCGGGCGCCTATGCCACAAGGCCCGGCGAACACAGGTGTCAGACACCGTTGTTCACCCACCGCTGCGGGCCTCGATCGCTAGCCCACGTCGCGTTGCGGCACGCGCTTCCAGACGGCCGACCACAGGCGGACGGGGACGAGCCGGGCGGCCTTCATCAGCAGCATCATGGGGAGCGGGAAGACGATCTCGGGCTTGCCCTTCTCGAGGCCGTCGGCGATGCGGCGGGCGGCCTCCTCGGCCTCGATCAGGAAGGGCATCGGGAAGCTGTTGGCGTCGGTCAGCTCGCTGCGGACGAAGCCGGGGCAGACCGTGACCACGCGGATGCCGGTGCGACCGAGGTCGATGCGCATCGATTCCAGCATGTTGATCTCGGCGGCCTTGGTGGCGCCGTAGGCCTCCGAGCGGGGGATGCCGCGGTAGCCGGCGACGCTGGCCATGCCGGCGATGGTGCCCGCGCGGCGGCGGCGCATGCCGGGCAGCACCGCCTCCACACCGTGGACGAGGCCCATCAGGTTGGTGTCGAAGTGGCGGCGAAAGAGCTCCGAGTCCCACGCCGCGACGTTCACCTGCTCCCAGATGCCGGCGTTGAGGATGGCCAGGTCGATCGCGCCCAGCTCCGATTCGACGCGGGCCGCGGCCTGCATCATGGATGCCAGGTCGGTCACGTCGACCGGTACGGGCAGCATGGCGCCCTCGGCGGCCAGCTGGTCGAGTCGCTCGACCCGCCGCGCGCTGATCGCCACCCGCGCGCCCCGCCGGGCCAGCTCCCGGGCCAGGGCCCTGCCGATACCGCTCGAGGCTCCGGTGATCCACACGCGCGCGCCGTCGATCCTCACCGTGGCCGCTCCAGACGCAGCTGGACGTCGCCGATCGCCCCGGTGGCGAATCCGGCCTCGCAGTACGCCAGGTAGAACTCCCACATCCGCGCGAAGGTGTCGTTGAACCCGAGAGCGCGCACCTCGTCGGCGCGTTCGAGGAATCGCTCTCGCCACTCCCGAAGCGTCTCGACATAGTGCAGCCCGATGTCGTTCTCGCCGGTGACCCGCAGCTGTGAGCTGCGGCGGAGCGTGGCGGCGATCGCCTCCCGCGAGGGGATCAGCCCGCCCGGGAACACGTACTTGTGGATCCACGTGTACGCCCGGCGGGTGGCCAGGTAGCGATCGTGGGGCATGGTGATGGTCTGGAGCGCCGCGACGCCCCCCGGCGCCAGCAGCCGGTCGCAGGTGGCGAAGAACCCCGGCCAGTACTCCTCGCCGACGGCTTCGAACATCTCGATCGAGGCCAGGCGATCGAAGCTGCCCTCGATCGCGCGGTAGTCCCTGAGCACCACCGTGACCCGGTCGCCGACGCCGGCCTCGGCGACCCGGCGCTGCGCCAGGTCGAGTTGCCGGCGGGAGATCGTCGCGGTGGTCACCCGGCACCCCCGGGTGGTGGCGGCATGGATCGCGAAGCCGCCCCAGCCGCTGCCAATCTCGAGCAGGTTCGAGTCGGGGCCGATCAGGGCCAGGTCGCAGACGGCGTCATACTTGCGGTGCTGGGCCGACTCAAGATCGTCGCCGGGCTCGAAGATCGCACACGAGTAGGCCATCGTCTCGTCCAAGAACAGCTCGAACAGCTCGTTGGAGAGGTCGTAGTGGCGCGAGATGTTGCGCGCCGCCCCGTCCGGGGTGTTGCGCTCGTGATGGGGCAGCACCGGCTCGTAGATCCGGCGCAGCTTCTGGAACTGGGGGTGCACGAGCCGCGTGATCCGCGCCGCGAAGGCGGTCAGCACCCCCGCCAGGTCGTCGGCGTGCCAGTCGCCCGCCATGTAGGCCTCGCCGAACCCGATCTTGCCGTCGCGGCCCAGCCGGTGGAAGAACGCGTCGCTCGTGATCGTCATCCGCGGCGCACCCGGCTCCGAGCGGATCGGTGCTCCACCGGGCCCGATCACCTCGATCCCCTCCAGGCGCGACACCGTGCGGTGGAACAGCAGCCGGGCGATCCGGGCGCGCGCCGGCGCGGTCGGGGCGGGCGGGACGGTGACCGCGCCCGGGCGCTCGGCGACCGAGGTCAACCGACCCCCTCCTGCGACGGGTGCCTGGGGCGGCGCACCCGGGGCACCCCGCGGAGGTACAGCGCCACGCCGTGCAGGTGGATCAGCGCCGTCACCCGCAGCGTCATCAGCGGGAAGCGGGCCGCCATCCGCACCAGGTTGGCGGGCGTCATCGCCAGCCGGCTGCCGGTCAGCGAGGCCCGGAACAGCCGGCCGCCCTCCTGCACCAGCTCCATCTGGATGTTCAGCCGCTGGCCGGGCTCGGTGAACGACATCCGGTACCGGCCGTCGACGGTCAGGAACGGGGAGACGTAGAACGCCTTGTCAGCCTCGTAACGGCCCTCGTCGCCGCGCTGGAGCAGATAGCAGTGGCGCTCGCCGTAGGTGTTGTGCACCTCCGCGACCACGCACCGCAGGTCGCCGGCGCCATCGTGGCACCAGAACACCGTCAACGGGTTGAACACGTAGCCGAGCACCCGGGCGTTGGCGAGCATCAGCACCGCGCCCCCGCCCAGATCGATGCCATGCAGCCGCAGGAAGGCGTCCACGTTCTCGCGGATCGTGCGGTCGGGGTCGCCCAGGTGGTCGCGGCTTCGGATCGAGCCCAGCGGCCGGAGCAGGCGCGGCAGGCGCGGGGGATCGTCCAGATCCACCAGCCACATGTAGACCCCGTAGCGGAACCGGTGGCGGCGGGGGCGGTGGCGGACGTGCGTCACCTGCCCCCGGTAGATCGCCGACCCGCTCACCACGCGCACCCCAGCGAGAGCGCCGCCCGCAGGCCCGACACGCAGCCGTCCTCGTGGAACCCCCAGCCGTGGTAGGCGCCGGCGAACGCCGTGTTGCGCGGGCCCGAGATCGCCGGTAGCCGGTGCTGGGCCTCGAGCGCCTCCAGGGTGTAGATCGGGTGCTCGTAGGTGAACCGGCGGATCTCGGCGTGCCGCGCGATCCGGCCGGCCTGGTTCAGGGTGACGCAGTAGTCGACCGGCTCGCGCAATGCCTGCAGGCGGTTCATGTGGTAGGTGACATGGACTCCGGGCACCTCGGTCGCACAGTCTGCCATCAGGTAGTTCCATGACGCACGGGCGGCGGCGGTGCGCGGCAGCAGCGATGAGTCGGTGTGAAGCACCGTCTCGTTCGCCGAGTAGTGGAACCGCCCCAGCAGGTCGCGCTCGCGCTCCGACGGGTCGGTCAGCAGCCGCAGCGCCTGGTCGGCATGGGTGGCGATCACGACCCGGTCGAACCGGCGCTCTCCCTGCCGAAGGTCGGTGACCACCACCGACTCGTCGTCGCGCCTGACGGAGACGACGCCCGAGCCGGTGTGCAGATCGTCGCCCAGGTGCTCGACGATCCGTGCCACGTAGGTGCGGCTGCCGCCGACGACCGTGCGCCACTGGGGCGCATGCTTCACGGTCAGCATGCCGTGGTTGGCGAAGAAGCGGATCAGGTACCTGGCGGGAAAGTCGTACATGTGGCCGGGCTCCGCCGACCAGATCGCGCCGGCCAGTGGCAGCACGAAGTGCTGGCGGGTGTAGGTGGAGTACCCGCCCTGGTCGAGGAACTCACCCAGCGTCAGCCCTTCCGACGCCGGTCCCCGCAGCAGCCGGCGGGCGTGGCGGTGGAAGCGGCTGACCTCGTTCAGCATCCGCAGGTAGCTGGGCCGCGCCAGCTGCGCCGGCCGGGCGGCCACCCCGCGGACGCCGCGGGCGCCGGCGTACTCGAGATCGCACCCGTCGCAGCGCACGCCGAACGACATGTCGCTGGGCTGGGTCCCGACGCCAAGCTCCTCGAACAGGCGGACGAGCCGCGGATAGGTGTGCCGGTTGTGGACGATGAAGCCGGTGTCCACGCCCACCTCCCCGCGGGCGCCGGCCACCCCGACGGTGTTGGAGTGACCGCCGAACCGTCCATCCCGCTCGTACAGCGTCACGTGATGGTGCTTTGCCAGCACGTAGGCGGCGGTCAGCCCCGACACCCCGCTGCCGACGACCGCCACCTTCAGCATGAGGCGAAGGCCATCGAGAGAGCGGACAGGCCGCCCCAGCCCAGGGCGATGGCCGCGATCTTGCGCCGCGCCTCCGGCGTCGGCGCCAGCCGGCCGAACACGGCGGCGTCCCCAGCGTCGAAGGCGACGCGGGCGGCCAGCGCCGCCAGCAGCACACCGCCGCAGGGGGCCGCCATGATGGCCGCTCCCGACACGATGTCGCGGATCCCGATCGTGGCCGAGAGGATGCGGACGGCCGGCCCGGGAGATCGGGGATCGTCGAGCTCTCCGTGGCGGGCGATCGGCCGCGGGGTGACGACGGCCGAGATTCCGTACAGCAGCGTGAGCAGCCCGATCAGCCGCGGGAACCAGATCACAGGTCGATCCTCGCAGCTTGCGCCGCCGAAAGCGCAAACCCGTTTTCGACCACCGCGGGCAGCGGGCGCAGCCCCAGCAGCCCCAGCACTGCGTCGCGCGCCAGCCGGTGCCAGAGCGGCGCGCGTTCGAGCATCGCATGGCCCGAGCGGGCGATCTGAAACCGGCACAGGCGCTCGGCGACCTCGTGCCCGCGGAGCGCGTAGTCGAGCGATCCCGCGGGGTCGGTGACGCGGTCGCGCTCGCCGTGCGCAATCACCACCGTTCGGCCGGCCAGCTGGGACACCGGCTCGCCGGCCGGCAGCCACGGCGCAAGGGCGACCACCGAGCCGACCGCCGGGTGGCCGGCCGCGCGCAGCGACGCCCGGCCGCCCATCGAGTGGCCGAGCAGGCAGACCGGTACCGGGCCGAACCGCTCGGTCAGGTGGTCGACGGCCCACTCGACGTCGTGAACAGGGTCGCCGTCGTTGTAGCCGACCAGCCGGTACCGCAGCTGAGCGACCGCCAGGCCCGACCTGCGGCCGGCGGTGTGCAGGCCGTGCAGGAACGGGTACATGCGCACCGCGGTCAGCTGGCGGCGGGTGGCCGGTGCCGTGGATCGGGAGCGCCCGCCGTGCGCGATCAGCGTGACCGCACGCACCGGACCCCGTGGTTGGCGTATGGTCAGTCCGGGCAGCATGCCGTCCGTGGTCACGGCGGCGGATCGTAGAGGATCGTCCGACAGGGTCAATCGGGCGGTGCTGTGGGTGATCAGCGGAGGTGGGGGTCGTATGGGCAGGTATCGAGCAATCTGGGCAGGATTCGTCGCGGCCGCGGGAACGGTTCGCACAGAAGCGGGGCTTCGGGGGTGGCCGGCCGGCCCGAATCCCCGTACGGTTGACTCAGCGCACGGCTCCGAACCATCACACGCGAATGTCTCCTGACGCTGACTCCCATCACGAGCTCTGCCATGAGCCGCTCCTGCTGCCGGTGCTGATCGAGCAGCATCGTGGGAACCATGCCGGCGACGGCACGATCCTGCAGATCATGCGGGGGCTGCTGGGCTCACCGCGCACCGACGCCGAGCGTGCCGGCGAGCGGCTGCGCGTGTTCGGCTGGCAGCTGGACGCGCCGGGCCCGGCCCTGCGCTGGGTGTACCGCGTTGTGGGCGAGGTGACCGGCCGCGAGCATGTCCAGTTCACCCTCGCCGTGCCCAAGGCCGTGTCCGACATCCCCTGCCGGCTGCTCGGCCTGCAGCTGCAGATCACGCTGAACGGGGTCGATGAGACGCCGCCGGAGGAGCTCGACGCCTACATGGAGCTGGCCGCGGTGGCGCGGGGCGCCCACACGTAGCCCACCGGGCAGGGTTGTCCGGCTCCCGCCGCGGGTACCTTGCGGGGGAGGATCGTGGACACGACGCTCGCCATCGGGCCCGGCACGGGCGATGCGCGACTCGTCGGCGGCCGCTACCGGATCATCGCCCCGCTCGCGCGCGGCGGCATGTCGGAGGTGGTGGAGGCGCTCGACGAGCGGCTGCATCGCCGCGTCGCGCTGAAGCTGCTCGCCCCGTCGATCGCAGAGGACGCGGCGGCCGCCACCCGCTTCGAGCGGGAGGCCCGCGCCGTGGCCGGGCTCAGCCATCCGGGCATCGTCACGATCTATGACCACGGCACGGACGGCGTTCCCTTCATCGTCATGGAGCTGATCGAGGGCCCCACGCTGAAGGGCATGATCGAGCAGCGCGCCCCCTTCCCGGAGGCCGAGGCGGCGGCGATCGTGCTCCAGGTGCTGGACGCGCTCGACCATGCCCACGGCCGGGGGATCGTTCACCGCGACATCAAGCCGCAGAACCTCCTCGTCACCGCCGCCGGGACGGTCAAGCTGGCCGACTTCGGCATCGCCCGCTCGCTGGCGGCGACGGCCGCGCTCACCCAGACCGGCCAGATCGTGGGCACGGCGGCCTACCTGTCGCCCGAGCAGGCGGCCGGCCGGCCGGCGACCGAGGCCTCTGACCTCTACGGGGTGGGGGTGGTGCTGTACGAGCTGCTCACCGGCCGGCTGCCGTTTGCCGGAGACAACGCGCTGGCGGTCGCCCGTCAGCACATCGACTCGCCGCCGCCCGCGCCCCGCACCCTGCGGCCCGGGATCTCGCCGGCCGTGCAAGCGGTGGTGCTGCGCGCCCTCCAGAAGCGCCCCGAGGATCGGTATCCGAGCGCCGCGGCGATGGCCGGGGCGCTGCGAGAAGCTGAGGGCGGCACCGATCTCACGCTGCCGATGGCCGCGCCCGCGCGCCGGCGGGAGCTGCCCTCACGGCGGCTCGCCCTGGCCGCGCTGGCGGCGCTGCTCCTGCTGGCCGCCGTGCTGGCCGTGGCCTGGCCCGACTCGGGACCGCAGACCGCCGCCGGCCCCGGCACGGGGGCCGCACGGTCGGGTGTCCGCGTCCCGTCTGTGATCGGGCTTTCGTTCCCCGAAGCCCGCGACCGGTTGGCCGCTGTGGGCCTGGAGGCGGTGCGCAGGAGCGGCCCCTCGTCGGACAAGCCGCGCGATGTCGTTCTCTCCAGCCTGCCGGCGGCCGGGCAGCGGCTGACCGGCACGGATCAGGTGGTGCTGATCGTCTCCAGCGGGCCTCCGCCTGACCAGAAGGCCGGCAAACCGGGGGAGGAAAAGGGCCAGGGTAAGGCGAAGGGGCAGAAGAAGAAGGACTGAACGGCGGCAGTTTCAGCGGCCGCCGGGCGGGTGCCGTCCGCCCTCGTTCTGCAAGCCAGCTCCGAAGCCGAGGTCGAGTGACGCACATCCCGCACAGGGTGCCCCAGGATCCCGCCGAACGGCTGATGGAGGGGTCGATCGCCGTGCTCGCGCTGCTGGTCACCGTCGCAGCGGCCTGGCCGCGCGCGACCAGCCAGGCCGTCACCGAGCTCTCGCCGGGCGAGCCGATGGTGGCAGCCGCTGTGTCGAAGGTCGGCCACACCGGCCGCACGGTCGTCACGGCCGCCGGCGTGCCTGCCGCCGTTCGCGCCCCGACGACCGTCCGGCGCGCCTCCCCGGCTGGTGCCGCCGCGAGCCGGTCGACCTCCACGAGCACGGCGCGCGCGGACGCGGCGGTGACCCGGTCGTCCCCGGAGACACCCCCAGCCGGGCTCCACGGCGACACTCACCCCAGCGACACGCACGGCGGCAAGGCGCATCACGGCAAGGCGCATCACGGCAAGGGCCACCATGGCGGTGAGCACGGCAAGGGCCATCGCGGAAAGAAGCACGGGGCAGGGCGCGCGCCGGCGTCGGTCGCGGATCAGCCGCCGGCGGAGCTCCCCTGAGCGAGGTGGAACTCGAGCGATCGTGAGCGGGGGTCGGCGCGGGCCAGCCGAACGCGCACGGGCTCGCCCAGCTCCGGCTCGGGCGTGTCATGCAGCCGGGCCTTGACCGGAGGGTCGACCAGCTGGATCACGGTGCCCCGGCGGTCGTGGTCGAGCGGCACCGCCGAGAAGTCTTCTCCCACCCGGTGCTCCAGCATCCGGATCTCGGCCGCGTCGATCACCGCCCGCTCGACCGCGGCGGCCCGGCGTCCGGCGTCCTCCATCACCGGCGGCAGCGCCGCGAGCGCCGAGCGGTCGCCGTCCCCCACCAGGTGCTCGAGCACGTAGCGGTCCTGCAGCCGGCGAAGCGGCGCCGTGGTGTGCGCATAGTGGGCCGCGATGCCGGCGTGCGTCATGCCCGCGTCCGGCTCGCCCTCGAAGAAGGCGTACCCGGCGTGCCCCATCACGCCGCGGGCCTCCTGGAGCAGCACCGCCTGCCGGGGGCGCGCGGGGTCGAGGCGCGACACGAAGTCGTCGAAGTGCTCGTCCGCCGGCCAGGCGACGCCCAGCGCTTGGGCGCTGCGGCGCAGCTGCTCGACCCGGTAGGCGTCCGCGCCGCCCATCGTGCGCAGCAGGCCCAGCCGCCGTTCGATCATCAGCTGGGCGGCTGTCATCCCGGCCAGCAGCGAGATCTCCGCGTTCCAGTCCTCGACCGGCAGCCGGGGCTCGAACTCGAGCACGAAGCCCGTCGGTGACGAGCCGTCGGGCACCACCTGCTGAGCCGGTGCATCGAGCCGCACCGAGCCGCGCTCCCGCGCCAGCCGCTGGCGCAGCCGGCCGATCGTCTCCAGGTGGGGGATGTCGGCGTCGCCGTAGGCCAGCTGGGCCCGGCTGCGGACGACCGCCCGCTCGACGGCCGCACCCACCCGGCGGCACTCGCCGTCGATGTCGATTACGAACACGATCGCCGGCCGCACCTGCCCTTCAAGCAGGCTGGCGGCGCCCTCCGAGATCGCCGTCGGATAGAGCGGCGCCCGCACATCGGGGCAGTAGACCGTGACCCCGCGCTTCCAGGCCTCCGCCTCGACCGCCGATCCCCGCTCGACGAACGCGCCCACGTCGGCGATCGCATAGCGCACCCGGAACCCCGCCCCGTGCTCGGACAGATGCATCGCCTGGTCGAGGTCGAGGCTGCCCGGCGGGTCGACGGTGACGAACTCGACGTCCGTCATGTCGCGCCGGCCGGCGGTGCGGAACAACGGGGTCAGACCCCGTTGTTCCGCCGCCTGCTCGTCGACCTCAGCCGGAAAGCCCACCTCGACGCCGAGCTGCTCGCGGATCAGCCGGAAGTCGTCGCGCAGCTCGTCGCTGGGACAGCCCGGGCGCAGGTAGCGGCGCGGCACCGGTCAGGCGCTGTGGGTGGCTTCCGCCGCCGAGGCGCCCTCACGTGTCCAGGGCATCATCTCGCGGAGCCGGGCGCCCACCTCTTCGATCTGATGATCGGCCGCCCGCTTCCGTAGCTCCTCGAAGTGCGGCCGGCCCGCCGCCTCCTCGGCGAACAGCTCCCTGGCGAACCGGCCCTCCTGGATCTCGACCAGCTGCTTTCGCATGTTCTCGCGGACGTGCTCGTCGACGATCTTCGGGCCCACCGTCAGGTCGCCATACTCGGCGGTGTCGGAGATGGAATGCCGCATCCGGGCCATGCCGCCCTCGTACATCAGGTCGACGATCAGCTTCAGCTCGTGCAGGCACTCGAAGTAGGCGATCTCCGGCTGGTAGCCCGCCTCCACCAGCGTCTCGAAGCCCAGTTGAACGAGCCGCGTGGTGCCGCCGCAGAGCACGGCCTGCTCGCCGAACAGATCGGTCTCGGTCTCCTCGCCGAAGCTGGTCTCGATCAGCCCGCCCCGGGCGCAGCCGACGCCCATGCCGTAGGCCAGGGCCAGCTGCAGGGCGTTGCCGGTGGCGTCCTGGTGGACGGCGACCAGGCCGGGCACGCCGATCCCCTGGGTGTACTGCCGGCGCACCAGGTGGCCCGGGCCCTTGGGCGCGATCATCGCCACATCGATGTTGTCTGCCGGAACGACACCGCCGAAGTGCACGTTGAGGCCGTGGGCGAACATCAGCATCGACCCCGGCCGCAGCTGGGGGGCAATCTGGTCGCGGTAGACGTCGGCCGCAACGTGGTCGGGGACGAGCACCATCACCACGTCCGCCTGGGCGGTCGCCTCCGCCACGGTCGCCACCGGCAGGCCGTCCGCCGATGCCGCCTTCCATGCCCGCGAGTCCGGCCGCGCGCCCACGATCACCGTGTTGCCGGACTCGTGGTTGTTGAGCGCGTGGGCGTGGCCCTGGCTCCCGTAGCCGATCACGGCGATCGTCTTGCCGGCGAGCGCCGACGGGTCGCAGTCCGACTCGTAGTAGATCGTTGCAGGCACCTAGGCCACCACCCTCATTCGAGTTCGTCGTCCGAGCTCGCCGTCACGGTCGAGCGCGATCCTTCCTGTCCGCACAAGCTCGCGGATGCCGTACGGTTCCATCAGCTCCTCCAGCGCCTGCAGCCGGTCGGGGCTGGAGACGCAGGAGAAGGTCACCGCCTGCGGCCCGACATCGACCACCTTGGCCTCGAACACCTCGGCCAGGGAGATGATCTCCGGCCGCCGCTCGGGAGCGCTCGTCACCTTCAGCAGCATCAGCTCGAGCTCGACCGCGCTCTGGCCCAGCTCCTGCACCTTCAGCACGTCGATCAGCTTGTACAGCTGCTTCTGCACCTGGTCGACCGAGTGCTGGGCGCAGTCCACCCGGATCGTGATCCGGCTCCGTGACGGATCCTCCGTGCGGCCCACGGCCAGCGAATCGATATTGAAGCCGCGGCGTGCGAACAGCCCGGCGCAGCGCGTCAGCACCCCCGGCCGGTTCTGCACCAGGATGCTCAGCGTGTGCATGTTCATACGCCCTCCTCCACCCACGCGTTGTCGTCCTCGGCCCAGGCGATGTCGATCATCTCCGCCGAGGGCGCGCCCGCCGGCACCATCGGGTAGACCTTCTCCTCGTGGTCGACGCGGGCGTCGATCACGCACGGCTGCCCGCACTCCAGGGCGGCCGTGATGGCGGCGTCGACCTCGCCGGTCTGCTCGCAGCGGAAGCCGGGGATGCCGAAGCTCTCCGCCAGCTTCACGTAGTCGGGAAGGTCGGGCTCGAACAGCGTCTCCGAGAACCGCTCGTCGTGGAACAGCTCCTGCCACTGGCGCACCATGCCCAGCCAGCCGTTGTTCACCACCACGTGGATGGCCGCGATGCCGTACATGCGGGCGGTCGCCAGCTCCTGCATGGTCATCTGGAAGCAGCCGTCGCCGTCGATGTTGATGACGATCGCCTCGGGCCGCCCCACCTTGGCGCCGATCGCCGCCGGCACGCCGTAGCCCATCGTGCCGGCGCCGCCTGACGTCAGCCAGCGCCGCGGCAGGTCGATCTCGAGGTACTGGGCGGCCCACATCTGGTGCTGGCCGACACCGGTCGTCCAGATCACGTCCTGGCCGCGGGTCAGCTCGCGCAGGCGCTCGATCACGAACTCCGGCTTGAGCGGCTCGGTGTTGCGGTAGCGGAAGGGATGCTCGCGCTTCCAGTCGCGCACCGTGGCCAGCCATTCCGCGGCCCGCGGCGGCCCGCCGTTGGCCCGCGACTCGAGCGAGTCGGCCAGCTTCGGGATGACGTGTTCCAGCGACCCCACGATCGGGATCTGCGCCTGCCGGTTCTTGTCGATCTCGGCGGGGTCGACGTCCATGTGGATCACCTTGGCGCCCGGGGCGAAGGCGTCCAGCTTGCCGGTCACCCGATCGTCGAAGCGCGCGCCGCAGGCGATCAGCAGATCGCAGCGGTTCATCGCCCAGTTAGCCGCCTTCGACCCGTGCATGCCGGGCAGGCCGATGCACAGCGGGTGGCTGTCGGGGAATGCGCCCTTGGCCTGCAGCGTGGTCACCACCGGCATCTGCGCGGCGTCGGCAACCCGGATCAGGTCCTCCTGGGAGACGCCCGAGTGCACGGCGCCGCCGCCGACGTAGAAGGTCGGCCGCTCGGCGGCCAGGATCGCCTCGGCGGCCTGGATGATCTGCCGCGGGTGCCCGTGCTTCGACGGCTTGTACCCGGGGATGTCGACCTGCTTGGGATAGCTGAAGGCGAACGGGGTCAGCTGCACGTCCTTGGGGACGTCGATCAGCACCGGCCCGGGGCGGCCGGTGCGGGCGATGTGAAAAGCCTCTTTGAACACCCGCGGCAGGTCGCGGACGTCGTCGACCAGCCAGGAGTGCTTCACGATCGGCATGGTGATGCCCTGGATGTCTGCCTCCTGGAAGGCGTCGGTGCCGATCAGGTGGGTCTGCACCTGGCCGGTGATGCAGACGATCGGCGTCGAGTCGAGGTAGGCGTCGGCGATCGGCGTGACCAGGTTCGTGGCTCCGGGCCCGGACGTGGCGATTGCGACGCCGACCTTGCCGGTGGCCCGCGCGTAGCCCTGGGCCATGTGCCCGGCGCCCTGCTCGTGGCGGACGAGGTAGTGGCGGATCGTGTGGTCGCAGGCCGCCCAGGCGTCGTACAGCGGCAGGATCGCGCCGCCCGGCAGCCCGAAGACGTCGGTCACGCCTTCGGCTTCCAGGCAGCGGATGATCGCCTCCGCGCCGGTGATCGGGGTTTCACTATCCATGGGCGGCCACCTCACGGTAAGGGTTTCGCTGGAACTCGGCGCCACCCGATGCGTGATGGCCCAGCGCTGCGCACACCGCCTGGCCGACCTCCCACGTGGCGTATGCCCGGCCGCCCGATACCTGGTCGGCAGTCGAGGTGCCCTGGGCCAGCACCTCGTCGACGGCCGCGGTGATCGCTCGCCCGATGTCGCGGCGGGCCAGGCCGAAGGTGAACATCATGGCCACCGAGAGGATCATGGCGATCGGGTTCGCCTCGCCCTGGCCGGCGATGTCGGGAGCCGATCCGTGCACCGGCTCGAAGATGCCCGGCGGCTCGCTGCCGATCGATGCTGACGGCGCCAGCCCGAGGCCGCCGCCGACCGCTGCGGCCAGGTCGGAGAGGATGTCGCCGAACAGGTTCTCGGTCAGGATCACGTCGTATGCCTGGGGCTTGGTGGCCAGGTTCATCGCGAACGAATCGACCAGCTCGTGGGTCAGCCGGATGTCGGCGAACTCCGCCGCGTGCAGCTCCGACACCACCGAGCGCCACAGCTTCGAGGTCGACAGCACGTTCGCCTTGTCCACCGAGACGACACGGCCGTCGCGCCGGCGGGCGAGCCTGAACGCCCAGCGGGCGACCCGCTCGATCTGCGGCCTCGTGTAGGTGCAGATGTCGGTCGCGCTGTCCTCGAGCAGCTCCTTCTTCCCGAAGTAGAGGCCGCCGGTCAGCTCGCGCACGACCATCAGGTCGATGCCGGCATGGCGCACCGGGCGCAGGTTCGCGAAGGTGTCGAGCTCCTTCCGCAGCTCGAGCAGGCCGCGCTCCGGGCCGCGTGCCGACGATTCCCATCGGGGACCGCCGACGGCGCCCAGGAGCACAGCGTCGGAGGC
>DATLLX010000069.1:0-2843 GCA_035537595.1 Gaiellales bacterium | reverse complement strand
CGGTCGACGGGCAGCCCGGCCGCCCACAGCCAGGCCACTGCGGCCCGACACTGGCCGAGCAGCTCGTCCATGTCGACGGTCGGGATCAGCGCGTACTCGACCACCGCCAGCGCCGCCCCGGCGGGCAGGAACCCGTCGGCCAGATAGCGGTAACGCTCCTTGTCTGCCGACCGCCAGTAGCCGCCGTGGAAGAACACGTTGACCGGCGGATCGGCAACGCCCTCGGGCAGGAACAGGTCGAGGCGCTGCCGGGGATGGTCGCCGTAGCGCAGGTCGAGATGCCCGGGGTGGCGGGCCGCCACCCCGTCGCTGCGGCGCTCGAACCCGGCCGTATAGCGCTGGTGGTCGGGCACCATCGCCCGCGTGTTGTAGAGCGCGTCCAGCTCCGCCTGGTCGTATCCCCGGTAGACGGCGCTCATCGCCGGGCGGCCGCCCGCGGGCCGTTGAACTCCGGCATCACCTGGCCGGCGAACAGCCGCATCGACCTCAGCACGCGGGCCTGCGGCATGCCGAAGTCGAAGTACATGCTGAAGTGGTCGACGCCCAGCTCGTGGTAGGGCCGCAGCTGCTCGCGCACCCGCTCGACGCTCCCGAAGGGCACGTTGGCGGCCACCTCCTCGGCGCCGATCTCGTGCTGCACAGGCTTGATCTGGATCTTGCCGTTGACGTACAGCTCGTTGCCCTCCAGCTGCGCGTAGAGGCCGCGGTGGATCCGCAGCACGTCCTGCATGGCGGCGTCGACCTCGTCCTGATCCTCGCCCACGAACGACGTCCGGTTGACCGCGAACAGCGCGTCCTCGCGGCGGGCGCCGATCTCGGCCAGACCCCGCTCGAACTCGCCGTAGCCCTCGGCCAGGTAGGAGAAGGGGTTTCGGAACGGGCTGGTGAACACCCGCGGCTGGATGCCCAGCGCCCGGCAGTTGTGCACCTGGCCGTGGATCGACTGCGGCGTCACCGCCGACAGCCACAGCGCCGGGTGCGGCCGGGTGACCGGCCGCGGCAGCACCGTCACCGCGGGGAACTGCCAGAACTCGCCGGCGTACGTCCAGTCCTGGTCGTTCCGCCAGCCCCTGACCATCACGTCCAGGTGCTCGAGGAAGTGGGCGCGGCTGGTGGGGATGTCCATCTCGCGCTGGAACCGGCGGGCTTCGAAGCCGGACGACCCCCGGCCCACTGCGGTCTCGAACCGGCCCGGGTAGAGCACGTCCAGCTGGGCGATCCGGCCGGCCAACTGCAGCGGGTGGTGGTCGCGGAGGATGACCACCGCCACCCCCACCCGGATCCGCTCGGTGCGCTCGAGGATGCGGACGGCGAACTGCAGCGGGTCGGGCATCAGGTTGTAGTCGTTGAAGTGGTGCTCGACCAGCCAGAGGACATCGAACCCCAGCTCGTCGGCCAGCAGCGCCTGCTCGGTCAGATCCTCGAACAGCTGCCGCTCGCTGCGCTCGGTGCCCAGGTTGTGCGCGCCCATGAACACTCCGAACTCCACTGCGTCTGCCTCCTGGTCGATCCGGAGGCAGAGGCTATCCAAGAAGCGCTCAGCCGCGCCGCCGAAGCACCGCCACGCCGACGATGTAGGCAACGCCGGTGACCGCCATCAGCTGGCCGTACGGCGACCCGTCGCCGCCGTTTCCGATGTTCCACAGCCAGCAGCCGATCAGCAGCGCGATCAGCACCGTGCCGGCGAAGGATGTGGCCCGCACGTCGATCAGCTCCCAGCGCTCGTCACGGCCGGGCCCGCCCAGGCCGGCCAGCGTCTCGCTGCGCCGGCCGCCGAAGAAGAACAGCGCTCCCACTCCCGTCATCAGCAGCACCGACCAGATCGCGCCGGCGTTGTCGCCGGCCAGCAGGGCGCCTCCCATCAGCAGCCCCAGACTGACGCTGAAGGCCGGCATGAATCACCGGCTGCGATACCAGCGTGGACTATTCATCAGCATGGAACACCTCCTCGACCGGGCGCGCGAAGTAGCGGGCAAGGGCGATGGCCAGCGGCAGCGACGGCGTGTAGCGCTCCGTCTCGATCGCATTGATCGTCTGCCGCGACACCTCCATCGCCTCGGCCAGCGCGGCCTGTGAGAGCCCCTGGCCCGCTCGCAGCTCCCGGATATCGTTCTTCATGATGATGGAAAGCTAGCTTGACATTGACAGACTGTCAAGCATGCTTTACATCAAGCCTGCGGCAGGGGCCTGAAGGCCGCTCACCTACAGTGTCAGGCCATGTCCCTGACCGCTCGCGACGACATCCGAAACATCGCCATCATCGCCCACGTCGACCACGGCAAGACGACGCTGGTCGACGCCATGCTGCGCCAGTCCGGCACCTTCGCCGCCCACGAGGAGGAGGTCGATCGGGTGATGGACGCCGGCCTGGAGCGCGAGCGGGGGATCACCATCCTGGCCAAGAACACGGCCGTCCGCCACGGCCCGGTCAAGATCAACATCGTCGACACGCCCGGCCACGCCGACTTCGGCGGCGAGGTGGAGCGCGGGCTGTCGATGGTCGACGGCGTGCTGCTGCTGGTCGACGCCAGCGAGGGGCCATTGCCGCAGACCCGGTTCGTGCTGCGAAAGGCGCTGCAGGGATGGCTGCCGGTGATCCTCGTCATCAACAAGATCGACCGCCCCGACGCCCGCGTGCCGGAGGTGCTGGACGAGGTCTACCAGCTGTTCTTCGACGAGGACGCCGACGAGTCGCAGATCGAGTTTCCGATCGTCTACACCAACGCCCGGGCGGGCACGGCAACCATGGATCTGGAGCAGCCGGGCGAGGCGATCCGGCCGCTGCTCGACCTGATCGTGTCGCACATCCCGGCTCCCACCTACCGGCCCGGCCATCCGCTGCA
>DATLLX010000068.1:0-24030 GCA_035537595.1 Gaiellales bacterium | reverse complement strand
GCCGGCAGCGGCGGGCTTCGCATCAGCGCCTGAGCGGGCCGGGCGAAACAACGGGGTCAGACCCCGTTGTTCCGGTCAGGCCGAGGTGCGGTCGGCGGCGCGGATGGCCTCGATCAGCTCGTCGAGGCCGACGCCCTTCTTGAGGCAGTTGGTGGCGCCGGCCGCCAATGCCGCCTCGATCATCTGCGGCTCGTCGTAGGCCGAGAGCACCACCACCGGCATCGCCCATGCGGCATTCGCGATCTGCTCGGTGGCCTCGATACCGTCGACGTTGGGCATCCGCATGTCCATCACGACGACATCCGGCGTCGAGCTCTCTGCCAGCTCCACCGCCTCGGCGCCGTCGCTGGCCTCGGCCACCACCGTCATCCCGGCCTCGGCGAGCGCGTCGCGCAACACGCCGCGGAGCAGCGCGTTGTCCTCGGCGATCAGGATCCGGATCGGCTCGTGCACGTGTGCCAAGCGTATGCGGTTCGATGGATGAAGGGCAAGTGGCTATGCTCGGCGGCCAATGGCAGCACACCGTTTCGTACTCTGCGACGTGTTCGCGCAGCGGCCTCTGGAAGGCAACGCGCTGTGCGTCTTCACCGACGCCCGCAACCTGGACGACGACCGGATGCAGCGGCTGGCGCGGGAGACCAACCTGTCCGAGACGTCGTTCGTGCTGCCGCCCCGGGACGGCGGCACGTTCCGGGTGCGGATCTTCACCCCGTCACGTGAGCTGCCCTTCGCCGGGCATCCGCTGATCGGCACGGCGGCGGTGCTGGGCCGGGCCGTCCCGGTCGAGGGGATGATGCTCGAGACCCAGGTCGGAAACCTCGCCGTCGCCCTGGAGCGCGACGACATGACCGTCACCGGGGCGGTGCTGGAGCAGCCCCCGCCGAGCTTCGCCGACCACCCGGCCGCCGCCGCTGTCCGGGCCGCGCTGGGCCTCGACGCGGGGCCGGTGGCGATCGGCGACAACGGCCTTCGGGTGGGGCTCGTCGATGCCGGCTCCGAACAGCGGCTGGCGGAGCTGGCACCGGATCAGAGTGCCCTGTCCGCGATCGAGGGCCTGGACGTGCTGTCGGTCTACGCGGACGGCGACCCGGTGCGGGTGAGGGTGTTCTGCCCGTGGGCGGGGATCGCGGAGGACCCCGGCACCGGCGCGGCGGCCGGCCCGCTGGGCGTCCATCTGGGCCGGTCGGTGACCATCCTGCAGGGCGTCGAGATCGGCCGCCCGAGCACGATCCGCGTCGAGCTGGCGGATCCCGGCCCGCGGGTGTCCGGCTCGGTGGTGCTGGTCGGCCGCGGGTTCTACGAGCTGCCGTAGAGCCGCTCGACCGTATCGACGGCGCCGCGCGCCGCCTCCACCGGTTCGGCGCCGCGGCTTCGGGCCAGGCAGTAGAGCGCCGAGAGGCTGTCGCCGGCGCCGGTGGGATCGTGGAACGGGAGCCCCGAGCCGGCGACGTTCTCGACCCTGCCGCCCGCGGCCACCATCAGGCCGGCCGGGCCAAGGGTCAGCAGCACCTCGGGCGCTCTCACCGCCAGCGCCGTCGCCGCGTCGTCGCCGCCGAACGCCGCCCGTGCCTCGGCCCGGTTCAGCTTCAGACAGCGCACCCCGCGGTAGCAGTCGGGCGGGAACGGGCCCAGCTGCACCGGCCCCAGCCGCTCACCGCGGGCCAGTCCCTGGGCGTCGAGCAGCAGATGGTGGCCCGCGCCGGCCAGCGCGTCCAACACGGCGGGCGGGAACTCGCCGCCTGTCTGGCCGCCGAGCACCACCCAGCTGCACCCCTTGATCCTGGGCAGCACCTCGTCCGCCACCCGGGCCGGCGTCAGCGCGGCCGCCAGGCTGCGGATCTCCTGGCTGGTGCCGGTGCCGTCGTGCACGAGGCGGGAGTCGACCGGCGGCTCGATAACGAAGGTGACCGGCTCCGCTCCGACGGCCCGCAGGGCCCGCTCGGCGAACACGGGCGTCCCTCCCGGCCGCCGGAACGGCGGCTCGCCGTCGAGCGTGATGGTGTCGGCGGCGGCGGCGCCGATCACCCCGATCCTGATCACGCGGGCGCCCGCACGACCAGTCGCGTCGAGCCGTCCTCCAGCTCGAACGAGGCGCCGATCCGCGCGGCACGTGCCGCCATCAGCTCCGTGCGGGCGTCGGCCCGCGACCCCAGGGCGGCCTCCGCACCGTCGGCGGCCACCACCAGCCGCACCGCCTCACCGTCGCGGGCGACCACGATTCGCACCTCGCTGGCGCCCGCACGGGCGGCCGACACCGCGGCCTCCCGGGCCAGCTGGTAGAGCGCCAGGTCGCGCTCGGCGTCGCCGTCCCAGGCGCCGTCGGGCGCGGCCAGCGCCGCCGCCGTGGCGTACTCCTCGCGCACGCTGTCGGCCAGCGACTCCAGCGCCCGCAGCAGCCCGCGCTGCTCCAGCACCACGGGGTGCAGCCGGCCGGTCGTCCTGCGCAGGTCGTCCGAGACCATCGCAGCGTGCTGCTCCAGCCGCTGGAGCATTTCGTCGGCCAGCCGCTCGTCGCCCTCCTCCAGCGCCCGGCGGGCGGCGTCGGCCATCAGCCGGATGGCCGCCATCACCTGCAGCGGCCCGTCGTGGAGCCGGTGGGCGATCGCCTCCCGCTCCTCGTCGAGCATCCCCATCATGTGATCGAACAGCCAGGCGTCCCGGCGTGCCCGCGATGCGGCCTCAGCGCCGGCCCTGGCGTGCCGGCGCTCGGCCAGCAGCACCGCCCTGATGCCGATCAGCAGCGCCGTCAGGCTGATCGCCAGGCCCGCCGCGTCCACCCACTGCTCGTAGCGGATCTGATCGATCAGCAGTGCGCCCGCGGCCAGCGCCGCCAGCGCCAGCACGATCGGCGCCGAGAGCTCTCTAGTCGATGAGCGCATAGCGGAGCGCGAGCGCAACCGCCTGGGTGCGCGTGTCCGCCTCCAGCTTCGCCATCGCGTTGCGGACGTGCGTGCGCACGGTTTCGGGGCTGATGAACAGGCGGGCGGCGATCTCCGGGTTCGAGAAGCCGTTGGCAAGCAGCCCCAGGATCTCCCGCTCGCGGGTGGACAGGGCCGGGATCCGCTCGGTTGCCTTTGGAGACACCAGCTCCGACGCCAGCGTCGGATCGACATAGGCGCCGCCCTCGGCGACCCGCTTGACGGCGCGGATGATGTCGTCGGGCGGAGCATCCTTGAGCACGTACCCGCGGGCGCCGCAGTCCAGCCCCTCGGCCAGCAGGCCGCGTTCGCCGTGGGCGGTGTAGAGGATGATGGCGATGGCGGGGTGGGCGGCCGTGATCCGGCGGGTGGCCTCGAACCCGTCCATGCCGCGCATGCGGACGTCCATCAGGATCACGTCAGGCCGCCGCCGCTCCGCCATGTCGACCGCGCCGTCGCCGCTCGAGGCCTCACCGATCACCGAGATCTCGTGGTCGCGGGCGAGGATCAGCTTCACCCCTTCGCGGATGGCCGCGTGGTCGTCGACCACCAGACACCGCACCTGGCCGCTCGTGCGCTCGCCCGGCACCTCGGTTTCCTGCGCCGAGCTCATGGGCGGCTCCCCGTGATTCCGCGGAAACGAATGGAAATAGGCTGCCCTACAATCGACCGCATGTCAAACGCTCGCCGCACGGCGTCGATCTCGCTCGCCGCCGCGCTCCTGCTGGCGGCGGCAAAACTCGTGGTCGGCCTTGCCACCGGCAGCCTGGGGATCCTGGCGGAGGCGGTGCATTCCGGGCTCGACGCCGTTGCCGCCGTTCTGACCCTGTATGCCGTGGCTGTTGCCGAACGACCGCCCGACGCCCGGCATCAGTACGGTCATGGCAAGGCCCAGCACCTGGCGGCGCTGTCGGAGTCGGTGCTGCTGGGCGGCGCCGCGGTCTGGATCGCGTGGGAGGCCGTCGACCGGCTGCGGGGCGGCGGCGGGCACGTGGACACGGCCTGGTACGCGTTCGCTCTGCTGGGCGCGGTGCTGGCGGTGGACGCCGCGCGCACGGTGGTCTCGCTGCGGGAAGGTCGGCGAGGGCGAAACGCCGCCCTGATCGCCAGCGCCACCCACTTCGCGTCGGACTTCGCCGGCACGCTGGCGGTGCTCGCGGGCCTCACGTTCGTCGCCGCCGGCGTCGACAGCGGCGATGCCTGGGCGGCGCTGTTCGTGGCCGCGCTGGTGCTGGCCGCCGCCCTGCGGCTGGCCGCCGGCAACATCGACGTGCTGATGGACCGGGCACCGCTCGGCGCCGCCGCTCGCATGGAGCAGGTGGTCGGTCTGGTGCCGGGAGTGCGCGAAGTGCGGTCGGTGCGGATGCGCGAGGCGGGGGGCGAGACGTTCGCCGACGTGGTGATCGGCGTCTCCAGGCTGGAGGGGCTGGAGCGCAGCCACGAGACCATGGACCGGGTGGAGCAGGCAGTCAGGGAGAGTCTCGACGGGCCGGCGTCGGTCACCGTCCACGTGGAGCCGACCGCCGGCCGGGAACGGGCCAACGAGCGGGTGGCAGCTGCTGCGCTGCGTGTGCCGGGTGTTGTCGAGACGCACAACATCACCGTGCTGGAGAGTCCCGAAGGCCGCGCCATCACGCTCCACGTGCGGCTGGCCGAGCAGCTGACGCTGGCCGAGGCCGACGCCATCGTCGATCTGCTGAAGCGGGAGATCGCCCACGAGTTCGGCGCGGCGAAGGTGTATGCACACGTCGAGCCGTTCGCCCCGGACGCCCAGCCGGTACGGGTGGTCGGCACCGCCGAATCGGATGTCACGGAGGTGGCGCTGGCCGCCGTCCGCTCGGTCACGGGTGGCTCGCCGGAGGTCGTGGTCTACCGCCAGGCGGGCCGCCTGCTGGTGGTGACCTCGGTGCGCGGCAGCCCCGAGATGACGGTGCGGCAGGCCCACACGATCGCCAGCCGGGTGGAGGACGCTGTCCGCCTGGCGCTCGACGACGTCAACGACGTGATCGTCGAGATCGTCTGACCGGCGGCCGGACGGGGCGTCCGCCCGGCCGCCGGTGATGCCGGCTACCGCTCTCCCAGGGTGACGTTCACGGTCTGCGTCTGGCCGTTGCGGAGGATCTCGATCGGGATCGTCTCGCCCGGCTTCTTCTGGGCGATGGTCTGGGCCAGGTCGGCGAACGTGTTGATGTCGGTGCCGTCGATCTTGACGATCACGTCCCCGCCCGACATCAGGCTCTGGCCGTCGACCGTCACCGGAGTGGTGCCGCCCTTGAGGCCGGCCTTGGCAGCCGGGGAGCCGTCGACCACCTGGCCGACGATCACGCCGCTCTGCACATTCAGGTTGAGCGCCTTGGCCACGTCGGGGGTCAGCTCGGTGCCCTCGATGCCGAGCCAGGTGTGCGCGACCTTGCCGGTGCTGATGATCTGGTCGGCGACGTCGCGGGCCGTCGAGATCGGAATCGCGAAGCCGATACCGACGTTGCCGTTGTTCTCGGACAGAATCTGGCTGTTGATGCCGATCACCTGGCCCTGGCCGTCGATCAGCGGGCCGCCCGAGTTGCCGTGGTTGATCGCGGCATCGGTCTGGATCGCGCCGTAGATCTTGATCCGGCTGTCGAGCGAGTTGATCTCACGCGACACGGCCGACACGATGCCGGTCGTGACCGTGCCCTCCTCGCCCAGGGGGGTGCCGATCGCCACCACGCTCTGTCCGACCTGCGGGCGCTCGCCGCTCGGTGCGAGCGTCAGCGGGTGCAGCTGGTCGGCGGGGGCGTCGATCTGGAGCACGGCCACGTCGGTGGACTTGTCGAGCCCGAGCACCTTCGCCTTGAAGGTGTTGACCTCACCGCTGCCCAGCGTCTTGGGCAGCTCGACCTGGACGTCGTTGGCGTTGAGCACCACGTGGGCGTTGGTCAGCACGTGGCCGGCGGAATCGATCACGAAGCCGGTGCCGAGGCCCTGGTCGGTGCGGACGACGCCGACGCCGAGGCCGGCGCGCCGGTAGATTTGGTTCACCGAAAGTCCGGTGGAGGCGGTCGAGTTCACGTTCTGGGGCGCGGCAATCGTCTCGGTGCGGACGATCGTCGTCCCCTGCGGGTGCGTCGAGTCAACCCATACCGCGGTCACGCCGCCTGAGAACACGGCCGCGGCGATCAGGGCTGCTGACTTGAGGATGCTGGTCATGCCGAGTGTTCTATTCCCCGCCGATTGAGCGTCGGTTGGGTGCGTTGGAGGAGGATGTGAGCCGCGTCTCCTCGAGGTGGCGGATGAGCATGGTCAGGCCGGCGACCACGACCAGCGCGACCGCGTGCGTGACGGTCACGTCGAGCCGGCGCATGGGATTGCTGCC
Organism: Gaiellales bacterium; assembly: GCA_035537595.1. Taxonomy (GTDB): domain Bacteria; phylum Actinomycetota; class Thermoleophilia; order Gaiellales; family JAICJC01; genus DATLLX01. Next base: position 17,760 of record DATLLX010000068.1, on the reverse strand, counting down.
GTCCCGCCAGACGGCGGCGAGGTGGCCGAGCACCCCGATGGTGCCGGCGATGGCGACCGCGTCGGCGATCGGCCAGCCCTCGCCTCGCTGCAGGGCCAGCGCGTAGCGGGAAGCCGCCAGCACCGCCGCCAGGATCACGGCCATCGCAATGCCGTGCTGGAAGGCCAGCGTCCTCCGGGCCTCGAAGTCGGCGGCGCCGTTCCACCGTAACGCCAGGTGGAGGAGGACGACCAGGGCCGCCGGGACGGCGGCGGCCGCGGTGGAGGTTCGAACCGTGCCTGCGCTCACCCCGGTATGGTACCGGCCCGATGAGGCTGCGCCTGATCGTGAACCCGGTCGCGACCGGCGTGACGGCGCCCCTGCTCGACCAGGTGGCGGCGGTGCTGGGGCAGGTGGGCGAGGTCGAGGTCGTCCGCACGGAGCGCCCGGGCCATGGGGTGGAGCTGGCCGGGGCCGCGGGAGCCGATGTGGTCGTGGCGATGGGCGGTGACGGCACGGCGAACGAGATCGTGAACGGCGTCTCCGACGGGGTGGTCACCGGCTTCCTGCCGGCCGGCGCAACGTCGGTGTTCGTCCGCCACCTGGGGTTCCCCAACCGGCCGCTGCGGGCGGCCCGGATGCTGGCCGCCGCCATCGCCGCCCGCAGCACGCGTCAGGTCGGGCTGGGTCGGCTAGACGGCAGGCGCTTCACCTTCTCGGCCGGGCTCGGTATCGACGCGGAGGCGATGCGGCTGGTGGACGAAGCCCGGGCGCTGCGCCGCGATCGCACCCGGCCCGGCGACCTGCAGGTCGTGATGGCGGCGCTGCGGGTGCTTCGCTCCGACCGCTACTCGCTGCCGGCACGGATGACCGTTCGCACCCCCGGCCGCACGCTGCGCTGCTCGTACCTGGCGGTGGCGAACGGGCATCCCTACACCTACTTCGGCCGCTACGGGATCCGGGCCGCCCCCCTCGCCGGGTTCCGCACCGCCCTCGATCTGGTGGTGGCCGACGAGCTGCGGCGCCGCGACCTCTGGCGGCTGCCGGTGTACGCGCTGGTCTGGCCCCGCCACGCCACCCGGGGCGACACCCGGGTCGCCTACCTGCACGATGTCCCGGAAGCGGTCGTCGAGCCCGATCTGCCGGTCGCCGTCCAGCTGGACGGCGAGTACCTGGGCCGGGTGGAGCGGGCCGAGATCCGTTACGAGCCGGCGGCGATCACGACCTACGTGCCGGTGGGGTCGGGCGGCCCGCCGGGCAGCGGCACCGGCAGCGGCAGGTAGGTGACCGTCGGCCGGCCACGGCTGGGCTGGGGGAACAGCGCCATCAGCTCGTGGACCTCGGGCGGCAGGTCGTCCGACACCGCCACCCCCAGATCCCGCGCCCGGCTGACCGTGATCGGGAAGTCGTGGGTGAAGTAGCCGCCGGCCAGCAGGTCGGCCAGCTTGCCCGCCTCCTCCGGTGACATCCGATCGTCCAGCAGGTCGGTAACGAAGCCGCGCACCTGCCGCTGCGCCTTCTCGGCCACGTCGGCCAGCACCAGGAACCTGTCGTCGATGTGCTCGGTGTCCTTGGCGGCCACCACCCGCAGGATCGACGCCGCCGGCATGTCGCCCAGCTGCGGGTCGACCGGGCCCAGCACCGCCTGCGGATCCATCACGATCTCGTCGGCCGCCAGGGCCAGCAGCGTGCCGCCAGACATGGCGTAGTGGGGGACGAGCACCGCCACTCGGGCCGGGTGCGAGCGGATGGCGTGAGCGATCTGCTCGGCCGCCAGCACCAGGCCGCCCGGGGTGTGGAGCACGATGTCGATCGGGGTGTCGTCGTCGGTCTGCCGGATCGCGCGCAGCACCGCCTCGGAGTCGTCGATGTCGATGAACCGCACCAGCGGCACACCCAGCAGTCCGATCTGCTCCTGGCGGTGGATCAGCGTGATCACCACCGACCCGCGGCGGCGCTGGAGTGCGCGGAGCCGCCGCTCCCGCGCGGCCAGCAGCGCACGCTGCCGCACCAGCGGGAGGACGCCGAACACGCCCAGGATCGCGATCACCACCACAAGGCCCCAGCTGGCGTCCACGGCGGTGACACTATCAGCGGGCAGGGGGCCTCCCGCGGCTCTGGCCACTATCATTGCCCGCGTTTCGCCATGGACCTTCTGATCGCTCTCAGCCAGGGACTGGGGCTCGCGGTGGCCGCGGGCTTCGTCGGCGCGCCGCCGGTCGCGATCGGCGCCACCGCGGCGTCGGCCGATCTGGCCGACAGCTCGGCGAGCGTCGCCGACGAATCGTGGCTGCTGATCGTGGCCTGGGCGGCGGCGGCCGTCGAGCTGGTCGCCGACGCCGTCTGGCCCGGCGCGCAGGCGGGCGTCCGGCTGGCTCGCAAGGCCGCCGGCGGTGGGCTGGCGTTCGGCCTGGTCGCCTGGGACGAGCTGCCGTGGGTGAGCATCGTGCTGGGCGCGCTGATCGCAGCGGCGGTCGCCGTCGCCCTGCGGCATGTCCGGGCCGGCGCCGTCAAGGCCGGCGGCGACCTGCGGGGCACCGCCCTGATCGAGGACGTGTCCGGCTTCGTCGCCGCGGTCGTGGCGCTGATCCCGTTCGTCGGCTACGTGATGCTGGCCGCCGCCGGGGCCCTTGTGGCCCGCGCCCGCCAGCGGGAGCAGGAGAAGTACAAGGGCCTGCGGGTGCTGCGCTGAGCGAGCGGAGCAACGGGGTCCGACCCCGTTGTTCCGGTCAACCGCGCGCCAATCTCCTCTGGCAGAATCAGGGCTGTGTCCAAGAAGGTCATCCTCGCCGTCATCGACGGCCTCGGCCCGGCGCTGCTCGACCGGGCGATCGCCGCCGGACGGGCTCCCACCCTGGAGCGGCTGCAGGCGCTGGGCGATCGCACCGACGCCTGCGTCTCCACCTATCCCTCGCTGACGCCGGTCTGCCTGTCGGCGCTGGTCACCGGGCAGCACCCGTCCGGGTCGCGGATCCCCAGCATGACCTGGTACCACCGCGGGGAGCAGCGGTTCGTCGAGTACGGCTCGTCGTTCTCGGCCACGCTGGCCGAGGGCACGCGGCAGATGGTCGACGACGTCCTGGTCAACCTGAACCTCCTTCACCTCTCGCCCCGGGCGACCACGCTGTTCGAGTCGCTGGAGGACGCCGGATACCTCACCGCGGCGGTCAACTGCCACGTCTACCGCGGCCGCGTGCGGCACCCGATCACCCCTCGAGCGGCCCGCAGGCTGGCCCGCAGGATCGGGGTCGTGGACGCCATCTACGGGCCCAGCCGGTACTTCTTCGGAGAGCTGTTCGCGTCCGACCACACAGGAGCTCCGCGCAACTTCGGCGGCGGCGTCGACCGGCACAGCGGCCACGTCGGCCGGTGGCTGGTGACCCGCGACGGGTTCGACTTCCTGTTCCTCTACCTGTACGAGACCGACGCCGTGCAGCATCGCGACGGCGACGTGCTGGCCGCGGTGCAGCAGGCGGATGCCAGCATCGGCATGCTGGTCGATGCGGCCGGAGGCGACGAGCCGTTTCTCGAGCGGTACTCCCTGATCGTCGTGGCCGACCACTCCCAGAGCCGGGTGCAGGAGGTGGTGGCGGCCGCCGAGGTGTTCGCCGACCTGCGGCTGTTCCGCTCCAGCCGCCACTCCGATCCGGACGAATGTGACCTGGCGCTGGCCGCCAGCAACCGGGTGGCCATGGCGTACCTGCTGCCCGGCGGCGGTCTGACGGCCAGCGAGGTGGCCCACCGGTTCGCCCGCCACCCCGCGGCCGATGTGGTCAGCTGGCGCGAGGGGCCGTGGTGCGCGGTGCGGCGGGAGGGCGGCGAGCTGCGGTTCCGCCCCGACGGCGATCACGAGGACGAGCGGGGCGGGCGGTGGTCGCTGGCCGGCGACCGCGACCTGCTCGACCCGGCCCTTTACCCCAACGCGCTGGAGCGGATCCAGGGCGCCGTCACCTGCGAGACCGCCGGCGACGTGATCGTCTCGGCCCGGCTGGGCATGGAGTTCACCGATGCCGGCGGCCGCCACCACGCCGGCGGCGGCAGCCACGGCTCGCTGCGTGTGGAGGACTCGCTGGTGCCGTTGATCACGGTCGGCCTCGAGGCCCCGCCGGGGCTGGGCCGCCAGCCGTCGATCACCGACATCGCCCCGCTGGTGCAGCGGATCGTGGCCGGCGACCGCGCCCTGGCCGCCCGCTGACGGGCGCACCGGCCGGTGCGGGGGCGATCATCTAGGATGCGCGGACGATGAAGGACGCCCGCAGCGAGGCGGCCGAGATCGGCTTCAAGGCGCATGCGAGACGCCTTCACGTCGGGATTCGCCGTCCACACAACTGGCTCCAGCTGGTTCGTTACTGCCTCGTCGGAGCCTCCGGCTACGTCGTCAACCTGGGCGTCTACTCGCTGCTCTACACCGAGCTCTCGTACAGGATCGCGTTCACCATCGCCTTCGTGGTCGCGGCCAGCAGCAACTTCCTCTGGAACCGGGTGTGGACCTTCCGCGTCGTACACGGCGTGCCCCATCACCAGTACGCCCGCTTCCTCACCGTCAGCGGCGTCGCCCTGTGCATGGATCTCGCCGTGCTCACCTTCCTCGTCGACACCGTCGGGTTGCACAAGGTCACGGCGGCGGCCATCGCGATCGTGGTGGCGACGCCCGTGAGCTTCCTTGGCAACAAGCTCTGGAGCTTTCGGTAGCCTGAGCCGCCGGCTGGTGCTGGCGGCTCTGGTCCTGCTGGTCTGGCCTGCGGTCGCACAGGCAGCGTCGGCCCGGCTCACCGCCCCGCAGGCGATCGCGCTGGTTGCGTCCGCACCCGCCGTCCGCCCCCTCCTGGCCGCCAACCGCGGCGCCGCCTGGGAGGGGATCTACGACTTCAAGAGCGACACCTGGACGGTGGCGCTGGAGAAGCGCGATTCCCACGTCGTGCTCGCCACCTTCCGCGTGCGCGACAACACCGGCGCGATCGCATCGCGCGACGTCAGCCCGCCCAAGTCGCCGCCCCGCCTGTCGGCGAAGGATGCGATCCGGCTGGCCAGGCGAGAGCCCAAGGTGCGGGACTGGACCGGTCAGTACGACCACGTCACCGACAGCGCCAGCCTGGGCGACGACCGCACGTGGACGGTCCGCTTCTACGCCGGTGACGACCAGATCGCCGAGGTGCACATCGCCGACCGCGAGATGCGCGTCACCGAGGTGCGAACCGGGCCCCAGGTCGACTGGATGCAGGCGCGCGGGCTGCCCCAGTCGTACGGCCGGCTGGTCAACCGCTGGTGGGTGTTCATCCCGCTCTCGGCGATCTTCGTCGGCGGCCTGCTGAACTGGCGGCGGCCGGTATCGATGCGCACCCTCGACCTGCTGGCGCTGGTCTCGTTCGGTGCCTCGCTGTACTGGTTCGACCACGGCGACCTGTTCGTGGCCACGCCGCTGGTCTACCCGCCGCTGCTCTACCTGGTGGTCAGGATGGTGTGGCTGGCGACCCGGCCGCGGCCGCGGAGGGTGACCATCGGCTCCACCCACATGCTCGTGCTGGTCGCGCTGCTGTTCGCGCTGACGGGCTTCCGGCTGGGCCTGAACAACCAGGACTCGAACATCCTCGACGTCGGCTATGCCAGCGTGGTCGGCGCCGACCGCATCCTCGACGGCAGGGCGCCGTACGGCACGATGCCCCGCGACATCGGCGAGCCCTGCGGCGGCTACCGGTCGGGCGGCGAGCCGGTGGGCCACGTGCAGCCGACCAACGGCCGCTGCGAGTCGCCGGTCTCCACCGGCGACACGTACGGTCCGACCGTCTATCTGATCTACGTGCCGGCTGTGGCGGTGTTCGGCTGGACCGGGCTGTGGGACGACCTGCCGGCCGCCCACGTCGCCGCGTCGGCGCTCGACCTGGCGGCCATCCTCGGCCTGTTCGTGGCCGGCTACCGGCTGGCCTCGGCCCGCCACGGGCTGCTGCTGGCGTTCGGCTGGGCGGCCAACCCGTTCACCCTCTACGCGCTCAACCTGAACACCAACGACGCGCTGGTTGGGGCGCTGCTGGCCTGGCTGCTCGCGTTCCTCGGCCGGCCGATGGTGCGCGGCGCCCTGCTGGCGGCGACCGCCCTTTCGAAGCTGGGGCCGCTGTGCCTGGTGCCGCTGATGTTCTCGTTGCGAGGGAGGCTGCGGATGGCGGTGGGGCTCGTCGTCGGCTCGGCGCTTCTGATGTCGATCCTGCTGCTCGACGGCGGCGGCCTGCGGGTGTTCTGGGACCGCACCCTCGGCTATCAACTCGACCGCGTGACGCCGCTCTCGATCTGGACGATCGGCAGCTACCACCCGGGCTGGCCCGACCTGCACTGGGCCCAGCAGGCGGCCCAGGTCGCGGTCGGGTTGGGACTGCTTTCCCTGGCGGTGTTCCCGCGTGGCCGCAAGGACGCGGTGTCGGTGGCGGCGCTGGCGGCGGTCGCGCTGATCGCCACCCAGGCGGTCTCCAGCTACTGGTTCTACCCCTACATCTGCTGGTGGCTGCCGGCGGTGCTGGTCGCCCTGCTGGTGCCCCGCGAGCCGGAGCGGCCGGCGCCGCTCACTCCGACTCCCGCAGCCTGAAGGTGGAGATGGCCGTCGCCCGGCCCTGGCCGTCGCACTCGATCAGCGCCCCCTCAAGCCTGACGTCCCCCTCACCCGGCTCGAAGCGCACCGGCAGGCCGGTCACGAACCGGCGCACGATCAGATCGGAGCGAACCCCGATCACGGAGTCGTGCGGGCCGGTCATGCCGGCGTCGGTCAGGTAGGCGGTGCCGCCCGGCAGCACGGTGGGGTCGTTGGTCTGGATGTGGGTGTGGGTGCCGATCACGGCGGTCGCGCTGCCGGCCAGCATCCGGCCCATGGCCACCTTCTCGCTGGTCGCCTCGGCATGGAAGTCGACGATCACGGCGTCGGCCTGCTCGCGGGCCCTGGCCACCAGGTCAGGTGCCATGTCGAACGGGCTGCGCGCCGGCTCCAGGTACAGGCGGCCCATCAGGTTGACCACGGCGACCCTGGTGCCGTCCGCAGAGGGATGGACGACCTTTCCCCGGCCGGGCGACTCCGACGACATGTTGGCCGGGCGGATGATCCGCTGCTCCGAGTTCAGGAACGGGTACACGTCCCGCTGGCGATGGGCGTGGTTGCCCAGGGTGATGACGTCCACCCCGCAGTCCAGCAGCCGCTTGGCGATCCGGGTGGTGATGCCGACGCCGTCGGCGGCGTTCTCGGCGTTGCAGATCACGAAGTCGATGCCGTGCTGCTCGCGCAGCGCCGGCAGGCGGGATTCGACGATCCGCCTCCCCGAGGAGGCGAACACGTCTCCGATGAACAGGATCCGCATGCCGTCCGGCTAGAGAATGGGGCTCGCGCCGGCTGCCGGGGCGATCGACATCGCGACGTGGTTGCCCTCGTCGCTGGTGTAGCGGGCGACCGTCTGCTCGAGCACCTTCGACAGGTCGATCACGGTGCCGAGCGCGGTCTGCGCGCTCTTGACCCGGTCGCCGACCGCGATCGCGACGCCGTTGCCGCTGGCGTCGAGGTTCGTCAGGGTGACGGTCACCGCCGGCGCCAGATCGGGCCGGATCTGGACGACGTTGCCCCACGCCCGGCCGTCGAGCTGGAACGGGCGGACGCTGACGACCACCCCGGACACGGGCGAGTACACCGTCGTTCCGGCCGGCGCCCCGATGTCCACCGAGCCGGTGTCGGGCCCGCTACCGCTGTCGTCCACGTAGTAGCGGGGGCCGCTGGACGAGCTGCCGCCGAACACCCGCTCTCCCAGTCGTGAGAAGAATCCGGCGTTCAGCTGCCTGCCGATCGGCTGCAGGGGGATCGTGTTGGCGTCGCCGATGCCGTGGTAGACGACGGCGGTGATTCGCTCCTGGCGGATCGGCACGTCGAGCTGAAGCGCGCCCGCCTCGGCCAGCGGCTGCAGCGTGGGCGGGCCGTCGGGCGTCAGGATCGGGGTGGTCACCGCAGCCAGGCTGGGGTCGGGGCCGGTCGACGGGTCGTCGCGGATGGCGGCGGCGGCGATGGCCACGGTCAGCGCCAGCGCCAGCAGCAGGCCGGCGGTGCGCCGCATGCGGCGGGCGTCCGTTCGGCGCCGCGCAGTGCGGCGGTAGCGGCGCTGGCGGCTCGCGATCACGCCGCTCAGACTAGCGGACTGCTCCGTCGTGGGTCGTGTTCGCCGTCGACCCGGCGAGTTCCCATCCGTTTGCATATCGTCCAGCATACTCTCGTGATAGCTGAGGCCGCCGGTACGATGGCTCGATGGCCGTTCATGCTCCGCGGAAGACGGAGATTCCCCGCTGGGTGCAGCTGGTCGGCCTTCCGCTTGCGATCATCGGCGTGTGGCAACTGGTGTCCGCGGTCGACCACGCGGTGTTCGTGTTCATCGTCGCCGCGCTGATCGCGATCCTACTGAACCCGATCGTTCGCGCGTTCTGCTCGCTGCGGATCCCCAGGCCGGTGGCCGTGTTCCTGGTCTACGGCACGTTCGCCGTCGCCCTGTCGGGCCTCGCCGTGGTGGCGGCAACCGTGCTCACCGATCAGGTGCGGGCGTCGGCGTCGGTGGTGCAGGACGAGTTCGAGCCCCGGCCGGGCACGAACATCACGCCCGCCGACGAGAAGGTCGATCGCATCCAGTCCTGGCTCGACGACCACGGGCTGTCCTCGGTCGACGTTCGCAAGCTGGGGGATGACGCGATCGCCAAGATCCGCGACTTCGACCTCGAGAGCCATTCTGGCGAGGCGGTCGGCATCGCTCAGGGCCTGGTGCTGACGGTGTTCGAGAGCCTGTTCAACATCGTCCTGGTGATCGTGATCTCGATCTACATGCTGCTCGACGCCGACCGGTTGTCGCGGTTCCTGCGCCGCCTGTTTCCCGGCGGCTCCCGCGAGGAGGACCTGATCGAGCGCTGCGAGCGGGCGCTGGTCTCCTACGTGCGCGGCCAGACCACCGTCTCCCTGGTGATCGGCGCCTCCGCCGGCCTGCTGATGTGGATCCTGGGCGTGCTGGGGATCTTCGAGAACGGCGACGACTACGCGCTGGCGTTCGGCGCCTTCGCGGCGGTGACCGAGGTGATCCCGTATGTCGGCCCCTGGCTGGGCGCCATCCCGCCGCTGCTGGTCGCGCTCGTCCAGTCGCCGGGCGCCGCGATCGCGGTGGCGCTGGCCTTCCTGATCATCCACCAGATCGAGGGCCATATCGTGATCCCCAAGCTGATGGGCGGCGCGGTCGGCGTGCACCCGCTGGTGGTGATCTTCTCGCTGCTCGCCGCGGCGCAGCTGTACGGGGTGGCCGGCGTGCTGGTGGCGCTGCCGCTGGTCGCGGTGGGCCGGGAGGTGGCGCTGTTCCTGCGCGAGCGGTTGACGCTGGAGAGCTGGGCCGGGCACCCGATCCCGGTCGGTGTGCCGGTGGAGGTGGAGCCTCGGGAGCCGCCGGCCCCGGAGCCCGCGCGGCCGGCGCCCCCCGCCGAACCGCCGAAAACGGACGCGCCGCCGGACGCTACGGAGTCGTGAGCGTGCTGCTGACCCCGGACTGGGGCGCCGGCGCCAGCGCGTCCTGGTTGGACGGCGCCAGGTCGGCCGCCAGCTCGAATGCCTCCAGGGCGGCCTCGGCGCGGCCCATCCGCTTGAGGAACTTGCCGTACCAGCGGTAGGCCTTGGCCAGCTCGCGCGTCCAGCCGCTCTGGCCGCTGATCGCGCTGATCGCCGCCGTGTACGCCCACTCGGCGCGCTCGCTCTCGCCCAGCTCGTCGTAGACCCGGGCCAGCACCAGGTAGGCATCGCCCAGCTGACCGGGCGCTCCCTGGCTGTCGAGCAGCTCGACGGCGTCGCGGGCCCGCGACGCCGCGAGCTCGCGGTCGCCCTGGGAAAGGGCGAGGCGCGCCTCCTCGACCACCACGAAGCCGAGGTCGGCGGGGGTGGGCCGGGTGCCCAGCAGCGAGCGGGCAGCCGCCAGGTGGGTGGCGGCGCGCTCGGTGTCACCCCCGTCCAGCAGGCTCTGGGCGAACAGCAGGTGGGCGTCCGACAGCGCGTCGTTGTCCTCCATCAGCTCATAGATGGCCAGCGCTCGGTCGGCGTATGCGATTGCCTGCGTCACCTGGCCGGTCGACGCGTAGAGCCGTGACAGTGAGTAGTACGCCCGAGCCCGGCTGCGGAGGTCGATCTCCTCGGCGCCGTCCTGGAGGGCGTCGGCCAGGACGCTGCCGGCGCTGCCGTAATCGCCGGCGTCGGCGTACGACTGGCTGAGCAGCAGGGTGTAGCGGACGAGCTTGGCCAGGTCGCGGCCCGGCTGGTCGCGCAGCCGGTCGACGCAGTCGTTCATCAGCGCGATCGCCTGGGCGGTGTCGCCGTTGGTGATGTAGAGGCGGGCCAGTTCGATGTAGAGATCGGGACGCTGCGCAGGATGGGGGGCTGCGCCGGTGTCGAGCGCGTGCTGCAGCAGCTCGAGCGCCGCCTGGTCGCGGCCTCGGCGGGCGGCCACCAGGCCGAGGCCCTCGTAGGCCTCGCTCTTGCGGTCGGCGTCGGCGTCGACCTGCGCCTCCCGCAGCACCCCGCGCAGCAGCTCCTCCGCCTCGTCGTACTGCTCGAGCCGGATCATCATCATCGCGTCGAGCACCTCGAGCGACCGTGAGCGCTGCTCGGGCGACGCCTCGCCGAGCAGCTCCTCGGTGCTGACGCCGAGCCGGGTGGCAATCTCCCGCAGCACGCGGGGGCTTGGCCGGCGGTCGCCGCTCTCGATCCGCGCGAGGTAGCTGTACGAGCAGCCGTCGAACGACAGATCGCGCTGGGTCATGGCCCGCTTGCGCCTCAGGTGCCGGATCCGGGCGCCGAGTTTGCGCAGCGCCTCGTTGGAATAGTCAAGTTCTTGCTCGTGCCCGTCCATCATCTCCCGCCCCTCTCGTCCACTGATGGCAAGCCTATCCCCGCCGTGCTGACATGTAAAGGGGGCAGATACACTACGCCATATGGGTTTTCCGGCCACACGGATGCGTCGGCTGCGCCGCACGGGGACGCTGCGCTCGATGGTGCGAGAGACGCGTCTGGCTCCCGCCGACTTCATCGCGCCGCTGTTCGTGCGCCACGGCGCGGGCGTCCGCGAGCCGATCCCGTCGCTGGCCGGTCAGCACCATCTCTCAGTTGACATGCTGGTCGAGGAGGCGCGAGAGCTGCACGGGCTCGGCGTCCCCGCAGTGATCCTGTTCGGGCTTCCCGACGAGAAGGACGAGGCCGCGCTCGAGGCCTATGCCGAGGACGGCATCGTCCAGCAGGCGCTTCGAGCCCTTCGCGCCGAGCTCCCCGGGCTGACGCTGATCACCGACGTCTGCCTGTGCCAGTACACCTCCCACGGGCACTGCGGCGTGCTCCGCGACGGTGCCGTCGACAACGACATCACACTCGAGCTGCTGTCCCAGACGGCGGTCTCCCACGCCGTGGCCGGCGCCGACGTCGTCGCCCCGTCGGACATGATGGACGGCCGGGTCGCCGCCATCCGCTCGGCGCTCGACGACGAGGGGCTGACCGACACCGCGATCATGGCCTACAGCGCGAAGTTCGCATCGGCCTTCTACGGGCCGTTCCGCGATGCCGCCCACTCCACGCCGTCGGAGGGTGACCGGCGGGGCTATCAGATGGACCCGGCCAATCTCCGCGAGGCGCTGCGCGAGGTCGAGCTGGACGTCGCAGAGGGCGCCGACGTGGTCATGGTCAAGCCGGCGATGCCCTATCTGGACGTGATCCGCCGGGTGCGCGACCGCACCGATCTGCCGATCGCCGCGTACCAGGTGAGCGGCGAGTACGCGATGCTCGAAGCGGCGGTCGCCGCCGGCCTGCTCGACCGCCGCGAGGCGGCACTGGAAGCGCTGACCTCGATCAAGCGGGCCGGGGCCGACCTGATCATCACCTACCACGCTTCGCGGGCAGCCAAGTGGCTCTCCTGAGCCACGGTGAGGCGGTCTCCGCCAGGCTGGCAGAGGAGGCCGCGCGGCTGATCCCGGGCGGCGTCTCCAGCCCCGTGCGGGCGATGCGCTCGGTCGGCCGCGAGCATCCGCTGTTCGTCGCCCGCGGGGAGGGCGGGGTGCTGGAGGACGTCGACGGCAACCGGTACGTGGACTGGGTGCTGTCATGGGGGCCGCTGATCGCCGGCCACGCGCATCCGGCGGTGATCGAGGCGGTCGAGCGGACTGCTCGCGACGGCACCACCTTCGGAGCCCCGACCGAGCTCGAGGTGCGGCTGGCCCGCGAGGTCTGCTCCGCGGTGCCGTCGATCGAGATGGTGCGGTTCGTGTCATCGGGCACGGAAGCCACGATGAGTGCCGTGCGGCTGGCCCGGGCGGCCACCGGGCGCTCGAAGCTGCTCAAGTTCGTCGGCGGATATCACGGCCACGTCGACGCTCTGCTGGCTCAGGCCGGCTCCGGGCTGGCGACCCTGTCGATACCTGCATCGCCGGGCGTGCCGGCTGCGGTCACCGCCGACACACTGCTGTGCGAGTACAACGACCTGGACGGCGCCCGCCGGCTGGCCGAGATGCATGGCGACGACCTGGCCTGCGTGATCGTCGAGCCGGTGGCCGGCAACATGGGCGTGGTGCCCGCGCAGCCCGGGTTCCTCGAGGGGCTGCGCACGATCTGCAACGGCACCGGCGCGCTGCTCGTGCTGGACGAGGTGATCACCGGGTTCCGGGTCGCCTACGGCGGTGCGCAGGAACGCCTGGCCGTCCGCGCCGACCTCACCTGCCTGGGCAAGATCGTCGGCGGCGGGCTGCCGGCGGCGGCGTTCGGCGGTCGGGCCGAGGTGATGGAGCTGCTGGCGCCGCAGGGCAGCGTGTACCAGGCCGGCACGCTGTCCGGCAATCCGCTGGCGATGGCCGCGGGGCTGGCGACGCTGGAGCTGCTCCGGGAGCCGGGCGCCTACGAGCGGCTCGAGGAGGTCGGCGCCGCGCTCGAGCGGGGGCTGGCCGCGCCCGGGGTGACCGTCAACCGGGTGGGAGCGATGCTGACCGCCTTCTTCGTCGACGGCCCGGTGCGGAGCTTCGCCGACGCTGCGAGGAGCGACGTCGCCCGGTACGCGGCATTCCACGCCCACATGCTCGGCCGCGGCATCTACCTGGCTCCGTCGCAGTTCGAGGCGATGATGCCCTCGCTCGCGCACACGGACGAGCAGATCGAGCAGACCGTCGCCGCCGCGCGCGAGTTCGAGGGATGACGGTGCTGGCCGAGATCGCCCGCCGGGCCGCCGCCGACAGCCCGCTGTGGGCCGGAGCCCTGCGGCCGTGCGACGCGCCCCAGCCCCGATTCGCCGGCCGCTGCCCCGACCGCTATCTGCTGGGCGTCGAGATGATCCTCGAGGCCTATCTCCTGCACTACGGCCAGTCGCGGCTGTTCCGGCAGGACGACGCCGACCTGGCGCTCCTGACCGGCGACTACCTCTACGCCGCCGGCCTGGTCGAGATCTGCGGCACCGGCGACCTGCGGGCCGTCGCCGACCTGGCGGAGCTGATCTCCCGCTGCGCCGCCCGCCGCGGCGATGCCGCCCCAGGCGACGACGACCTCTGGGAGCGCACCGTCAGCTCCCTCGGCACCTCGTAACACCTGCCACCCGAACCTGCTGCCGAACCCGGTTCCTCCCCGGGGCTGGCGGGGCGTTTCGGCGCGGAGTCGTGACGGTGCTAGGGAGTCCAGCGATCGCCGACGGGCGTGACCACGAGCTCGTGCGTCCAGGCGCCGCGGCCCTGCTCGTGGAGGAACTGCACCGTCTTTGCCAGCTCGCGGAGGGGGATTCGCTCGCCGCCGGCGTCGTCGTCATCCTCGCCGAACGAGCCGTCGCAGACCAGCAGCGCCGCGTGGACGTTGCGCGGCTTGAGCTCGTTCGCGGCGGCCTGCGACAGCGCCCGCACGGCGGCGGCGCCGGCCCCCCAGGGCGCCCGCTGGGGCAGCGCGCGGCGGGCCGACCCGCCGGTGACCTGGATCAGCGTCCCGCCGCCGCGCTCGGCCAGCGAACCGCCGCAGACCCGGAAGAAGGCGAACACCTCGGGCAGCAGCTGCTCGAGGTAGGGCGACAGGGCGTCGTCGTCGGTGGTGGTCAGGTCGCCGCCGCCGAAGCGGCTCTTCGGCGAGACGGCGTTGACGGCCAGGTCGAACTCCCCGGCCTCGGCGACCGCCCGCCGCATCTCGTCGGCCTTCGTCAGGTCGGCGACGATGCCGTGCCCGGGAAAGGCCGCGGCCGTCTCCTGCGATCGCGCCACGCCGACGGCCTCCCAGCCCTGGCCGGTCAGATGCTCGGCGACCACCCGGCCCAGGTTGCGGGCGCCGAGCACGAGCAGCCGCGGCATGGCTAGCTGGTGCCGGTCGGAGGCTGGCCGGGGCCGGGCGGCTCGGTCGGCGGCACCGGGTCGACCGGGGCCGACGGCGCGGCGGGGGCGGCCGGTGCCGGAGCCGTGGCCGGCGGCACCGCCGGCGCTGCCGTGCCGAAGTCGACCTGCACCGGGGCGCGCTCGGCGGCCACCTCGATCTCGAAGAACTCGCGGGGCGTGAAGCCGCCGGTGTTAGCGATGATCGAGTTGGGGAAGGTCTGGATCCGCGTGTTGTACGACTGGACGTTGCCGTTGTAGATCCGCCGCGCGGCCGAGATCTGGTCCTCGGTGTTCGTCAGCTCGCCCTGCAGCTGCTGGAAGTTCTCGCTGGCACGCAGCTGCGGATAGGCCTCGGCCACCGCGAACAGGCGGCCCAGGGCCTGGCTCAGAAAGCCCTCGGCCACGCCCGACTGGGCCGGCCCGCTGGCCTGCATGGCCTGCGTGCGGGCCTCCGTCACCTGCTGGAACGTCTCCCGCTCGTGCTGGGCATAGCCCTTGACCGTCTCGACCAGGTTGGGGATCAGGTCGTGCCGGCGCTTCAGCTGCACGTCGATGCCGCTCCAGGCCTCATCCACCCGGTTGCGGCCGCTCACCATGCCGTTGTAGGCGACGATCGCGTACAGGACAGCCAGGCCGATGACGACCAGGATGATGATCAGGGCTACGGTCATTCTCGGGCCTCCTCGTCACGCCCGGGTTGCCGGGCTCCGCCGGAGATTCTACGCGGCCGGCGCGGCGATCATCTGCGGAGGGCCGACAGGCCGGCAGCGACCAGCCGGTCGCCGACGTGCTCGGCAACCTCGACGAGAGCTTCGAAATCGGCCCATCGGGCGGCGTCTGCGCCGGCGGCCACCAGCGTCCCCAGCTCGTACTCGATCAGCATCCCGGCGGCGTGCTCGACCCACCACACGATCAGGTCGGGCTGGAACAGGGCCAGCACCAGCCGGGGGTCGGCGTCCGCGTCCACGGCCAGCCGGAAGCGGGCGGCGAACTCGGACGACTCGAGGTCGACCTCACGCAGCCCATGGGCCGCGATGCCGGACGGGGCGCCGTCACGCGGCTCGACCCGAAGCCGGGGGAAGCCGGCGGCGAACAGTGCCTGGACGACCGTCAGCTCGACCGGCGTCGAGTCACCACCGCCGCCCGCCGTATAGCCGTAGCGGTAGATCGCCCCGCCCTGCGGGCCGACGGGGACGGCATGCACATGGCGGCGGGCGCCGTCCAGGCGCAGCAGCGGCGTGCGGCCGACGGCCGGGGCCGGCATCGGCTCGTAGCCGTTGAACGCGGCCCACGCGTCGAGCGAGTCGGCCTGCTGATCGCGGGCCATCGCCGCGGCGTGCATCCGCATCGCCGCGACGCCGGCCGCTGCGGCGGCCAGCACGTATCCGTAGATTGCCGGGCTTTCCATGCGGTTCTATCGGCAGCGCGATGTGCCGGCCAAACCCACCCCCCGGTACACTCGGCGCTGCATGGCGTTCCGAGATCTCCGCGACTGGCTCGACCGGCTGCGCGCCGAGGGCGAGCTGCACGAGGTGACGGCGGAGGTCGACCCGCATCTCGAGGTGACCGAGCTCGCCGACCGCCTGGTCAAGTCGGGCGGCGGCCCCGCGCTTCTGTTCACCAACGTCAAGGGCTCGTCGCACCCGCTGCTGATCAACCAGTTCGCCACCGAGCGGCGGATGTGCATGGCCTTCGGCGTCGATCGGCTGGACGACCTCGGCGACCGGGTGCAGAGCGTGCTCGAGATGACGCCGCCGCAGGGCATGCTCGACAAGATCCGCGCGCTGGGCAAGCTCAAGTCGCTGGCCGACTCGCGGCCGAAGACGGTCCGCAGCGGCCCCTGCCAGGAGATCGTGATGGAGACGCCGAGCCTGGACGGGCTGCCGATCATGACCTGCTGGCCGAACGACGGCGGCCCGTTCATTACGCTGCCGGCGGTGATCACGAGCGACCCGCGCACGGGCATGCGAAACGTGGGGATGTACCGGATCCAGAAGTTCGACTCGCGGACCGCCGCCCTCCACTGGCAGATCCACAAGGACGCCGCCGCGGACTGGCGGGGGATGGGGGAGCGGATGGAGGTGGCGGTCGCCCTCGGGCTCGACCCCGTCACCGCCTACTCGGCGTCGGCGCCGCTGCCCAAGCACGTCGACGAGTTCATGCTGGCCGGGTTCCTGCGCGGCGAGCCGGTGGAGCTGGTCAAGGGGCGCACCGTCGATCTTGAGGTGCCGGCCCGGGCCGAGATCGTGATCGAGGGCTACGTCGAGAAGGGCGAGCTCCGCGACGAAGGGCCGTTCGGCGATCACACCGGCTACTACACGCCGGTCGAGCCCTTCCCGGTGCTCCACGTGACCGCCGTCACCATGCGCCGCGACGCCATCTACCCCTCGATCGTGGTCGGCGTTCCACCCTCCGAGGACGTCTGGCTGGGCAAGGCCACGGAGCGCCTGTTCCTGCCGGCGATCCGGATGACGATGCCCGAGGTGGTCGACTACGACCTGCCGGTGGCGGGCGCCTTCCACAACCTGGCCATCGTGTCGATCCGCAAGGCCTTCCCGATGCACGCCCGCAAGGTGATGCACGCGATCTGGGGCACCGGTCTGATGTCGCTGACCAAGGGGATCGTGGTGGTGGACGAGCACATCGACGTCCACGACTACACGCAGGTGATGTGGCAGGTGGGGGCGAATGTCGATCCGGCGCGCGACGTGGTGCTGTCGGACGGCCCGCTCGACCACCTCGACCACGCGCCCTCGAGGCAGTTCTTCGGCGGCAAGATCGGGTTCGATGCAACGGCGAAGTGGGAGAGCGAGGGGTACGCCCGGGAGTGGCCCGAGGCGATCGAGATGTCGGATCGGATCCGCGATCTGGTCACCCAAAAGTGGCCGGAGTATGGGATTCCCGTTACGAATACAGGTGCCCGAGGCGCGCGGTAATATGGCGCCGCAGTTCTGAAGGAGGACGACGTGGCGGACATCCCCGCCAGCTCACACGCACACGCGCACACCGCCCCCAACGACATCGACTCGGCCGTCACGCGCAGCCAGTTCCTGACGCTGACGACCGTGGGGCTGGGCGCCATGATCGGTGCGGTGATCGGGGTTCCGGCGACCGCCTACGTGCTGGCGCCGGTGTTCGACGAGGTCAAGTTCGAGCCGGTCACCCTTGGCCCTGTGAGCAAGTTCGCCGCCGACCCGAGCGGGCAGTTCAAGCCGATCGCCGCCACCTTCGTCGAGGATCCCAGCCTGCCCGAGACCAGCGCGGCGCTGGCCTGGGTCTACAACACCGGCAAGCCGAGCACCGACTGGCTGGCCTCCGACGCCATGTTCGTCGTCTTCTCCAACCGCTGCATGCACCTGGGCTGCCCGGTGGCCGCGGCCCTCTCGGGCTTCGCCTGCCCCTGCCACGGTGGGCAGTACAACAAGGAGGGCC
>DATLLX010000067.1:0-4987 GCA_035537595.1 Gaiellales bacterium | reverse complement strand
GTTCAAGGGCAACATGGATCTTGAGGCGCTCGAGCGGTTCCTCACCGATCGGCCGGGCACCGTTCCGCTGGTGATGGTGACGATCACCAACAACTCGGGTGGCGGGCAGCCGGTCTCGCTCGAAAACCTCCGCGGCGTCCGCGAGATCTGCGACCGCCACGCCGTCCCGCTCTTCCTCGATGCCTGCCGGTTCGCCGAGAACGCGTGGTTCATCCGCGAGCGAGAGCCCGGTCACGGTGAGCGCGACGTGGCCGACATCGTCCGCGAGATCTCGTCGCTGGCCGACGGCATGACCATGTCGGCCAAGAAGGACCCGCTGGCCAACATCGGCGGGTGGCTGGCGATGAACGACGACGCGCTGGCGGAGCGGTGCCGCAACCTGCTGATCCTGACCGAGGGCTTCCCGACCTACGGCGGGCTGGCCGGACGCGACCTGGAGGCGATCGCCCAGGGCCTGTCCGAGGCCGTGGAGCATGACTACCTGCGCTACCGCACCCGCTCGACGGCCTACCTCGGCGACGCGCTGCACGAGGCCGGCGTGCCGGTCGTGCGGCCGATCGGCGGCCATGCCGTGTACCTGGACGCCCGCGCCCTGCTACCCGGCATCCCGCCACTGCAGTATCCCGGCCAGTCGCTGGCGGTGGCCCTGTACGAGGCGGGCGGGATCCGCGGCTGCGAGATCGGCACGGTCATGTTCGGCCTCCAGCCGGACGGGACGGAGCGGCCGGCCGCCATGGACCTGGTGCGGCTGGCCATCCCCCGCCGCACATACACGCAGAGCCATGTCGACTACGCGATCGAGGTCGTCCGCTCGGTGGCCGCCCGGGCCGGCGAGCTGCGGGGCATGCGGATAACGTCGCAACCCTCGGCGCTTCGCCACTTCACCGCGACGTTCGAGCCGGTGTGAGTCTGGCGGGCCTGCTCGCCTGGGTGCTGGCCGCGCTCAGCGTGGTGCCGGTGCCTGTCGGCACCGCGGGCCACCGGCCGGCCGCAGCCCTCAACGACGGCAGCCCGGTGGCCGGCATGGCCTGCGCGTCCGCCGGCGACCGGTTTCCGGTGCACGTCGAGGTGTTCGCCGCCGGCCGCGCCGCGGTCGTCCCGGCCGGGATCGGCATCACCCCGCCCGTCCGCCGGTCGGGGGCCTACGTGACCGGTGGCTCGTGCCGGTATCCGCTGGTCACGACCGAGCCGACCGGCGTGGTCTGGGTGCGAGCTGGGCGGCCGCGGACGCTGGGAGATCTGTTCGTGCTCTGGGGTCAGCCGCTCGGCCGGTGGCGGCTGCTTGGCTTCGACGGCCGGGTCAGCGTGACCGTCGACGGCCGCGGATACCGGGGCGATCCGCGCACGCTCCCGCTCCAGGAGCGCTCGCAGATCGTGGTGCAGGTGGGGCGCCACGTGCCGCCGCATCCGGCCTACCGGTTTCCCGGCGACCGCTGAGGCGAGCTCAGACCTCGTCGAGGGCGGGCAGGCGCGCCGAGCGGCGCTCCCGGGCCGGGACGGCGACCGCCGCGGCGAACGCCGCCAGCATCGCCACCGCGCTGAGCGCGAAGGCCGCCGTGAAGCCGTCCACGGTGGGCAGGCCGCCCTCCACCGCCGAGGAGGCGACCACGCTGGCCGCCGCCTGGCTGCCCAGCGCCCCGCCGATCGTGCGCATGATCGTGTTCATGCCGCTGGCCACTCCGGTCTGCTCTCGCGGCACCGCCTCGACGATCAGGTTCGCCATCGCCGAGAAGGCCAGCCCGATGCCGACGCCGAGCAGACAGGTGGCCACATAGATCTCGAACCGGTGGGAGTGGGCGGCGGCCAGCAGCACGAACGAGCTCGCCGACACCAGCGCGCCCAGCATCAGCGGCAGCTTCGAGCCCAGCGCGTACGACAGCTTGCCGGCCAGCGGGCTGACCAGCAGCATCGCCACCGTCGAGGGGAACAGGAACAGCCCGGCCTCGGTCACCGAGGCGTCGAAGCCGTAACCGGTGGAGGAGGGCATCTGCACGAACTGGGGCACGAGCACGAACGATCCGAACATGCCGAAGCCGATCAGCATCGCCGACAGGTTGGTCGTCCAGACGCCCCGCAGGCGCATCATCCGCATGTCGACCAGCGGCCCCGACGAGGCCGACTCGACCCGGATCCAGACCACCAGCAGCACCGCGGCGGCCGCCAGCAGCCCCAGCACGCGGCCCGAGCTCCAGCCCCAGGTCGATCCCTCGCTGACCGCCACCAGCAGACACACCAGCCACGCCGCCAGCAGCAGGGCGCCGTTCCAGTTGACGCTCCCCGGCGCGCGCACCGGCGACTCGGGGATCACGAACGCCGCCCCGGCCGCCGCGATCAGCACCGGCACCAGCGGGAACCAGAAGATCCAGTGATAGTCGAAGGTCTCGATGATCGGGCCGGCGAGCACGATCCCCAGGCCGGCTCCGATGCCCAGAATCGAGGACACCATGGCGATCCCTGTGGGCACCCGCTCGCGGGGGAACTCGTCGCGGATGATGCCGAAGGCCAGCGGGAACACGGCGCCGCCCAGCCCCTGCACCACGCGCCCGGCGATCATCACGGAGATCGACGTCGCCAGCGCCGAGATCACCGTGCCCACCGCCAGCGCGCAGAGAGCGGACACCAGCATCTTCTTCTTCCCGTAGATGTCCCCCAGCCGGCCCACGATCGGCGTCGCCACCGACGCGCTGAGCAGGTAGGCGGTGAGGATCCAGGTCGCCCCGGTGGTGGTGGTGTGGAGGTCGAGCTGGATCTCGCGCAGGGCCGGGGCGACCAGCGACTGCAGCAGCGCGAACGAGGCGCCGGCGATCGCAAGAATGCCGAACGTGAGCCGGTAGTGCGTGCGATCGAGGTCGTGGGCGGGCGTCACCGCGGCGCACCGTAGCATGTAAGCGGAGCCGCTCTTCCGTTTGCGGGCACGCCGCGAGATCGCCCGCCCGCGGCCGGCTCTCACGGCTCCTGGCGCCGCCTGACGGCGGGAAGGGCGAGTGCCGGCACGAGCGCGCAGGCGGCCACCACCAGGGCGACGGTGAAGCAGACGGCGAATGCCTCGGTCAGCTGAGGCGCCGCGGCCGCCCGCGCCGCCGGCGGCAGTCCGGCGGCCTCCGAGAGGCCGCCGATTCCCGGCAGCCGGGTGTCCAGGGCCCGCTGTAGCACCACCGCGATCAGGGCGGTGCCGACCGACCCAGCCAGCCGCTGCACGGTGTTGAGCGCGGCGGTCGCGCGGGCCACGGCGTCGCCCGGTACCGATGCGTAGGCGACGGCCATGCTCGGCATGATCGTGGCGCCCAGGCCCAGGCCGATCACGAAGAGCGCCGCGGCCAGAGTGCCGGCGGATGTCGCGGCGGTCATCTGCACGTACACGCCGGTGCCGATCAGCGCCAGCACGATCCCGGCCGGGATCACCCGCCGCGCGCCCAGCCGGTCGGTCAGCACGCCGGCCAGCGGCATCGCAACCGCCGCTCCCAGGGCCTGCGGCACCATCAGCAGCCCGGCGTCCAGCGGGCTGTCGCCGCGCACGATCTGGAAGAACAGCGGCAGCGCCATCAGCATGCCGAACAGCGCCACTCCGAGCAGGAAGGTGGTCGCGGCCGCGGCGCCGAAGCCGCGGCGGCCGAACAGCCGCACGTCGATCAGTGGCCGCTCGGCCCGCAGCGCGTGGCGGACGAACAGCGCGAGCAGTCCGGCGCCGGCCAGCAGCAGCCCGGCGGGCAGGGGGGCGGCCAGGCTGCCGCGGCTGCCCACCTCGGCCAGCCCGTACACCAGCAGCACGGAGCCGCCGGCCGCCAGCAGGGCGCCCGGCAGGTCGAGCCGTTCCCGGTGGCCGGCCGTGGCCGGCGGCAGCAGGCGGGCGGCCGCCGCCAGCGCGACCAGGCCGACGGGCAGGTTGACCACGAAGATCCACCGCCAGCTGCTGCCGTCGACGATCGCGCCGCCGAGCACCGGCCCGAAGATCGGCGCCAGCAGCATCGGTACGCCGACCACGCTCATCACCCGGCCCATCCGGCGGGGGCCGGCGGCCACGGCCAGGATGGCCTGGCCGAGGGGCAGGATCATGCCCGCCCCCAGCCCCTGCACCACGCGCGCGGCGATCAGCCACTCGATCGACTGGGCAGCGGCGCACAGCGCCGAGCCGGCCAGGAACACCGTCAGCGAGGCCAGCCAGACCTTCTTGGCGCCGAACCGATCGGCTGCCCAGCCGGTCAGCGGGATCACCGCGGCGAACGCCAGCAGGTACGCCGTGGTCACCCACTGGATGGTCGAGATCTGCGTCCCGAACTCCTGGCCCAGACGGGCCAGGGCGACGTTCACGATCGTGGCGTCAAGGATGGTGGTGATCGCCCCCAGGACGACCACGGCTGCCGGAATCGCGATCTCGCGGGTGAAGATCGTGTCCTCCGGCGATCTCCTCGCAGCCGTCCCGATGTCCGCGGTGGCCGTCATCGCCCCTCCAGGTGGCTGAGCCGGTCGCGGTACTCCTCGTGGCTGATCTCACCGCGGGCGTAGCGCTCGGCCAGGATCCGCCGCGGACCGCCGCCGTCCCATCGGCGGCCGCCCCAGCGGCCCCAGAACAGGAAGCGGAAGGCGAGCAGCAGCACGAGCAGCCAGGCCAACGGGACGAGCGGCCAGAACCAGGAGCCGTGCCAGTGATCTTCGGAGAGCAGTGTGAGCAGCGTTGCGTGCATCTCGAACCCCTTCGGTCGCGTTCTCATAAGATTAGATCACTAATCATTCGTCGTCAAATGATTAGTGGCGTATACTGAGCTCATGCCCCGACCTACCGCCCGCCCGCTCGGCCTCGTGCTGGCAGCCACCTCGAAGGCGGTCAGTCGCGCGTTCGACGACGCTCTGCGCGACGCCGGTGGCTCGCTGCCGATCTGGCTGGTGCTTGCCAACCTGACCGGCGACCGATGGCCGAGCCAGCTCGAGCGGGCCCGATCGGTAGGCATCGAGGGCGCCACCCTGACCCGCCACCTGGACGGGATGGAGC
>DATLLX010000066.1:0-6077 GCA_035537595.1 Gaiellales bacterium | reverse complement strand
CGTTCCGCTGGGGATCTTCGCCGGCACGATGGCCGCGCTGCGGCGCGACACGGTGATCGACCGCGTGATCGTGATGCTGGGGCTGGCCGGGTCATCGCTGCCCGAGTTCGTCACATCGACGTTCCTGGTGGTCGTCCTCGGCCTCCAGCTCGACCTGCTGCCCACGCTGGCGAACTGGCCGCCGGGGGCGAACATCTTCACCCAGATCCACTACCTGCTGATGCCGGCGCTGGCTCTGGTGCTGGTCTACTTCGGCTACATCGCCAGGATGGCCCGAGCCGGGATGATCGTGGCCATGGAGTCCGACTACACGCGGACGGCGATGATGAAGGGCCTCAGCCGCGGCCGGGTGATTCGCCGCCACGTGCTGCGAAACGCTCTGCTGCCGACCATCGCCGTGGTTGCCACGTCGACCGGGTATCTGTTCGGCGGGCTGCTGGCGGTCGAGCTGATCTTCAACATCAACGGCCTCGGCCGGCTGCTGGTGACCGCCGCCAAGGCCAAGGACCTGCCGGTGCTGCAGGCCGGCGTGCTGGTGATCGGCATCATCTACATGTTCGCGACCCTGATCGCCGACATCCTGATCTCGTGGCTGAACCCACGGATCCGGCTGGGGAGTGAGAACTGATGACGGGCCCCGTGATGCCCACCATCGAGCCGCCCCCTCCCGGGGCCGTGCCGGTCGCCACCACGTCCGCCAAGAAGATCGCCCGGCGGGAGACGATCCGGCTGCTCATGCGCCGGCCGGAGTTCCTGATCGGCATCGGTGTGACGCTGTTCTGGGTGATCTGCGCGATCGGCGGCGAGCGGCTGGCGCCGCACGATCCCTACGCCGGCAACCCGCTGTTCAGCCACTCCCCGCCAGGTGCCGACGGCTGGTCGTTCGTCCTCGGCACCGACCGGCTGGGCCGCGACGTGCTGTCGCGGATCATCGTCGGCTCCCAGGACGTGCTGGTGGCGGCGCCCGCCGCCGCCGTGATCGGCGTGGCGCTGGGCACCCTGCTGGGGTTGGTGATGGGGTACTACCGGGGCCTGGTGGACGATGTCCTCAGCCGGTTCGTCGAGGCCTTCCTGGCCCTCCCCGTGACCCTGGTCGCCCTGCTCACGCTGGTGGTGCTGGGCTCGTCGACGAAGACCGTGATCCTGGTGGTTGGCCTGCTGTTCGCCCCCATCGTCGCCCGGACGGTGCGGGCCGCCGTGCTCGCCGAGCGCGAGCTCGACTACGTCCAGGCGGCCCGCCTGCGAGGTGAGAACGGCCCGGTGATCATGAGCCGGGAGATCCTCCCCAACATCACCGGCCCGATCGTGGTCGAGCTGACCGTCCGCATCGGCTACGCGATCTTCACCATCTCGACGCTGTCCTTCCTGGGCGTCGGCATCCAGCCCCCGTCCCCCGACTGGGGCCTGCAGATCTCCGAGGAGTACTCGATGATCATCAACGGCTACTGGTGGACGGTGTTCTTCCCGTCGCTGGCCATCGCCAGCCTGGTGATCGCGGCCAACCTGATCGCCGACGCCCTGCAGGCGGTGCTGCAGCGGTGAGCGCCCTGCCCGAACAGTCGCCCCAGCCGGCGCTCGAGGTCGAGAACCTGGACGTCTCCTACATCGTGCGCGGCGTTCCCCGGGCCGTGCTGCGAAGCGTGTCGTTCACGGTCGCGCCCGGCGAGGCCTACGGGCTGGTCGGCGAGTCCGGCTGCGGCAAGTCGACCACGGCCTACGCCGCGCTCCGCTACCTGCCCCGCAACGGCGTGATCACCGGCGGCCGGGCGCTGATCGACGGAACCGACGTCACCCACCTGTCGGCCGGCCAGCTGCAGCGGCTGCGGGCGACCCGGGTGTCGATGGTCTACCAGGATCCCGGATCAGCGCTCAACCCCACCCTGAAGGTCGGCCCGCAGGTCGAGGAGGCGTTCACGGTGCTGGGTCTGTCGGGCGCCCACGAGCGGGCGCTGGAGGCGCTCAACCGGGTGCGGATCGCCGATGCCCGCCAGGTGATGGATCGCTACCCGCACCAGCTTTCGGGCGGCATGCAGCAGCGCGTGGTGATCGCCATGGCGCTGGCCTGCGACCCCCAGCTGCTGGTGCTGGACGAGCCCACCACCGGGCTCGACGCCACGGTCGAGGCCGAGGTGCTCGACCTCGTCCAGAGCCTGCGCACCGAGACCGGCGCCGCGCTGCTTCTGATCGCCCACAACCTGGGCGTGATCCGCCGCATGTGCGACCGGGTGGGGGTGATGTACGCCGGCAAGCTGGTGGAGGAAGGGCCCGCCCGCGAGGTGTTCGACCAGCCCAGGCATCCCTACACGGTGGGCCTGCTCCGCTGCCTGCCCCGCCGCGGAGCCCGCAAGGAGCACCGCCGGCTGCAGACCATCCCCGGGTTCCTGCCGCAGATCGGCGAGCCGCTGCCGGCCTGCGTGTTCGTCGACCGCTGCCCGCTGGCCACTGACATCTGCAGCCAGGACCCGCCGCCGCTGGTGCCGGTGGGGGACGGCCGCGTCTCGCGCTGCCACCACACCGACCGGATCGATGAGATCCCCGAGCCCGTGTACGACGACCTGGCGGCGCCCGCCGCCGCCGCCGCCTCCGAGCCGGTGCTGCAGCTGGTGAACGTGTCCAAGACGTTCAAACAGGGCAACCAGCAGGTCTACGCGCTGGCGGACATCGACCTCGAGCTGCGCGCCGGCGAGACGCTGGGCCTGGTGGGCGAGTCGGGCTCGGGCAAGACCACGCTGGCCAAGGCCGTGCTCGGCATCCACGCGCCCGACGAGGGCGGCACGATGACGCTGGACGGCGACCAGCTGGGCGGCACGGTCGGCCAGCGCGGCTCCGACGAGAAGCGGTCGATCCAGATCGTGTTCCAGAACCCTGACTCGGCGCTCAACCGCAGCCACAGCGTTCGCTACATCCTCACCCGGTCGCTGAAGAAGCTGGCCCGGCTGACCGGCGACCAGGCCGAGCAGAAGCTGGAGCAGCTGGGCGAGCAGGTGCGGCTGACGCCGCGCCACTTCGATATGAAGCCGGCGCAGCTCTCAGGCGGCCTCAAGCAGCGGGTGGCGATCGCCCGCGCCTTCGCCGGCGGCCCCCGGATCGTGGTCTGCGACGAGCCGAC
The DNA here is from genome assembly GCA_035537595.1 of Gaiellales bacterium. GTDB lineage: Bacteria > Actinomycetota > Thermoleophilia > Gaiellales > JAICJC01 > DATLLX01. The sequence continues at coordinate 2,968 of DATLLX010000066.1, read as the reverse complement.
CAGCGCGCTCGACGTGTCGGTGCAGGCGGCGATCCTCAACCTGCTCGCCGACCTGCAGCGCGACGAGGGGTCGAGCTACATCTTCATCTCGCATGACCTGAACGTCGTCCGCTACCTGTCCGACCGGATCGCCGTGCTCTACCTCGGCCGGATCCAGGAGCTGGGCTCCGCGGAGACCGTGTTCAACGGCCCCCATCACCCCTACACGGAGGCGCTGCTGTCGGCGGTGCCCAGCGTCGAGGGCGAGCCGAGCGTGCGAATCCGGCTCGAGGGCGAGATCCCCAGCGCCTCGGATCCGCCGTCGGGCTGCGTGTTCCACACGCGCTGCCCCCGGTTCATGCCGGGGATCTGCGAGGTCACCGAGCCGCCGCTGGCCGAGGTCGAGCCGGGGCACATGATGCGCTGTCACATCCCCATCGAGGAGCTGCGCGTGCTCCAGGCCCGCGCCGCCGCCACCGCCGACCCCGCCCCATGAGAACCGCCCCGGCTGCGACGCGGTCGAGGGCCGGGCGCGATCCTATGACCAAGGCGGAGTACGCCTACGCCGAGCTGCGCCGGCGGATACTGCACGGCGAGGTGAACGCCGGCACCCGGCTTCGCCTGCGCCACCTCGCCGGCGAGCTGCGGTTGAGCGAGATGCCGATCCGCGAGGCGCTGCGGCTGCTGCAGCGAGACGGGCTGGTCAGCTTCCAGAGCCACCGCGGCGCCACCGTGACGGCGGTCTCGCCCGAGCACGTGATCGAGCGGATCTCGATCCGCACCTGGCTGGAGGTGCTGGCCACCGAGGAGGCGGCGGGCGCCCACACCGACCGGTCGCTGGCGGCGGTGGAGGCCGCGCTGGCGCGTGCGCAGCAGGCGGCCGAGGCCGGCGACCCGATGCAGTTCAGCGCCGAGAACCGGGCGTTCCACGAGGCCGTGCACGCGCCCGCCAGCCCCTTGCTGCGCGAGGCCATCGCCGCCGAGTGGGACCGGGTGTGGCAGGCCCGGCGCCAGCGCTCGCTGTTCGCAGTCGTCCCCCGGCGGATGCTGGAGGCCCAGCAGGAGCACCGGCTGCTGTTCGACGCGCTCTGCCGCGGGGCCGCCGCCGACGCCGTGCTGGCGATGACCGAGCACCGCCGGCGCACGCTTCAGACCTGGCGGCAGGTGTTCGGCTGAGACCTGCCCGCTACCAGCGCACGGCCTCGCCGGCGCCGGGCAGCGCGAGGTCGCGGTCGAACCTGACCTCCGCCAGGTCGACCTCCGGCTCGCGGCCGAGCACCAGCTGGGAGATCAGGCGGCCGGTCATCGGCCCCACCGCGTTGCCGTAGATGTGACCGATGGCCCCGAACAGGCCGGGCTCAAGCTCGTCGATGATCGGGGCGGTGTCGGAGGTGAAGGGCAGCATGCCCGCCCAGGTGCGGTCGATGGCGGCGTTCGACAGGCCGGGGAAGTCCTCGTGGATCCGCCGCGCGGCGGCGGCCAGCCCGGCCAGGGTGGGCCGCAGGTCGATCTCGGCCGGATAGTCCATCGGGCAGCCCATCAGCACCGAGCCGTCGGCGCGCTGGGCGACCAGCTCCAGCATCTCGACGGCGTCCTGTGACTCCCACTCCTCGGTGAAGGCCTCGGCGTCCCAGCCGGGGAGGTCGCGGAACAGCGTGTACTGCTTGGCGGCCAGCGGCCCGTACATCGCCGGCTCGATCCGCTCGGCGATCGGGAACGTGCTGATCACCTGCAGCCGCTCGCCGCCGACGGCGGCGGTGATGCCGGCGTCGCCAAGCAGCTGCCGCGACCAGACGCCGGCGGCCACCACGACCGCATCGGCCTCGACGAGGCCGTCGGACGTCTCGACGCCGGCCGCCCGGTCGCCGTTGCGGCGCAGCCCGGTGGCGGTCACGCCCTCGCGGATGTCGGCGCCCTGCCGGCGGGCTCCCTCGGCCAGCGAGCGCACCAGAAGCGGCGTGTTGATGTGGGCATCCAGCGGGCAGTACGAGCCGCCCAGCACGTCGGGCCGGATGGGAGGCGCCAGCCGCCGGATCTCGGCGCCGTCGATCAGCTCCATCTCGAGGCCGTCAGCGTTCCGCGCGGCGACGAACTGCTCGAACACGACGCCCTGCTCGGGCGTCAGGAAGAACATCACCCCGCCGCTGGGCCGGAACTCGAACGGCAGCGGCAGCTCCTCGGCCAAGGTGTCGTAGAGCGCCCGGCCGGCCAGCGACACGTCGAGCGCGAACCCCGGGTTGCGGCCGTGCAGCCAGACGAACCCGGGGTTGCGGCCGGACGCGCCGTAGGCGACCTCGTGCTGTTCGAGCAGCGTCACCTCGACCCCTTCGCGCGCCAGGTAGTAGGCGCACGAGCAGCCGACGATGCCGCCGCCGACGATCGCCACCCGGGTCACGGGGTGACCTCCTCGCCGCTCAGCATGCCCAGCACCTCGGCGGCCTCGACCGGATCGTGCGCCGCATGCTGCTGGTAGTAGGCACGGCGGCTGATCCGGTACTGCCCGACCGCCCGCAGGTCGGCGAGCAGCTCTGCCGTCTTCACCGCCATCACGTTGGGGTTGATGATGGGGGCCGGCTCGCCCTGGAGCATCCCCTGCATCAGCGCCTTTTCGTAACAGGCGGCGACGATCGTGCAGCCGAGCACGACCACCTCCGCGCGGTCGCGGTCGAGCACCTCGAGGCAGCGTGTGCGGGCGTCGCGGGCGACCCCGGCGAAGTCCTGCACCATGTCGTCGACGTACCAGTCGATCGCACTCACAGACCGGCAGTTCGCCTCGGCGCCGTACACCCGCAGCCGGTCCTCGAGCTCGGGCACCGCCTTCCAGTGGTCGGTGACCACGCTGTAGCGGTGCCCGAACGGGCGCGAGAGCGCGACCGAGGCCTCGAGCGGCCCGACCACCGGCATGTCGGTCAGCTCGCGGGCCGCGGTCAGGCCGGGGTCGTAGCAGCAGCCGATCACGAGGCCGTCGTAGCCGTCGCGGTCGGCCTGG
>DATLLX010000065.1:0-18026 GCA_035537595.1 Gaiellales bacterium | reverse complement strand
CGACTGCTCGCCGGAGCGCTCGAGGCGGCGCAGCTCCTTCGTCGCCTGCTCGGCGACGTCCTCGGGCATCTCCGCCTCGGCGATCTTCTTCTCGTACTCGGCGATCACGTCGCCGTCGTCGTCGCCCAGCTCCTTGCGGATCGACTCCATCTGCTTTCGCAGGAAGTACTCGCGCTGCTGGGCCTGGGCGCCGTCCTCGACGTCGTCGCGGATGCGGGCGCGAACCTGAAGCTCGGCGAGGCGCTCGCGCTGCAGCTCGACCGCGAGCTCGAGACGGTCAACGTCACCGAGCGCCTCGAGCTCGCGGTCGAGCTCCAGCGCGAGCGCCTCGCAGAGCTTCAGGTCCGCGCCCGCATCCGCGACGACGTCGAGGACGGCGCCCAGGCCCAGCAGCGCGAGTACTTCCTGCGCAAGCAGATGGAGTCGATCCGCAAGGAGCTGGGCGACGACGACGCATCCGTGGTCGAGGAGTACCGGCAGAAGATCGCCGAGGCGGGGATGCCCGACGATGTCCGCGAGCAGGCCGAGAAGGAGCTGTCGCGACTCGACCGGATGGGCGAGGGCTCGGCCGAGACCTCGGTCATCCGCAGCTATCTGGACTGGCTGACCGCGGTGCCGTGGTCGGAGCGCAGCGAGGAGCGGCTGGACCCGGTGCACGCCCGCGAGGTGCTGGACGCCGACCATGCCGGCCTGGAGGACGTCAAGGACCGGATCACCGAGTACCTGGCCGTCCGCAAGCTGCGCAAGGACCGGGGTATCGAGGAGGACAAGCGCTCGGGCGCCATCCTCACGCTGATCGGGCCCCCGGGCACCGGCAAGACCTCGATCGGCGAGTCGATCGCGCGTGCCACCGGCCGCGAGTTCGTCCGCATGTCGCTGGGCGGCGTGCGTGACGAGGCCGAGATCCGCGGCCACCGCCGCACCTACATCGGCGCCATGCCGGGGCGGCTGGTGCGCGCTCTCCGCGACGCCGGCACGATGAACCCGGTGATCATGCTCGACGAGGTCGACAAGGTCGGCGCCGACTGGCGCGGCGACCCCTCCTCGGCCCTGCTCGAGGTGCTCGACCCGGCGCAGAACCACAGCTTCCGCGACCACTATCTGGACGTCGAGCTCGACCTGTCCGAGGTGCTGTTCATCGCCACCGCGAACGTCGCCGAGTCGATCCCGGGGCCGCTGCTCGATCGCATGGAGGTGATCCGCTTCGACGGGTACACCACCGACGAGAAGGCCGCCATCGCGCGCGGCTACCTGTGGCCGCGGCAGCGGGAGCGAAATGGCCTGCTGGAGGACGAGGTGTCGATCGCCGACGACGTGCTTCGCACGGTGATCACCGAGTACACCCGCGAGGCCGGCGTCCGCCAGCTGGAGCGTGAGCTGGGCACCGTGCTTCGCAAGACGGCCACCGGGATCGCGTCCGGCAAGGCGACCGCTCCGGTCGATGTCGGCATCGACGGCATCCGGGATGCCCTCGGCAAGCAGCGGTTCTTCCAGGAGGCGGCGATCCGCACGGCCGTGCCCGGTGTGGCAACGGGCCTGGCGGTGACCGGCACCGGAGGCGACGTGCTGTTCATCGAGGCGACCTCTGTGGCCGGCGGCTCGGGCCTCGAGCTGACGGGCCAGCTGGGCGACGTGATGAAGGAGTCGGCGAAGATCGCGCTCTCCTACGTTCGCGGCCACACGGCCGAGCTGGGCATCGACCCGGGGGCCTTCGAGGACCGCGGGTTCCACGTCCACGTCCCGGCCGGTGCCATCCCCAAGGACGGCCCCAGCGCCGGCATCACCATGGTCACCGCGCTGGCCTCGCTGCTCTCGGGCCGGAAGGTCAAGCACACGGTGGGCATGACCGGCGAGGTCACGCTGCAGGGCCGGGTGCTGCCGATCGGCGGCCTCAAGCAGAAGGTGCTGGCGGCGCACGCGGCCGGCCTGACCGATGTGGTCATGCCCGAGCGGAACCGCGGCGATCTCGACGACGTGCCGGAGGACGTCCGCGAGGCGATGACGTTCCACCCGGTGATGACGGTCGGGGAGGTGCTCGAGCTGGCGCTCGAGCCGACGCTGCAGACCGCGGCCGCCTGAGCCGGCCCCGGCCACACACACGATGGGCCCACTTCGCGGGCATCGGGACCCTCCCGGTGCCCGCGAAGCCGTTTTCAGGGGTGGCGGGCTATTCTCGCCTGGGTCAACGACGAATGCGGGGTGCGGCATGGCGATCTCACGTGCACATGCGAGCTGGAGCGGAAAGCTGGGCGACGGCAGCGGCGAGGTGTCGGCGCAGAGCAGGGCGTTCGAGCGGCTCCCGCTGACGTGGGCGGCCCGCACCGAGCGCCAGTCCCCCGAGCGCACCAGCCCCGAGGAGCTGATCGCCGCCGCCCACGCCGGCTGCTATTCGATGGCGCTGGCCCACGCCCTCGACCAGGCGGGCAGCCCGCCGGAGCGGCTGGAGGTCGATTCGGCGGTGCACTTCACGCCCCAGGAGGGCGGCGGCATGGGGATCAGCAAGATCGAGCTGACCGTTCGCGCCACGGTGCCCGGGCTCTCGCCGGAGCGGTTCGCCGAGCTGGCCGCCGAGGGCGAGCAGGGCTGCCCGGTCTCGAATGCGCTGCGTGGCGGCGTGGGCATCGACCTTCACGCGTCCCTCTCGTAGAGGTGCCGGTTGTGAACCCGGGCGGCGTCGGCTACGTATTCGCATCATGAGCCGCCTTCCCCGCGCAGTCTGGGTCCCCGCCGTGGTGGTCGGATGGATCGCCGTCGTGCTGGTGCTCGACTCCGGCGCCGGGCTCGGTGTGCAGCGGCTGCTGGGGGCGGCCACGTGGCTGCTGCTGGTCGGGCTGCTGGCAGGGGAGTGCCGGTCGGTCAGGCTCCAGGTCGCCGCGGTGGTGGTCGCAGCGACGGCCCTCGAGTACACCGCGTCGGTGCTGATGGGCCTCTACACCTACCGGCTCGAGAACGTGCCCGCGTTCGTGCCTCCCGGTCATGGGCTGGTGTACCTCGCCGCGCTCATGATCGGCGGCGCTGTGGCGCGCACGCAGGGCTACCGGCCGTTCGTGCTGGCCGCGCTCGTGCTCGCGGCCGGCTGGGCGGCCTACGGCCTGCTTCTGTCCGCCCGGCCGGACACCGGCGGCGCGGTGCTGTTCGTATTCCTGGCCGGGTTCCTGCTCCGGGGCCGTCAGCCGGCGGTGTACGCGGCGGCGTTCTTCGTCACCGGCTATCTCGAGCTGCTGGGCACCGGGATCGGCACCTGGGCGTGGGCTCGCCAGGACTTCCTGGGCGTGACCACGCTGGGCAACCCGCCCAGCGGGATCGCCGGCGGATACGGCTGGCTGGACATGGTCGGCATCCTGGTCGCGGCACGCTTCGCGGCAACCGCTGCACCGGTCCCGGCCCCGGCCCCGGCGCCGCCGCTCGTGCCGGCGCCGGCGGGGCGGTAGCGGTGGAGCAGCGCACGGCCTCGGCGGCGGGGGACGCCGTCGACCTCGACCGCTACCCGATCGCCCACCTCGGCGCCCCGCGGGCGCGCGAGCTGATCGAGCGCTGCCGGGGCCAGCTGCGAAGCGAGGGGCTATGCGTGCTGCATGGCTTCCTGCGGCCCGAGGCGGTGGAGCAGGCCCGTAGTGGGCTGGCCGGGGCGCACGCCAAGGAGCGCGCGATCTGCGCCTACGACGACGAGGACATCGATCCCGGCCTGCCGGCAGGCGACCCGGTGCGGAAGCTTCACCGCCACTCGATGCGGGTGATCGCCTACGACCGGCTGGGTGCCGACTCGCCGGTGCGCCGGCTGTACGAGTGGGACGGGCTGACGGCCTTCCTGTCCGAGGTGCTCGAGGAACCCGTGCACACCTGCGCCGATCCGCTGCTGTCGGTCGTCGTCACGGCGATGGGCGACGGCCAGGAGCAGGGCTGGCACTTCGACGACAACGACTATGTGGTCTCGCTGCTGCTGCAGCGGGCCGAGCGGGGCGGGGAGTTCGAGTACGCGCCGATGATCCGCGACGGCGCCGATCAGGCCTACGACCGGGTGCGGGCGGTGTTCGCCGGCGCCGGCGACGAGGTGCGGGTGGCGCCCGCCGACGCCGGCACCCTGGCTCTGTTCCGCGGCCGGCGTTCGGTGCACAGGGTGAGCCCGGTGTCGGGCGACCGTGACCGCCTGATCGCCCTGCTCAGCTTCGACAGCCGGCCGGGGATGATGTTCCCGGCCGAGGTTCAGCGGAACAACGTCGGCCGAACGGCCGGATGAACATCGACGCGTATCTCGAGCGGATCGGGTACGCGGGCCCGCTGGAGCCGTCGGCGGAGACGCTGGCCGCGCTGCAGCGCGCACACATGCTGACAGTGCCGTTCGAGAACTTCGACATCGGCCGCGGGCGCCAGCTGGTTCTCGACCGGGAGCCGATCTTCGACAAGGTCGTGGGCCGCCGGCGCGGAGGCTGGTGCTTCGAGCTCAACCAGCTGTTCGCGGCTTTGCTCGTGGAGCTGGGGTTCACGGTCACCCTGTTGGGGTCGAAGGTGATCGATCCCGAGGGCGGGGAGAGCGAGGATCTGGTGCACCTGATCCCGCTGGTCGACCTCGACCCGCCGCTGATCGCCGACGTCGGCTTCGGCGAGTCGTCGCTGATGCCGATCCCGCTCGACCCGTCCGGCGAGATCCGAAACGGCGGGCTGCGCGTCCGCTACACCCTCGAGCCGCGCCGGATCGAGGACTTCGCCCACCAGTCCGCCAGGCTTCAGACGTGGCCCGACAGCCACTTCGTCAAGAACCGGATCTGCACCCTGGCGCTGCCCGACGGCCGCATCACGCTGAGCGATCTGCGGCTGATCGAGACGCGCAACGGCCGGCGCACGGAGCGCGCGCTGTCGGGCGAGGCGGAGTGGGCGCGGGTGCTCCGCGACCGATTCGGCATCGTGCTCGATTGAACATCGGCACGGGCGGGTAGCCATCCCGGCATGCGACGGATCCCGCCGGCCGGCGAGCCCGATCTGCTCCGCGTCGCCCCACCGCCCGGTGAGTGGCGCGTCATCCGCAGTGGCGGCCTGTTGCCTCCGCTCGGCATCACCAAGCGGATCGGCGTCGACCAGGGCGAGACCCGGCTGCTGGGGATCCCGGTCGGCACCTTCGACGTCGCCGGCCGCTCCCTGGTCTATCGCTCCTGGCCGGTCCGCGACCGCCTGGAGCGGCTTCCAGACGGGACATGGGAGGGCCAGGGCCTGCTGTTCGGGGTGCCGTTCTGCCGTTTCCGGCTGGAGCGTCGCGACGACGAGCTGCCGCAGCCGGGTCAGTCCGGCCAGGTGTAGCTGAAGTAGAACTGGCGCCAGGCCGTCCGCCAGTCGTCGCCGCGGCTGGCCACCATGCGGGGGTCGACGATCTCCACCGTCTCGCTGTGCCGGAACTGCTCGCTGTGCTCGGACGCTCCCAGCTCGACCCGGATCTCACAGGGGCGGCCGGGGTCGTAGGGCTTCACCGCTCCCAGGTCGGCCAGCGCTCGCCGGGCCCCGTCCTCGATCAGCTCGCGCGCCCGGACCGGCGTCAGGTGGCGGGCGCTCAGTCGGCCCAGGCTGCGCTTCACCGCGACCGTGGTCAGGCCGTCGCCGAGCAGCTGCCGGCCCTCGCCGCAGACCGCCTCGTCGCCGGTCACCAGCAGCACGGGGCAGCCCCAGGTACCGCACAGCGCCGCGTTGATGCCGGTCTCGCCCACGGCCACGCCGTTGAACCAGAGGTTGCGCCAGGCGGTGCCGGAGACCGTGTGGTTCATGCCGCCGCCCGCGGTGCCGGCCATCGCGTGCATGCCCACGAACAGCGCTCCATCGCACCCCTGCTCGAGAGCCTCGGTGTACTCGGTCCACTGCTGCTGGACGACGAACTCGAGCCGCGGGTCGAGATCCCCGGGGATCAGCGAGTTGAACGACCAGTCGCCGCCGGCGCCGTGGCAGTCCATCACCACCACCTCCGTCGCCCCCGCGGCGAACGCCCCCCGTGCGGCGGCATTGATCTCCTCGGTGTAGAGCTTCCGCCCCTCCTCGTAGAGGGTCTCGCCCCCGGTCACCTGGGCCCACTTGGTGATCCCGGCGACGCCCTCCATGTCGCTGATGATGAGCACGCGCATTCGCCTACCCTACCGGCGTGGAGATCGAGTCGATCAGGGACGAGCTGATCCGCCTGGCTCGCGAGGACGGCGACGTCCGCCAGCGGCTCGCCGAGGGGTCGCTGTTCGACGGCTACAACCCGCTGATGGCCCTCGTCCATCGCCGCAACGGCGACCGCCTGGAGCAGATCGTCGACGTGGTCGGCTGGCCGGGAGTCAGGCTGGTCGGCGAGGACGGCGCCGACGCGGCCTGGCTGCTTCTGAAGCACGCGATCGGCCAGCCCGAGCTGCAGCGACGGATGCTGCCGCTGGTGCAGGCGGCGGTGGCCGCCGGCGACGTCCCCGCCTGGCACGCCGCGACGCTGGAGGACGGCATCGCCTTCTACGAGGGGCGGCCCCAGTGCTACGGCACGATGGCCGACTGGGACGAGCAGGGCGTCATGCGGCCGTGGACGATCGACGATCCCGACGGCGTCGACCAGCGGCGGGCCGCGGTCGGGCTGCCGCCGCTCCACCGCCAGTTCGAGGACACCCCCGAACGGCCGCCGGGCGATCCCGCTCAGCGGCTGCGTGACGCCGATCAGTGGGCCCGCTCGGTGGGCTGGCGCGACTGATCACCCGCGGGTGAACGGCATCAGCGCGAACCCCAGCGTTCCCCGGCCGCCCTGCTCGCGGTAGCGCCGGCGCCCGGCCCGGATCCATTCCAGGAACTCTCCGGCCCCCGGCTCGCCGGCATGCCCGGCGGCGAACCGCTCTCCGTTGTCCGCCCAGGCATCCTCGTAGGCGTCCCAGTCCGCCTGGGAGCTGGTCACCGGCCGGCCCGGCACCAGACCGGCTGCCGCGCCCCGCGCCAGTATGCCCTCGAGCGAGGCGAGCTCGTCGCGGTCGGCGCCGAGCGCCGTCAGCAGCGGGGGATCCGGCTGGGCGCTGCCAGTAGCCCTCGCCCCACACCACCGCTCCGCCCCGCGGCACCAGTGAGGCCAGCAGCGCGGGCGTGCCCACCGACCCGATCGAGATGGCCAGATCGTACGGCACGGCGGAACGGAACGCGGCCGCGTCGCCCTGCTCGAACCTGACCCCCTCCAGCCGGCGAGCGACGGGTCGGGTGTCGATGCCGGTGCCGGTCGCCCCCGCGTCCGCACCAGGTGGTCGAGGACTGCGCCGTCGCCGCAACCGAGGTCGACCACTCGCGGCCTATCGGGCAGCTGGAGGCTGCGCAGCGCCCGCTCGAGATGCTCCTCGCCGTACGGCCCCATGAAGGGCATGCCGGCGTGGGCGATCCGGCTCCAGTTGTCGCGGTCGATCACTCCAGGAAGCGGACGACCTCGCCGGCGTCCGCGCGGGGAGGCGGCGACCATTCCCGATCGCTGTAGCCCAGGTGCAGCAGGCCGATCACCCGCTCGCCGGCGGGCATGCCGAGCGCATCCCTGCCCTCCTGCGTGCGCAGCACCCGGGGCGTGCGCCAGTAGCTGGCGATGCCGCGGGCATGCGCGGCCAGAAGGACGATGTAGGCCGCCACGGCCGAGGCCAGCAGATCCTCCTCGTCGGCCAGCTCGTCGCCGGTCTGCACCGCCGACACCGCGATCAGCGTGGGCGCCCGGTCGAGCTTGCGGGCGCCGTCCGGATCCGCCTGCTTCAGCCGCTCGAGCGACCGCGGCCCGACCACCCGGAACCGCCAGGGGTTGGTCAGGTGGTGGTTGGGCGCCCAGCGGGCGAGCTCGAACAGCTCCTCCAGCACCGGGCGGGGCACCGGTTCGGGCCGGTAGACCTTGTTCGTCCGCCGGCCGCGGATCGCCTGCTCGAGCTCCATGCGCGCCAGCGTAGCGGGTGGCCCCGCCCGCGATAGACTCGCGATCCATGAAGATACGTGCAGCAGTTCTCGAGGAGTTCGGCAAGCCGCTGGTGGTGCAGGAGCTCGACCTGGCCGAGCCGCGGGCCGGCGAGGTGCTAGTGCGGCTGGTGGCCTGCGGCGTCTGCCACACCGACCTTTACACCGCCTCCGGCGCCGACCCGTCCGGGTATGCCCCGACCGTGCTCGGCCACGAGGGCGCGGGCGTCGTCGAGCGGATCGGGGAGGGTGTCAGCTTGCTGGCCCCGGGCGACCACGTGGTCACGCTGTTCTCCCCGCAGTGCGGCGAGTGCATCCATTGCCGGAGCCCCAAGACCAACCTCTGCCTTGCCATCCGCGACCAGCAGGGCAAGGGCTACCTGCCGGACGGCACCACGCGGCTCTCCCGCGGCGGCGAGCCGATCCGCCACTTCATGGGCACGAGCACGTTCGCGGAGTACACCGTGATGCCCGAGATCGCGCTGGCCAAGGTCAACCCGGAGGCGCCGCTGGAGGGCGCGGCGCTGTTCGCCTGCGGGCTCTCCACCGGGCTGGGCGCAGCGATGAACACCGCCAAGGTCGAGGCCGGCTCGACGTGTGTGGTGTTCGGCGCCGGCATGGTCGGCCTGGGCGCGGTGGCCGGCTGCCGGCTGCAGGGGGCCGAGCGGATCGTCTGCGTCGACCTGTCCCAGGACCGGCTGGAGCTGGCCAGGGGGCAGGGCGCGACCGACACCATGATCGGCGGCGAGGGCGCGGTCGAGCGGATCCTCGAGATGACCGGCGGCTTCGGCGCCGACTACACCTTCGAGGCCACCGGCAACGTCAGGGTGATGCGCCAGGCGGTGGAATCCGCCCGCATGGGCTGGGGCCTGGCGACGATGGCCGGCGTCGCCGGCAAGGGCGAGACGCTCGACATCATCCCCCGCTTCCTGATCACCGGCCGGCGGGTGGCCGGCTCCTCCTTCGGCGGCGTCAAGGGCCGCGAGGGCGTCCCCCGGCTGATCGACCGGTGGCTGGCCGGCGACATCGACGTCGATCCCTTCATCTCCCACCACATCACCCTGGACGATGTCAACCACGGTTTCGAGCTGATGGAGGCGCAGGACGGCATCCGCAGCGTGATCGGCTTCGGCTCGTGATCGTCGAGCGCACCGAGAACCCGTCCTGGCTGTCGAACGCCTACCTGGTCGCCGACGGGCCGGGCGGCCACGGGGTGCTGATCGACGGCAACGGCGTGCCGGAGCCCCTGCTCGACCGCGCGGAGCGCGACGACATCACCATCACCCATGTTCTGGTCACCCACTCGCATACCGACCACGTGGTCGACGTCGACTCGATCGCCGGGCGGCTGGGAGTCCCGCTGCTGGCCCATCCCGAGCTGGACGACGGGTCGGTGGTCGCCTCCGGAGATCTCCAGATCCATGCCCTCTTCACCCCCGGCCACTGCCGCGACCACCTTGCCTTCTCGGTCAACGGCACCGACGTGTTCACCGCCGATGTGCTGTTCAAGGGCACCGTCGGCGGCACCATGGGCGGGGGGCCGACCGGCTTCGACGACCTGCGGCGGTCGATCATGGAGCGGCTGATGGAGCTCGACGCCGCCGTAGCCGTGCACCCCGGCCACACCCTGCCCACCACGATCGGCGACGAGTGGGAACAGAACCCGTTCATCCGGATCTGGCGAGGGCTCGACCCGGAGGGGTCTGACACCTGCCGGGTGCGCGGCGAGCAGGCGACGCTGATCCTGTGGGCGCCTGACTACGACGGCACCAACAAGGCGTGGGTGCGCTACCCGGACGGCCGTGACGCGATCGTCGGCGGGTCGCAGGTCGAGCGGTGAGCTGGAGCTCGGCCCGGCTGAACGAGGTGGGAAGCACGCTCGGCCCGGAGTGGTGGGCGGAATGGGCGCGCGAGCCCGGGTTCGGATCAGGCTGGCACTCGGCCGGCAACCACTTCGGCATCCGCGGATTCGGAGTCAACCTGAGCGAGGCGGACGCCGGCCGGGAGATCATCGTGCCCCACACCGAGACCGATTACGGCCGGCAGGAGGAGCTGTACCTCGTGGTCCGCGGCCGGGCGCGGTTCACGCTCGACGGTGAGGAGGTCGAGCTGGGCGAGCTCGACATGCTGCACGTCACGCACGAGGTGATGCGGGAGGCGATCGCGCTGGAGTCGCCCACGGTCATCGCCTGCATCGGCGGGACGCCGGGCGAGGCGTACAACGATCCGAACGGCTAGGACCGTCGAAAGACCCGGCGCCAGGACCCCTCGCCGTCGTCGTCCGGCTTGGACTCGGCGGCGGCGGAGCGCAGGGCGGACAGATCGACGCTGGCGCGGGCGCCTTCGCGGCCGCCCGAGAGGATCCGCTCGATCCGCTGCTCGCTGTCCTGGTCGAGACCGATGAAGCGGCAGCCGACGATGCTCTGCCCGGGCGAGCTGGCCGGCCGCACCGAGGCGACCCGCACCTCGCCGTTGATCTCGTCGGCGAAGAACCGGCCGTGGAAGATCAGCCGGTCGTTGGTTCGCAGGATGCGGCGGGTGGCGAAGGCGACGCCGCTGCGGGAAAGGTCTTCGAGAGTGCCCTCGACACGGTCGCCGTCGACCACGTCCTGGCAGTTGACGGCCTCCAGCCAGGCGATGCCGCCGATCGGCACCCGGGTCGCGGCGCGCCGGGAGCGGTCGACCTCGACGCCGTCCACGGCCAGCGACACCATGGCCAGGTCGGGCGAGTGGTAGCTGGCATCGTCGATCGAGAGCGCGATCTCCCACGGCCGTCCGTCCGGCCCCAGCACGCGGCCGGTGAGCTTCATCCCGGTCGCCACCGACAGCCTGGGCGCGGTGACCCGAGCCCTCTCGCCGGCGATGTCGACCGCGGCGGCGCGCACGAACGCGCCCGCGGAGATCTCGAGCTCGGCCTCACCGGGAGCGAACAGCAGGGACAGCGCGTCGGTTGCTGAAAGCGGCGTCATGCGGCTCTTGTATCGGCCGCTTTACCGCAGACCTTTACCTCTTCGTCTGGCCGCCGCGCGGCCGTAGACAGCACCCGGCCGGTCCCCTAGCTTGAGAGAGTGCTTCGCCTTCCCGCCACCCTCCTGATCGCGCTCGCGGTGACCGCCGCCGGCTGCGGCTCCGGTGCCGCGGTCTCCGTTCCCGCGCCCCGCTCCGCCTCGCCGAAGCAGGTGATCGCCGCCGCCGCAGACGCCACCCGGAAATCCGGCACCGCCCGGCTTGCGATGACGATCACGATGACCATGGGCACACAGGGCACCACCAAGATGACCGCCACGGGAGCGATGGACTTCCGCGGCCATCGGGCCGGCTTCCACTGGAGGATGGCGCAGCCCGGCCGCTCGCCCCAGTCGTTCGATCAGCGGATCGACGGAACGACCATCTTCACGCGGATCCCCCAGGATCCGGCCGGCAGGTGGCTGAAGACCGAGATCGCGGCGATCGCGCCCGGCACGGCGGCCGGCACGTGGTCGAACGGCAGCACCGATCCGGCGCAGCTGCTCGACTACCTGAGGGGTGCCTCCAGCTCGATCGTCCGCATCGGGGAGGAGCGGATCCGCGGGGTGCGGACGACGCACTACCGGGCCGTGATCGACTTCGACCGGATGGTGCGAAACGCGCCGGCCGGGCAGCGGAAGGCGCTGGCGAGGTCGCTCGAGCAGGCGCGGGCTGCCGGGATCGATTCGCTGCCGATCGAGGTGTGGGTGGATGCCGACGGCGTCGTTCGCCGGGAGGTTGTGAACATGAGCTTCGAGAACACGCTGCTGGCGGGGATGAGCATGTCGATGAGCATCGATCTGTTCGACTTCGGCACCACCGTCGACCTGGCGCCGCCGCCGGCCGCGAAGGTCGTCGAGTACCCGGGGTCCTCGTCGAGCTGACGGAGCGGTTGGCGTTTGCGCGGTAAGTGAATGTTCACTAACCTTGCGCGATGGCCGCAGAAGCGCACCCCCTCGCCGGATGTGAGCGGCGACGCCTGACAGCCGACCAGCGGCGGGCGGGAATCCTGCTCGCCGCCCGCAAGGCCTTCGCCCAGCGCGGCTTCCACGGCGCCGGAACCTCGGAGATCGCCACCGCGGCGGGCTGCTCCGAGCCGATGATCTACAAGCACTTCCCCTCGAAGCAGGCGCTGTTCGCGGCCACGCTCGAGGACGCCACGCTCGAGCTGCGGGGACGGATCCACGACGCCCTCGACCACCACTCCCCGGGCGCCGACGAGCTGGGCGCGATGGCCGGGATCGCCAACCGGCTGTGCGACGACGAGGTGATGCTTGATGTGGCGCGGCTGCGGATGCTCGCCATCCCGCTGGCCGACGACCCCCAGATCCGCGCCGCCCTCGATCTGTCCCTGAGCGGCATGCGAAACCGGGTCGTCCGCGTCGTCGGCGAGGGTCAGGAGCGGGGCGAGCTGCGGCCCGACGCCGACCCCGAGGTGATCAGCTGGCTGTGGGTCGGCTTCGTCCTCGCCGCCGCCTACCGCTATTCCGTGGAGGGAAAGGACGTCCTCCACGAGCTGCCCGAGATGCCCAAGACGCTGCTTCGCATGCTTCGCCAACCCATTCCCGAGGAGGCCTCCTCGTGACACACGACCGTCCCAATCACAAGTGGTGGACGCTGTTCGCCATGTGCTTCGCGCTGTTCATGATCATGCTCGACAACACGGTCGTGAACGTCGCCCTGCCGAAGATCCAGAAGGATCTGAACGCCGACCCGGCCAGCCTCGAGTGGACGCTGAACGCGTACGTCCTCACCTTCGCGGCGCTGATCCTGCTCGGCGGCAAGCTGGGCGACCGCTTCGGCCGCAAACGCTTCTTCATCATCGGCGTGGTGGTGTTCACAGTGGCCTCCGCGGCATGTGCGCTCTCCACCAGCGATACCCAGCTGATCGCCGCCCGGACGCTGCAGGGCGTCGGCGCCGCCATGCTGAATCCGCTGTCGCTCTCGATCCTGGTCGCCGCTTTCCCCCGGCAGCAGCTGCCCCAGGCGATCGGCATCTGGGCCGGCATCTCGGGCTTGGGCCTGGCGATCGGCCCACTGCTGGGCGGGTTCCTGGTCGAGCACGTGAGCTGGTCGGCCGTGTTCTGGATCAACGTCCCGATCGGGGTGGCGGCGGCCGCCGCCGCCGTCTGGGCGGTGGTCGAGAGCCGCGACCCGCAGACCCGAACGCTGGACGTGGTCGGCACGCTGCTGGTCACCGGCGGGTTGTTCTCGCTGGTGTGGGCGCTGATCGAGACCACCAGCCACTCGTGGACATCGCTGTACACGCTGGGCTTCCTGGGCACGGCCGCCGTCCTGTTCACGCTGTTCCTGTTCTGGGAGCTGCGCCATCCCGATCCGATGGTGCCGCTGGGGCTGTTCCGAAACCGCGTATTCACCGTGGCCAACACGGTGGTCTCGCTGGTCGGCTTCGCAATGTTCGGCGTGATCTTCTTCATCACCCTCTACTTCCAGAACGTGCAGGGCTACTCGCCGATGGAGGCCGGTGTGCGCTCGCTGCCGCTGACCCTGATGGTGCTGTTCGTGTCCCCGGTGGCCGGCAAGCTGAACTCCAAGTACGGCCCCCGGCCGCTGCTGACTGTGGGCATGACCCTGATGGGGCTGGCGCTGCTCGGCCTGTCGAGGATCGAGGTCGACACCGCCTACTCCTACATCGCCCCGTTCTACGTGATGATGGGCGTCGGCATCTCGATGTCGATGCCGTCCGTCTCGTCGGCCGCGATGGGGGCGGTCGACCCGCGCCGGGCCGGCATCGCGTCGGGCATGGTCAACTCGTCGCGCCAGGTCGGCGGCGCGCTGGGGATCGCCGTGCTGGGCTCGATCGGCGCCACCCGGGCGGCCAGCGCCTGGGACGACAAGACCTCGGGCGTGGCGGCGCTCCAGAACGCGCCCGACAGCCTCGTCCAGGCGGTGGTCGGCGGCCGCGGCGACGTGGTCGCACGAGCCACCCACTCGCCGGCCCTCGGGCATGCGGCGCTGGAATCGTTCGTCACCGGCGTGCAGGGCGCCATGCTGGTCGGGTCGGTGCTGGCCTTCGCGGCCGCGGCGATCTCGTATTTCGGGATGACCGGGACGCGACCGGCGCCGGCGCCCAGCGCCGAGCGGGAAGCCGCCGAGGCCGGAGTGGCGGGGACGCCGATCGAGGTCTGAGCTGGGGACGCCTCGCCGGGGCCGCCTCGCCGGCCCCGGCGGCAGGCGCCTGCCCGCCCGCCCGGCTGCTCTACCATCCGCGGCGGTGTTCACGTCCAGCCCACCGCGATCGTCTGCCGCCGGCCGCCGGGGGATGGTCGCGACCAGCCAGCCACTGGCCGCGCTGGCCGGCATCCGCGCGATCGAGGAGGGGGGCAACGCGGTCGACGCGGCGCTGGCCGCGGCGGGCATGCTGGCCGTCACCGAGCCGTACCAGTGCGGCCCCGGCGGCGACCTGTTCGCGATCGTCGTTCGTGACGGCGAGCAGCCGGTGGGGCTGAACGGCAGCGGCCGGTCGCCGGCCCGGCCCGGAGATGCGCTGCCCGAGCTGTTCGGTCCCCGCAGCGTGACGGTGCCCGGCTGCGTCGCCGGCTGGACCGACCTGGCGGCCAGGTTCTCGCGCCGCGGCCTGGCGGCCGCCCTGGCCCCGGCCATCGCGCTCGCCCGTGCAGGCTGGGCCGTGCCGCCGAAGGGCATTCGCGACTGGGCGATCGAGCATGCCGCGCTCGAGGGCGACGCCGCCGAGCACTTCGCACCGCGTGACCCGATGACCAATCCGCAGATCGCGATCGCCCTCGAGCATGCCGTCGCCGGCACCTTCTACGAGGGCCCGGTGGCCGAGGCGGTGGCGTCGGTCTCGTGGCTGGAGGACGCCGATCTGGCGTCCCACCGCAGCGAATGGGTGACGCCGCTTCGCTTCGGCTATCGCGGCCACCAGCTGCTCGAGCTCCCGCCCAACGGCCAGGGGTCGATCGCCGGCTGGGCGCTCGAGATGCTGCCGTCGCCCGCCCCGCAGCACCAGATCGAGGCGCTGGCCGCGGCCTACGACCGGGGCTACGCCAGCATCGGCGACACCGCGTACGTGTGCGCGGCAGACGGCGAGGGAATGGCGGTGTCGCTGATCCAGAGCATCTTCTGGGGATTCGGCTCCAAGGTGCTGGTGCCCGGTTTCGGGTTCGCGCTGCAGAACCGCGGCTCCGGCTTCGTGGTCGAGCCCGGCCACCCCAACGACTTCGCTCCGGCCAAGCGGCCGTTCCACACCATCATCCCGGCCGCGCTGCTCGACGGCGACGATCGCTGGACGGCGGTGTTCGGCGTCACCGGCGGCCAGTTCCAGCCGCAGGGACACGTGCAGGTGGTGTGCAACCTGCTCGACCACGGCATGCACCCCCAGCAGGCGCTGGACGCCCCCCGGGTGCGGCTGGAGGAGGACGGCACGGTCTCGGTCGAGCCGCCTCTGGAGGGGCTGGTGGGGACGTTCGGCCGGCCCGCGGCCGTGGTCGACGACGAGGGCAACTTCGGGAACGCGCACCTGATCACGCGGGACGGCGGCGGCCGCCTGGCCGGCGGCAGCGAGCCCCGCCGCGACGGCCACGCCCTGGGGATCTAGGCCGCCGCGGCCGCCTCGCCCGATCGGAGCACCCGGTCGCGGCCGCCGTTCTTGGCGTCGTAGAGGGCGCCGTCGGCGCGGTTCATCAGGTCGGTGCGCTCCTCGGCGTCCTCGCCGTAGATCGCCCAGCCGATCGAGGTCGACAGCCGCCGGCCCGGCGTCGGTTCCACGGACAGCGCCTTGACTGCCTCGCGCGCGCGGTCGAGAAGCTCCTGCACGCCGGCGGCGTCCGTGGTCTCGAGCAGCAGCGCGAACTCCTCGCCGCCGATCCGGTAGACGCGGTCGGATCGGCGCAGGGCGGAGCGGATCGCCTCGCCGGCGCGGCGCAGCACCGCATCGCCCTCGGTGTGGCCGAGCGTGTCGTTGACCGACTTGAAATGGTCGAGGTCGGCGAGGGCCAGGGTGAAGCCCATCCCCCGGCGCCGCCACACGGCTGCCCGGCGGCGCAGCTCGGCCTCGAACGTGCGCCGGTTGGGGAGCCCGGTGAGCGCGTCGTGCCCTGCCGCCCGCTCCAGCTCCTCCTGCCGCAGCACGGTCCGCCAGAGCGCTGCGAGATGGCCGAGCATCAGGTCGAGCGCGTGGTGGTCGTGCTGGTCGCCGCGGCCCTCCGCGAAGCACACCGAGACGTGCAGGCCCTCACCGGCGTCGTCCACCTCGATCGGCAGCCGGGGCTGCCCGTGGGACGGGTGCACCGGCGCCGCGCCCTGCGCGACCAGGAAGCAGGTGGCGCCGACGGCCTCCCGGGGCACCATGTTGGCGAAGCCGATCAGCTGATTCCTGGTCACCGCGCCCTTGGCCCGCACGCTCCAGGCCATCACCTCCTCGATCTGCTCGCGCCACCGCTCCTCGCGCTCGCGGCGGAGGTCAGCCTCCTCGGCCAGCCCCCACGCCTGGCGGACGAGCCGGATACCCCCGGCAAGCAGCAGGATCAACCCGGCCAGCGTGGCCACCTGGCGGACGATGTCGACCTGGTTGGCCATGCTCCGCGAGCGGGCGATGGCGGCGGTCGCATCCTGCGGCAGCCGGCGGTCGATCAGCTGGAGGTCGTCGAGCAGTGCGTTGGCGGTGGCATCGACCTGCGGCGCGCCGCGCTGCGGGAGCCCAGGCGCCCGCCGCGACGCACCGGTGGCGCTCATCGCCTGTTCGCTGGCGTCGAGCCACGCGGACAGGTCGGCCAGCGCGGATGTCAGCAGGCGCCCGTCGAAGCTGCTCGTCGCGGCCGCGCGGACGTTGGCGTCCAGTCCCACGGCCAGCTTTCTGGTCTGGGCGGCATCGCTCTGGAAGCGTTCGACGTACAGCACGTCGCCCGTGATGTCGTAGGAGACACGGTCGTTCGCCTCCCGCTCCACGGCCGCGCGCAGCCGGGCGGTGGTCAGCTGGGCGGCGGTGGTGGCTTCGGCGCGTGTCTCGGCCTCGTCCCGGTAGCCGCCGGCGACGTGGCTGGCAAGGGCCACGGCGCTCAGCACGCCGGCAGCCGAGATCAGCCAGATCAGTGAGAACCGGCGGATCTGCCGGGACGACTGGGCACGGGCGTGCGTGGACGCAGCGCGGGGGGGAGCCGTGGAGCGCATACGCTCAGTGTCGCCGCCCGAACCACGCGCAGCATCCCCCTTCAGGGGGGACGGGCCGCCTTACGGCGCCCGGCGGTCGTTCGCGACGAACGCCGCGTGCGTGATCGGCATCTCGCGGGCGAAGAACACCTCGACCGCCTCGGCGTAGCGGCGGATCTCGCGCTGGGCGGTCTCCGCCGCGCGCAGCGACAGGAAGTTCATCATGCTGCGCGCGTTGACCGTCCAGAAGTACTGGGTGTAGATGGCCACCGGCAGCACGTTGCGCGCCACCTCCTTGGCGATGCCGCGCTCCAGCAGTTGCTCGTAGGTGCGGTAGGCACCCTCGTACACGGCCCGCTGGGCCTCCCGGGTCTGCTCCGCCGTGGCCGGGTCGACCGGGTCGAAGGTGTAGGCGCCGGGCTTGCCCACCTGGGTGCGGACGTCCTCGGCGGCGGGCAGGTAGAACTGCGGCTCGAGCTTCGAGTAGCGGGCGCTCCATTCGTTGAAACTGTTCGTACGGTGCCGCATGTGCTCGCGGGCGACGAAGATCGGCGCCTTGATGTGGAAGCGGAACGAGTTGTGCTCGAACGGTGTCCCGTGGCGCTCACGCATCAGGAACCGGATCAGCCCCCCGTCGCGTTCGGACATCTCCTCGCGGGTGTCGGCGAAGGAGACGCGGGCGGCGTTGACCACCGACAGATCGTCGGCCATCGCGCCCGTGAAGCGGACGAAACCATGGTCGAGGACGCGGATCAGGTCGCCGGCGGCCTCGGCCGCGGCGATGTGGTCGGATGCGCCCTCAGGCTGCACGGTGGGCTCGGTTCGGACGTCGACTGCCACGGCTCTCTCGCGTTTCCTCGGACGGTGGTCGGAAGCTCCAAGGGTATCCAGTGGGGCGGTCGTCACATCCGTTCATGGCCGCAGCAGGCGGCCGCCGTCGACGATCAGGTTCTGGCCGGTGACGAACTCGGCCGCCAGCAGAT
>DATLLX010000064.1:0-4665 GCA_035537595.1 Gaiellales bacterium | reverse complement strand
GGCTGGATCAGCCGCCGGCTGCTGGTCGACGAGGGCTCGGCGTTCGTCAAGGGCCGGGCGCTGCGCGCGGCACGACGGCTGCTCGGCGACGGGCTTCTGACCAGCGAGGGAACCGACCACCTGCGGCGCCGGCGGCTGATCCAGCCGGTGTTCCACCGGGCGCTGATCGACCGCTACGGCGATGCGATGGTGGCCGCGGCGGAGCGGACGTCGGCTCGCTGGCGGAACGGCGCCGTGGTCGACGTGAACGCCGAGATGACCGGGCTGGCGCTCGATATCGTCGGCCGCACGATCTTCGATGCCGACGTGGAGTCGGAGGCGCCCGAGATCCGCCGGGTATTGGAGGCGGGGATGCGGGTGTTCCACCGGTTCCTGCTGCCGGGCGGCGAGCTGATGTGGCGGCTGCCGCTGCCGGCGACGCGCCAGTTCAACGCCGCCCGTGGCGATTTCGACCGCATGATCCTGGGCCTGATCCGCGGGCGTCAGGGGCCGCCGGCCGCCGCCCCCGACCTGATCGACCACCTGCTGGCGCTGAGGTTGGATGACGGCGGCCGGGCGCTGTCCGACGAGGAGATCCGCGATGAGGCCGTGACGCTGCTGCTCGCCGGGCACGAGACCACCGCCCAGGCGCTGACCTGGGCCTGGCACCTGCTGGCGCGCAACCCCGGGCCGGCCGAACGGCTGCGCAGAGAGTTGGTCGAGGTGCTGGCCGACCGGCCCGCCACCGCAGCCGATGCGGCCGCACTGCCCTACACCCAGGCCGTCTTCAGGGAAGCCCTGCGGCTGTACCCGCCCGTCTGGGCGCTGGCGCGCATCGCCACCCGCGACGTCCGGCTGGGGCGGCTGTCCCTGGCCGAGGGCGGCACCGTCGTCATCAGCCAGTGGGTCGTGCATCGCGATCCGGCCAACTTCGACCGGCCGCTGGCCTTCCATCCCGAGCGCTGGCTGCCGCCGCACGAGCCGCCTCCCGCCGGCGCCTACTTCCCGTTCGGCGCCGGATCGCGGCTGTGCATCGGGGAGCGCTTCGCCTGGCTGGAGGGCGTGCTGGTGCTGGCGACGCTGGCCCGCCGCTGGCGGGTGATCCCCCACGACCCGGCCCCCGCCATCGACGCCCGGTTCACCCTGCGGCCGCGGGGCGGGATGCCGGCAACGATTCGCGCCGCCTCGTGACCGCGCCGGCCGTCACTGCGGGTGGATCGTCTCGCCGGCCTCGAGCATGGCCACGAACTTCTCGATCCGCCGGGTGCGCGTCTCGGCCCGCTTCGCGTCCTGGATCCGGTACAGGATCGCGTAGCGGTTCTGACCGCTGAGGGCGGCGAACATCCGGGCCGCATCGGGACGCCGGTCGAGCTCGGCCTGGAGGTCATCCGGCACGGTGATCGAGCGGGGGCCGGCGTAGGCCACGTCCCAGTTGCCGTTGGCCCGCGCCTCCTCGACCGCTCGCAGCCCGGCCGGGGTCATGGCGCCCTCGGCGATCAACCGCTCGGCCGTCCGCCGGTTGATCGCAGACCACCTGCTGCCCCGCCGCCTGGGCCCGAACCACTGGGCGAACCAGGTCTCGTTGACCCGGTTCGCGCGGCCGTCGATCCAGCCGTGTGCGAGTGCCGCCTCGAGCGCCTGGGCGTGAGTGACCGACTCCACGCCGGTGCCCTTCTTGGCGATCCGCAGCCGGACGCCCGCCGACCGCTGATGGTGCTCGGCCAGCCAGGCCGTCCATTCGGCGGCGGTGGCAAATCCGACCTCGGGCACCTCCTCGGGCATCCGCAAGATGCTAGCCAGTCGCCCGCACCACCAGGTCGTCGTAGACCACCGCGCCGGAGCTTCGCCCGGCCTCCACCGGCAGCCCGGCGGTTGCGAACGGGCCGGGCGCGTAGGACTGGCCGGTCAGCTCCGCGATCTCCGCCGCCCCGCTGACTAGCGCCAGCCGGCTGCCGTTCACCGCCAGCACCACGGCGTCCCCCGGAGCTCCGCACACGGCATGCAGCCGGTTTCGGCCCTGGCGGTGGATGCGATCGCTGCGGCCGCGGGTGACCTCGAAAGCCGCGTCGGCGGTGGCTGCCCACACCGAGTACCTTCCGGTCGGCGCGTCGATCAGGAACTCGAGGCCGGTGCCGCTGCTGTCAAGGCAGCTGAGGCCGGCGCCGGCCAGCCGGCCGTGCTGCTCGACCACCGCATCGAGCTCGACCCCCGCCGCCGGTGCGGACAGCTCGGCGGTGGGCTGCTCGAAGCCGTTGGGCGTGGTGACGGCGATCCGGTAGCGGCCGCCCCGAACGACGAGCCGCGAGTACGGGCTCGTGCTCTCCGGCCAGTCCCGGCGGTTTGCGGTGAAGCGCTCGACGAGCAGCGTCCCGGTCGCCGGCGGCGCGGGCTCACTGAGCGGTGGCTCGCTCGGCGGCGGCTCGCTCACAGCCGCCGAGGTGGAGGCAGCCGATGTGGGTTCCGCCACCGTCGAGGCGGTGGTGTGAGCTGTCTCGCCGCGACCGGCGACCGCCGCGGCTGCACCGGCCAGCACGGCCGCCGCGAACAGCAGTGCCCACACGATGTGTATCCGGCGCATCTCGGCAAGTCTCCTTCGACCTGCCAATCATCACCCGTCCGGGGGCCAGATGGCGTCCGGGAGACCCCTGAGCTTTCGGGATGTCAGGCTGCGGCGTCGATCCGCGGCTCGGGCGTGTCGGCCAGCTACTCGTAGCGCACCTCGGCGTCCGGCGCCAGGAGCGGTGCGCCGCCGGCTTCACCGACTATGCGGTCGATGTCGTCACGGTGTCGGTGTGGTCTCCACCCGGGTCGGGTACTCGATCTGGGCGGGGCGATCGACCGTCCCACCTGTTCGGGCAGTGGGAGGCGTCCGCCTCAATCACCGCGCTGCCGGGCTCAGGTACCCACGGCCAGTTGATTGAGCCGCCGGTGGCGGCGGGGTGTCATGCTTGGCGCGGTGATCGTGCGGGACGACGAGCGAGCGGTCTGCGAGTACATCGACCGGCGGGCCGGCGAGCTGCTCGAGCTGCTCGAGGCGCTGATAGCGCTCGACACGACGGCCCGGGCACGGGCGTCTGACCCGGCCCGCCAGGAGCGGCTTCTGCAGGAGCTGCTGGCAGCCCGGCTGTCGGCTGCGGGAGCGGAGGTAGACCTCTGGGAGCCGTCGCCCGGCGACGCCGGTGGAACGCCGATGGTGCCCGAGCCGATCGGCTTCGAGGGCCGACCGCAGCTGGCGGCCCGGCTCGCCGGGCAAGGGGACGGGCGGCACCTGATCCTGAACGGCCACATCGACGTGGTCGACGTCGAGCCGCGCGGCCGCTGGACGACCCCTCCCCACCGCGCGACCCTCCGCGACGGCCGGGTGTACGGGCGCGGCGCCTGCGACATGAAGGGCGGCATCGCCGCCATGGTGGTCGCCGCCGAGGCGGTCGCCCGGCTCGGCGTGCTGGGCGGCGACCTCACCGTGTGCACCGTGACCGACGAGGAGTCGACCGGCGCCGGCGGCCTTGCGGCGGTCTCCCACGGCGTGCGCGGCGACGGCATGATCGTCACCGAGCCGACCGGGCTGGCCGTCTGGCGGGCCTGCCGGGGGACGCTGATCCCGACCGTGACGGTCGAGGGCCGGCCGGGGCATGCCGGGGTTCCCCAGCCGGACTGGCGGGACGGCGGCGCGGTCAACGCGATCGAGAAGATGCTGCCGCTGCTGGAGGCGGTGCGCCGGTTCGAGGCCGGGTGGCGGGCCGGTCCCGAGCACCGGCACCCGGTGCTCTCCGAGGGGGAGTGCGTGCTCTGCGAGCTGCACGGCGGCGACTGGCCGGTCACCTACCCGGCCCGCTGCAGCGCCACCTGGCACGTCGCCTACCTGCCCGCCCATGGAGAGGCCGACGGCTGGGCCGGCGGCGTCCGCCGGCAGATCGAGGCGGCGATCGCGGAGGCCGCGTCCCGTGACCCCTGGCTGGTCGCCCACCCGCCGTCCGTGGCCTGGGGCTCGGAGGTACCGGCGGCCGAGGTGGCCGAGCAGCATCCGCTGGTGCAGACGCTCGCCGGCGCGATCGCCGACGCCGGTCGGCGGCCGGTGGTCGCCGGGCTCGACAACTGGCACGATGGCGCGACCTTCACCCGCCTGGGCGACACCCCGGCCGTCTGCTTCGGCCCCGGCGACATCGGCGTTGCCCATGCCGTCGACGAGCACGTGCCGGTCGCCGAAATGGTCGACTGCGCGAAGCTGCTGGCCGTGGCGGCGCTGCGCTTCTGCCACGGTTCGCCCGGGTAACACAGCGTCTCGACTTCTGGTTATCGGGTGTCTGACCGACGCCGCCCAGCTCAAGCAGCTCGTAGAGCAGCACGCCGGTATCGGCAGCCGGGACAGCGGCGGCGGCACGCAGCGTGACGTCGTCGACGCGCGTTCGCCAGCCGGCGTGGTCGGGTACAGGTGCAGGGGACGGCTGCATCGGACCGGTCATCGTCCGCTGCGCCGCGAGATTGAGCAGGCGTTAAGGGGTGGCTCGGACGACCGGGCCCGTGGCTAGACTGGAACCCGTTGTGTCCAGGGTCGCAAGGCCATTCTGCCCCGCTCAGGCTTGCGGCCGTCCCGGCCGATACCACGGCCATGACGCAGCCCGATTCCTCTCAGCGACCAGACCGAGGAGCTGACGCGCGCCCGATGAGCACCCCCGCACGCAAGAT
>DATLLX010000063.1:0-4029 GCA_035537595.1 Gaiellales bacterium | reverse complement strand
GCTCGCCTGGATGTCCCCCTCGGAGAGGCCACGGGACTTCAGGATCGCGATGTCCCGTGTCTTCTCGTACACGACGGTCGAGATGATGTTGTAGATTCCGAACGCGGCGACCAGGAGGATCGCACCCACGACCGAGTACATGATCGCGTTCTGGATGACGAAGAGCTTGAGCACGTTGCCGTTCGTCTCCTCCCAGCTCTCGGTCCGGTAGCGGAACCTGTCCTCGAGCTGACGGGCGATGGGCTCCGCCCGGGTCACGTCGTCGACCCGCATGCGGATCTGGTTGACGATGTTGACCCGGTCCTGGAGCACCTGGGCGGTCTTGAGCAGCGCGTAGCGCTGCGAGGTGTCGATCGAGGTGATGCCGGTCTGGACGAGGCCCACGATCTTCATCAGCTGGGTGACGCCCTCCGGCGAGATCACGCTCACCGAGTCGCCCACGGCAGCCCCCAGCCGGTCGGCGATCCCGACCCCCAGGATCAGCGCATTGGCGCTCGAGCGCAGGTCGGCGAGCCGGCCGTGGATCAGGTCCTTCTCGATGTTGGTGACGCGCCGCTCGCGCTCGGGGTCGATGCCCAGGATGGTCGCGGTCACGTCGCGGGTGCCGTAGCGCAGGATCGCCTGGCCGGTGAGCGTTGGTGCTACCGCCACTCCCGGCAGCGCCTCGATTGCCGCGATCTTGGCCCGCGCGTTGCGGATCCCGCGCGGCTCGGCCCGCGGCTTCAGGCCGGAGAGGGAGATCGCGGCCCCCTTGTAGACGACGTGCACGGGCTGCACGCCGGGGCGACGGAACTCGTCCTTCATCACGAGGTGCGGGGCCACGTCGATGATCTGGGCCACGAAATACTGCTGGAAGCCGCGCATCAGCGCGTTCACCGCCACGAAGAAGCCCACACCCAAGGCCACGCCCAGGATAGACACCAGCGTCTGCCGCCGACGCCGGCGCAGATGGCCGAGGGCGATGTCGAGGGCCAGCGGCAGGGGCATCGGCGCCCGCTATCGCCCGAAGAGCGCCAGGAGCGCGTTGCCGGGCTCGTCCCGGCGTCGCGCCCGATCGCCGTCGGCGAGGCCCGGCGGCGGGTCGAGAGCCACGGCCTGACCGGGCTCGAGACCGCGGCGCACCTCGACCAGCTCTCCGCCGGCGACGCCCGTCTCGACCGGGCGCTCACGCACGGTGCCACCGTCCAGCACGAGCACCTTGCCGCCGCGCAGGGCCCGGGCCGGAGCCAGCACGGCCGGGCGCTCGGCAATGATGATGTTGGCCTCGATCGTCATGCCGATCATCAAAGGCGTGTCGTCCGGCAGTGCGATCCGCACCCGGTAGGTTTTCTGCACCGGATCGCCCTTGGGCGTGATCTGGCCGACGCTGCCCTCGAGCGCGCGGTCGGGGAAGGCGTCGGCCTTCAGCAGCGCCCGCTGGCCTGACCGGACCCGCGGAATGTCCTCCTCGTCGACCTCGGCCGTGACCCGCAACGGCAGCGGCTCACCGATCCAGAAGACGGCATCGGCGGTGTCGCGGACCTCGCCCGGCTCGCCGTCGCGGCGCAGCACCTTCCCGTCGATCGGCGAACGGATCAGGTAGTCCTCGAGTCGGCGCTGCGCCACCTCGACAAGGGCCGCCGTGGCCCGCTCCTCGCTCTCGGCACGGTCGAGCTCGCTCTGCGCCGCGACACCGCGCCGGAGCAGCATCCGGCCCCGCTTCGCGGCATCGGTGGCGAATCGGGCGCGGGCCTCGGCCTCGACCAGCTGGGCGCGGGCCGCCGTGTCGTCGAGCCGGGCCACCACCTGTCCGGTCTGCACGGCGGCACCCTCATCCACGTAGAGCTCGAGCAGCCGGGCCTTCACGGCCGGGCCCACCGGGGCCCAGCGCACGGGCTCGACCGTGCCGGTAGCGTAGACCGCCTCGACGGCGGGTCCGCGCGTCACGGCGCCGACCTCGACCAGCGGCGGCCAGTGGCGCCAGAGCCAGTAGCCGCCGCCTGCCGTGAGGGCGAATGCGAGCAGCAGGAGGACGCGAAGGAAACGTGCCACCTGCTCCGCTCGTCACCCCGTCAGTTAAGGTCGCGCGCCCGTAGGCGGAGGTCGAACTTCTGGATCTTGCCGGTCGAGGTCTTGGGCAGGGGCCCGAAGACGACCCGGCTCGGGGCCTTGAAGTGGGCCAGGTGCTGGCGGCACCAGGCGATGATCTCGGCCTCGGGCGGCTCGGCCGCACCGGGCTTCAGGGTGACGAAGGCGCAAGGCCGCTCGCCCCATTTCGCGTCGGGCATGGCGACGACGGCGGCCTCCATCACCGCAGGGTGCCGGTAGAGCGCCTCCTCGACCTCGAGCGAGGAGATGTTCTCGCCGCCGGAGATGATGATGTCCTTGGCCCGATCCTTGACCTCGACATAGCCGTCCTCGTGCTGCACCGCGAGGTCGCCGGTGTGGTACCAGCCGCCGCGGAACGCCTCCTCGGTCGCCGTGGGGTTTTTCA
This sequence comes from Gaiellales bacterium, assembly GCA_035537595.1. GTDB lineage: Bacteria > Actinomycetota > Thermoleophilia > Gaiellales > JAICJC01 > DATLLX01. Next base: position 1,556 of record DATLLX010000063.1, on the reverse strand, counting down.
AGTAGCCCTTCATCACCGTGTTGCCGCGGAGCATGATCTCGCCGAGTCCTACGCCGTCCGGCGGCATCGGGTTCATCGTCTCCGGGTCGGCCACCTGCACGCCGTGCATGGTCGGGTAGCGGACACCCTGCCGGGCCATGAGGGCGGCGCGCTGGCCGAGCGGCAGGCCCTCCCAGTCGGGCTGGGGAACGCACACGGTCGAAGGCCCGTAGGTCTCGGTCAGGCCGTAGAGGTGGGTGACGCGGAAGCCCATGCCCTCCATGGCCTCGATCACCGCACTTGGCGGGGCGGCACCGCCGGTGGCGACCTCCACCCTCTGCTCGAAGCGGCACTTCACCTCGTCCGGCGCGTGGATCAGCATGGTCAGCACGACCGGGGCGCCGCAGAGATGCGTGACCTTCTCGTCGCGGAGCGTGGGGAAGATGACGGCGGGGTCGACCTTGCGCAGGCAGACATGGGTGCCGCCGGCGGCGGTGACAGCCCAGGTGTAGGTCCAGCCGTTGCAGTGGAACATCGGCAACGTCCACAAATAGACCGAGCTGGGGCTAAGACCGAAGACCAGCGCGTTGCCAAGCGCGTTCAGGTAGGCGCCGCGATGGTGGTAGACGACACCCTTCGGGTTGCCGGTGGTGCCCGACGTGTAGCAGAGCGAGAGCGCGTCCCACTCGTCGTCCGGGGCTCTCCACTCGAACGCCGGATCGCCCGTTGCCAGCAGCTCCTCGTAGGTGAGCTCGCCCAGCCGCTCGCCCGAGGCTACGGGGTCGACGATGTCGATTACCCGGATCGGCCGCCGGACCTGGGCCAGGGCCGCCTTGACGGTAGGTGCAAGCTCGCTGTCGGCGAGCAGCACCTTGGCTTCGCCATGCTCCAGGATGAAGGCGATCGAGGCCGCGTCCAGGCGCAGGTTGAGGGCGTTGAGCACGGCACCCAGCATCGGGATGCCGTAATGCGCCTCCAGCATCGGCGGGGTGTTCGGGCAGAGCACGGCCACGGTGTCGCCCTTGCCGATGCCGAGGCGGGCAAGGGCGCTGGCGAGCCGGCGGCAGCGGGCGGCAAGCTCGCCATAGCTGCAGCGCGTGCCGCCATAGACCACGCCCGTCCGCTGCGGGAAGACGGCAGCGCTCCAGGCCAGGAAGTCGAGCGGGCTCAGCGGGCGGTAGTTGGCGGCCGTCTTCGGCAACGCCAGTTCGAAGATGCCGGCTGCTGGCTCGCTCATGATGCCTCCTCCCCTGGGAGGGTCAGCTAGGCGCCGGAAGGGCAGCCTGTCCAGAACCTACCCGCTCCGGGGCGGTGCCGGAATCGCGAGCCGCCGCCACGGCCAGGAACAGCACCAGAACGGTGGCGTGGTGGATGGCATTGAACAGGTTCTGCAGGCAGGACTCGGCCACGATGTCGGCGGCGATCACCAGCATCAGCGCCCGGCGCTCTGGCACCGGGTCTGCGACCGCGGCGACGAGCGCCGTGCGGACCAGAAGCCCCACCAGGAGCAGGATGAAGGCGAGCCCCAGCGGTCCCGCCTCGACATAGAAGCGCACGAACTCGTTGTGCGGCCATTC
>DATLLX010000062.1:0-6178 GCA_035537595.1 Gaiellales bacterium | reverse complement strand
CCACCACCACGATGTCGCTGGCGTAGGTGAACTCCGGCGGCAGCGACTTGGCCTGGGCATTGCCCAGGATCTTGACCAGGTCGGCAGCCGCCTTCTGCGAGCCGTCGCGGTAGTACACCCAGTTCTGGGTGTAGTCGAAGCTGGGCGCCGGCGTGCTCGCCACCGACACCTGGTAGCCGAATTGGGACAGGGCCTGGCCGCCCGTGCCCGCCGACCCGGTGACGCCGTTGCCGTTGACGACCGTGACGGTGACCCCCTCCGGCTTCACCTTCGGCTTGAAGCCCCTGTTCTTGCCCGCCTTCGACCCGGTGGGGATCTCGTTCTTGGGCTTGGCCACCCGCTCGGGATGCTCGAACAGGTACACGGCGCGCCGCAGCGCATCCGGCGTGGCGGTGACGTACGAGTTGGTGGGATCGCCGCCTACCTCGGCCTGCAGCTTGACGCTGAGGGCGTTGCCCTTGGTCTCGTAGGCCAGGCTGGCATAGGAGATCATCGTCCGCACGCTGGGCGCGCCCTTCGGGCCGGTCACCTGCACGTTGTTTGCGACCGTCTCGGCGACGTCCTTGATGGTGCTGATCTGGTCGATGCCGATGCCGTGCAGCTTGCCCGACGCCTTGGTCTGCAGCGCATCGAGCACCAGCTGCTGGCGGGCGGTGCGGTAGAAGTCCGAGTCGGTGTGCCGGTAGCGGGCGAAGGACAGCGCCTGCGTGCCGCGCAGCAGCTGGTAGCCCGGCTTGATGTTGATCTGGGCGTACTGGTCGGTTCCGGGCGTATTCACGTGGTAGTAGTACTGGTCGACGTTCACGTAGACGCCGCCGAACGAGTTGACCAGCTGCGTGAAGCCGCTGAAGTCGACCACGATCAGGTAGTTGACCTTGATCCCGGTGTAGTCCTGGACGGTCTTCAGGGCCAGCTTCACGCCGCCGTCCGAGTAGGCGGCGTTGATCTTGTTGCAGCAGACGCCGTTGATCGGCACGTACAGGTCGCGGGGCAGCGACAGCATCGAGATCGACTTGGTCACCGGGTCGATCCGCACCAGCATCAGCGTGTCGGAGCGAGACGGCTCGCCCTTGCCGTAGCTGGCCCGATGATCCGACCCGATCACGAGCGCCACCGCCGGCTGGCTGGGGGTGGGGATGTTCTGCGACAGGTCGGTCTGGGCGGCCTTGACGTTGCTGTCGAGGTTGCCGATCTTGTCCACCAGCCCGTTGGCCCAGTAGGCGACCGCCGCCGCGCCTGCGACGGCTACCAGGAACACGGTTGCGGCCGTCCAGGCGGCGATCCGCCGCCAGCGCGGGCGGTGCCGCTGCTTCCGTGTCTGGTAGACCGTCATCCGCGGCTGGTCTCGGGATGGCGGCTCGGACATCGTCACACGGGCTCCTGACGTACGGATGCCCGCGATGAACGCGGGCAGTTCGCCTGAGTATAGATGGGTCGTTCGCCGTGCCCGCCGGGACTCCTCACCCTGCCGCCGTCCCGGAGAGGCGCCGGGCGAACGCCACCAGAGCGTTCCGGTAGCGGTTCAGGGACTCGATCTCGACGAACTCCTCGGGCCCGTGGTGGCCGCCGCCGGAGGGGCCGAACTCGATGCTGGGGATGCCCTTGCGAAGGAAGAACACGGCGTCCGACGCGCCGTCGCGGCCCACGCTCGGCGCGTCACCGCCGCCCACCGAGCGGATCGCCTCGCGAAGCTCGCGGACGTGCGGCTCGGAGGGGTCGAGATCGGCCGGCGGCAGCTCGTAGATCGGGGTCACCGACGCGCCCAGCGAGCGCACCTGGTGCAGCACCTCCGCCGGGTCCTGGTCGGGCAGGTAGCGGATGTCGACGTCGATCCGGCAGTGGTCGGGCACCTTGTTCACCACGTCACCGCCGGAAATCCGGCCGATGTTGACCGACGGCCCGTCGAACAACTGCGAGCGGGCGGCCGTGAACGGCAGGCGGGTGATCTGGTCGTACAGGGCGATTGCGTGGAGGATCGCGTTCTGGCCCAGCCACGGCGTCGAGCCGTGCGCGGCCCTGCCCTCGACGTCGATCCGCACCACCAGCACGCCCTTGGACTGGACGCCGATCTCGAGGTTCGTGGGCTCGCCGCAGATCACGAACTCGCCGATGTGGCCTTCCTCGGCAAGGAACGCCGACGCCTTCGCGTTGGCCGGCTCCTCCTCGGCCTCCTCGTCGGGCACGATCAGCAGCTTCACCTTGACGCCGGGGATCGACTCCCGGGCGTCGGCGAGGTCGGAGAGCGCGGTCAGCATGCCCGCCAGCGCCCCCTTCATGTCGTAGGCGCCGCGGCCGTACAGGCGGCCGTCCTGGCGCCATGGTGAGAACTGGTCGCGGCGACCAGGGACGACGTCGACGTGGGCGTTCCAGACGATCGTGCGCGGCCCCTCGCCGACCGCGGCGACCAGCGACGGCAGGCCGTTCGACTCGTACTCACGGTGGGCGATCGAGCGCCCCTCCAACCACCCCCGCAGGAAGGCGAAGGCGTCGCGGATACCGTCCTCGGACGACGTGTCGTAGGCGATCAACCGCTCCAGCAGGGCCAGCTCGTCAGGTGTTTGCACGCGGGCGATTGTAGGTGCGCCTGGGCATGCTGGGAGGAGCATGGACGGGCTAGTGTGGCGCGAGGTGTCAGACATTCGTCAGCCCACGGCCGATCCGGGCACCGGCCCTTCCTTCTGGCAGCTGGAGGCGCCGGCGCGCCGGTATGGGGCGCTGGCCGGCCCGGCGAGCGCCGATGTCTGCATCGTCGGTGCCGGCGTGACCGCCGCCTCGTGCGCCTGGCGGCTGCTCGAGCACGGCGTCTCGGTGGCGGTGGTGGAGGGCCGCGAGGTGGCCGCTGGCGCCAGCGGCCGGAACGGCGGATTCGCCTCCACCGGCACCGCCCTCACCTACACCGAGCTGGTCGACCGCCTGGGCGCGGATCAGGCTGCGGCGCTCCAACTGGCCACGGAGGCCGCGCTCGACCAGATGCAGGACCTGGCCGGCGAGCTGCGCGTGCCGCAGGCGATCCGCCGCACCGGCAGCCTGTGGCTGGCCACCGAGGACGAGGCCGGCGAGATCCCGGCGATGGTCGCGGCGGCGGCAAGGGCCGGCATCCGCGCGCAGCTGGCGCCCGAGCGCATCCCCCCGCCGCTGCGGGACACGTTCGTCGAGGCGGCCTACCTGCCGCAGGACGGCGAGCTGTCGCCCGCGCTCTGGGTGCGCGCGCTGGTCGAGGCCGCCGCGGGCCGGGGAGCGCGGGTGTTCGACTGCTCGCCGGTTGCTTCCGTGACCGCCGACGGCGGGGGCTGGCGGGTCGCCACCGGCGGCGGCGGGGTGACGGCCCAGGCCGTGCTGATCGCCTGCGACGGCCTGATCCCCCGGCTGGCGCCCGACCTCGCCGGAGCCATCTACCCGGTGCGCGGCCAGGTCGCGGTGACCGAGGTGCTGCCGGCCCAGCTGCGTGTGCTCGCCGTGCCCACCCACTCCAACGGCGGCTTCTACTACTACCGGCCGACCTCGGACGGCCGGATCGCGGTCGGCGGCGGCCGGATGCACGACATGGAGGCCGAGTTCACCGACGTCGAGGCCACAACGGCCACCATTCAGCGCGCCATCGACCGGTTCGCCGCCCGGACGCTGGGCCTGGAAGGGGTGAGAATGGAGCACCGCTGGGCCGGGATCATGGGATTCTCGTCCGACATGCTGCCGCTGGTGGGCACGGTGCCGGGCAGCGACGGCCTCTACATCTCAGGCGGCTACAGCGGTGTGGGCAACGTCCAGGGCTTTCTGGGCGGCAGGATCGCCGCCGACCTGATCGCCACCGGCAGCCATCCGCAGGCGGCCGCCTACGACCCGGCCCGCCCGCTGCCCGCCGGGCGCGCCGACGAGCGGATGGCCGGCCGGCCAGACAGCTAGGCGACCGGCGGCAGCGGGTCGTCCCAGCTCCGCTCCGGCACCGTTGCCTCGCTCTCCGGCTGGAACCAGGGATAGGCGTCGGTGAGCAGCAGGAATGCGTAGGCCGCCAGCCGCACCTGGAACCGTGCCGGCAGTTCCATCACCTCGAAGATGCCCCGGGGCAGCCGGCCCAGGAACACGATCACCAGCCAGGCGAAGAAGGCCAGGATCTCGAGCAGCAGATTGAGCGCGTAGGCGACCATCGACGCCGGGATGGCCATGAGCAGGCGGACGAACACGGTCAGCCGCGACTGGCGCTCCGGATAGTCGACCGTCAGCCTGACCGGGTAGCCGTCGTCGGGCGAGCCGCCGCCGATGGGCGGGAACCCGTCGACGAGCAGCCACTGGTAACACAGCACGCGCCCGTAGTAGGCGAGGAACCTGGCCTGCAGATCGAAGATGCCGCGGGGATGGCGGCCGGTGATCACAATGGCAAACCAGGCAACGATGGCGAGCACCCAGGCCAGGATCGCCCACAGGGCCAGCACGATCAGGTGCGGGATCACCAGCACCAACCGGAAGAACGTGGTCAGCCGGGAGGCCCGCTCCTGGTAGTCGACCGCAAAGTGCACCGGATATGCCATATGGCGAGCGTATCGGTCGATGCGGACGGCGTCCGCTTTGTTGGCTTACCCGACTTCCGAGACGCGCACCAGCGCCTCGGAGAACGCCACCTCACGCTCGGCCCGGAACACGTCGCCCTGGCCGGCGTTCGCCTGCTCGAGCGCAGCCCGCGCCTGGTCGAGCCGGGCGCGGGCGGCGCCGGAGTCGATCTCCTCGCGGGGCACGGCCTCCCCGACCAGCACCAGCGCCTCGTTCTTCCGCACCTGGATGTAGCCGTTGCCGGTGGCGAACCGGTGCTCACGGCCCTCGGCATCGGTCAGGTGGGTCTCACCCGGCTTCAGGCTCGAGATCAACGGCGCATGGTTGGCCAGGATCCCCAGCTGGCCGGCGTCGCCGGGGACGACCACGATCTGGGCGTCGCCGGTGAAGGCGGTCCCCTCCGGAGTGATCACCTGCACGGGGTAGGGCGTGTACTCCGCCATCAGGCGGCGGCGCTCCGCATCTCCTCCGCCCGGGCGACCACCTCGTCGATCCCGCCGACCAGGTAGAAGGCCTGCTCCGGCAGGTCGTCGTGCTTGCCGTCCAGCACCTCCTGGAAGCTGCGGATGGTGTCGTCGAGTTGCAAGTACTTGCCCTCCGAGCCGGTGAACGCCTGAGCGACGAAGAACGGCTGCGACAGGAAGCGCTCGATCTTGCGCGCCCGCTGCACGACCACCTTGTCCTCGTCCGACAGCTCGTCCATGCCCAGGATGGCGATGATGTCCTGCAGGTCCTTGTAGCGCTGCAGCACCTCCTGCACGCGGGTGGCGGTGCGGAAGTGCTCGTCGGACACCGAGCCCGGCTGCAGGATCCGGGAGGTGGAGTCCAGCGGGTCGACGGCCGGGTAGATGCCGCGCGACGCGATGTCGCGGGACAGCACCGTGGTGGCGTCGAGGTGGGCGAACGAGGCCGCCGGGGCCGGGTCGGTGAGGTCGTCGGCGGGCACGTAGATCGCCTGCACCGATGTGATCGAGCCCTTGTTGGTGGACGTGATCCGCTCCTGCAGCTCGCCCATCTCGGTGGCCAGCGTCGGCTGGTAGCCGACGGCGCTGGGCATGCGGCCGAGCAGCGCCGAGACTTCCGAGCCGGCCTGCACGAAACGGAAGATGTTGTCGATGAAGAGCAGCACGTCCTGGCCGCCCTGCTCGCGGAAGTATTCGGCCATCGTCAGGCCGGAGAGGGCGACGCGCAGGCGGGCGCCGGGGGGCTCGTTCATCTGACCGAAGACGAGCATCGTCTTGTCGATGACGCCGGACTCCTTCATCTCGAGCCAGAGGTCGTTGCCCTCGCGCGAGCGCTCGCCGACGCCGCAGAAGGCGGAGAAGCCCTCGTGCTCCTCGGCGATGTTGCGGATCAGCTCCTGGATCAGGACGGTCTTGCCGACGCCGGCCCCGCCGAACAGGCCGACCTTGCCGCCCTTCGCGTAGGGGGCGAGGAGGTCGATGACCTTGATGCCCGTCTCGAGGATCTCCTGCGTCGGGGTCAGGTCCTCGGCGGTCGGCGCGGCGGTCCTCGGCCGCATCCTGAACGTCGTCGGGACGCCCATCGACGAGGCCGGCGCGCTCACCCACAAGGAGACGCGCCCCATCCACCGCTCGGCGCCCAAGTTCACCGACCAGTCGGTGAACATCGAGAT
>DATLLX010000061.1:0-13105 GCA_035537595.1 Gaiellales bacterium | reverse complement strand
GGCCGGGTGGCGATCTTCAACCGCCGCGGGCACCTGATGCGGCGGCTGGTCACCGGCGGCTCCCTGAACGCGCCATGGGGCCTCGCCCGGGCGCCGTCGGGATTCGGCAAGTTCAGCCGGGACTTCCTGGTCGGCAACTTCGGCGACGGGCTGATCAACGCCTTCGACCCGCAGACCGGCCAGTGGGAGGGCGCGCTCCGCCGCCCGAACGGCGCGCTGTTGCGCAACGACGGCCTGTGGGCGATCCGGTTCGGCAACAGCGTCACGGGTGGGAACCACACGCTGCTGTTCAGCGCGGGGATCGACGACGAGACGCACGGGCTGCTCGGCGCCATCCGCTTCCATCCCTGACCCAGGCGGGCTCGTCCCCGGCGCACGCGGCGCCGGGGACGAGCCCTGGCTCAGTGGTAGGCGGGCCGGAGGCTGATCTCGTCGACGGTGTGCAGGCCGGGAGCCAGCGCGCGCAACGGCCGCACGGCGGCCATCGCCCGGGCCCCGGTGGGCGGGTACGTGTCGAGGAAGAGGTCGCCGCGCACGGCCACCTCGAAGCTCGGCTCACCGGCCACGATCACCTTCGCGCCGCGTTCCATCCCGTCGCGATCGGGCTGGAGATCGAACATGCCCTGCCACAGCGACACCAGCTGTCCGCCGCCCTCGATGTCGGCGACGACCCGGCGCCGGTGGCCGCAGGTGGTGCCCGGCTCGACCAGGTACCCGGCCCGCTCCCGTTGCACCTCGGACACGATCGGCTCGCTGGTGAACGCCGGCTCGGAGATCGAAAGGCCCAGTGACTCGGCCACCAGCATCATCGACTCGACCAGGAAGTTGCGCATCATGAAGCCTCCGCCTGCCGCTTCGGGCGGCCCGCCGACGCCCTCGTCGCGGAGGATCCCGTGGCCCCACAGCGTGGTGTCCGCCACCCGCTCCAGCCGCAGCTCGTCGAACCGCAGGACGTTCGACATCGACGCCAGCGGCAGCGTCACGGTCAGGTAGTCCCACAGGCCGGTGCCCAGGATCCGCCGCCCGGCCTCGCGTGAGCCGGCGTCCAGCCGCTCCGCCGCGTCGGCGCCCAGGATCGTTCGCGGATGCACCAGGCCGGAGATGGTGATGGCGTCCTTGCCGGCCCGGTTCGCCCGCAGGCATGCCTCCGCAACCTCGGCCGGCGTCCCCAGCCCCGTGTAGAAGACGACGTCGATGTCGGGCCGGGCCAGCACCGCGTCGACGTCCAGCGTCACCGGCGCGTCCAGCCGCACGTCGAGACCGCACGCCTCGCCCAGGTCGAGCCCGTCCTTCTCCGGCGTGAACACGATGCCGCCCCGGAACTCCAGCCACGGCCTGCCCATTCCCGCCCGCACGATCTCCTGGCCCGCTCTGCCCGTCGCCCACACCGCCGCGCCGATCCGCTCCATGCCACCCGCCCTTCGCCGTTGCCCGTCGAAGCGCCGACGCTACCCGAACGGGGGCGCCAAGGCCGCCGCGGGCGCTCTCGGGCCGCCGTCTCGGACACGGCACGGCCGGGGTCGCGCTCATCCGTTGTCCTCGCCGCGATTCGCCGCTACGGCGGCCGATCGGGGCGGGTTTCGCGGGATGCCTCCCCCCGCGGCGCCATGGATTGGGCGTGCACGTTGGGTCGCGCGGTGGGGGCGGTGGGTTGGCCAATTGACCGGCGTTGCGTTGGTCAATTGACCGCGATCCCACCGCTGCGCTCGACCCCGCCTGTCCATCGGCTCTGGGAGGGCTTGGAGTCAGGGGGCCAGGGGATGTCATCCAACGGCGGTCGGTGTACCAGCGGCGCATGGTGCGGATGCTCGGTGGCTTGGCGTAGTCGTTCGCGTGGCGGAGACGGAGCTGGCGGATCACGGTGTCGGGGTGGGCGCCCTGGCGGAACAGCGCCTCGGCCTCGAGGCGAAGGGCGGGCCAGGCGTAGGAGCCGGGCCGGTGCCGCTTTGCCGGCGGTGAGGAGCGGTTGGCTGCGAGGTGATCGTTGAGCGCACGGGAGCGCTGCTTGGTCATGCAGCCGTGGGCCTTCCACAAGCGATCGAGCGTGAGCACGAAGTCCCGGCCGCTGCGTGAGGTGCGGAACCGCTCGCTGCCGTGATCCGCGCACAGCCAGACCGTCACTCCCCTGCCGAGGTCGAGGCGGGCGGTCTTTCCCCGCGTGCGATCGACGCAGATTGCGCACACCGGGTGCTTGGTCGGTAGGCCGCGGGCCTTGTAGAGCGTCGCCGGCATGCGACCAGGATGACCGTGACGAGGCTACCGATGGGTGACGGACATGCGCCGATGGAGATGGGAACTCGGCAAGCGATCCGTTCCAGCTGGCGTTCGCCGGAGCGCTCGGGGCGCGCCGGTCATTTGGCCGATCGACCGCTGGTCATTTGGCCAAAGTCCCCTGGCCATTTGGCCGGACGAACGCCGGTCATTTGGCTCCGACCCCGATGCAGGCTTCGGTGCCTGGGTTGCGGCCCGCGGCTCCTCGCCCCGAGCGGTGCTCCCTGACCGGCCGGCTTCCGCCCGCTGTCCCGGGCCGCCACCGCTGGTGCGGCCATCTCTCAGCGGATGAACTGGTCGACGAAGTCGGCGCCGAGGCCGACGGTTTCGTAGTGGTCGCGAGCCTGTTCGATGAGGCCGATGTTGTCCTCGACGTGCACGACGGCGTCGTTGTCGTCGATGTAGAGGACGGGGCCGCAGATGATGAAGACGGTCTGCATCTCGTCGTGCTCGCCGTCGACGGTCAGGGTGTGCACCTCGCCGGGTGGCTCGAAGACGTAGGCGCCCTCGGATGCCGTCCAGGTGTGCTCGAGGTAGCGCCAGCTGCCCTTGAGCACGTAGCCGTGGACGGGTGAGGGGTGGCGATGGCGGCTGAGCGTGCCGCCGCGGCGGACGCGCAGTACCTCGCCGTGGGAGCCGGAGTTCATGTCGAAGAACAGCGGCCGGAACCAGACGTTGGGCTCGATCTCGATCCATACGCGCTCGTCGTCGGGCGTGCGGACGACCAGCTCGGGGCGCATCCCCAGGTGGCCCAGCACGGGCGGGTCGAACTCGGTGAACTCGGTCTTGGCGGGCAGGGTCACGTCCATCGGGGCTCCTGCCTGGCGGTCAGTCGGCGTCCAGCTGGGCGGCCAGCTGGTCGATGATCCGCTGCTTTCCTTCCCGGTCGAGCTTGCCCAGCTCGTTCTGCAGGGCCGGCTCGTCGATGTGCTGGTTCCACCAGTCGATCGCCTCTGCGCCGAACAGCGCCCAGCGGCCGATCATCTGGCGGGTGACCTCGTTGGAGGGCGCCATCACCCAGCCCGCCTTGGCGTCGCGCACCAGCCGCTCGATCTCGGCGCCGCGGGTGTACCCGCGCCCGCCGCACACCTGCAGCATGGTGTCGGACACCCGAGAGGCGAGACCGGCCGCCAGCAGCTTGGCCGACAGCGACCACGACGTCAGCGAGGCCCGCGGCTTCACGTGCGGGTCGTCCTCGTACATCGTCCAGCTGCCGCCGTCGGTGATGTCGTCTAGCGCCTTGGCGAACGTGTAGGCGTAGATGCGGGAGGCCTGGGTGTCTGCCACCACGCCGCCGAACACGTCCTGGGTGGTGGCGTAGTCGGCGATCGTCCGGCCGTACTGGACGTGCGCCCGGCGGGTGGCGTGCCGCTTGGCCACGTCGATGCAGGCCAGCGCCACGCCGTTGTAGGCGCCGGCGTACATCAGCATCGCCAACGGGTCGACCGCCTCGTCGTTGGAGGCGGCGCCGTCGCCCGGCCAGCCGAGGATGCGGTCGGCGGGGATGACGGCGTCGATCTCGAGCGGTCCGGACTGGTTCGCGTGCATGCCCATCGCGTCCCACGTCCCCGGCTTCGGCGTCACCTCGTCGGGATACAGCAGGAACACCGACAGGTCGGAGTAGTCGCCGGCGAAGTCGGGACTGGTGGTCTGGGTCACGTACCAGTCGGCGAACCCGCTGGACGTGGTGAAGGCCGCCTTCTTGCGCACGTGCCAGCCCTCCGCCACCCGCTCCGAGCTCGAGATCTTGGGGTACCAGAAGTGGCCGCCGGTCTCCGGGTCGGTGTAGGACGCCGTGCCGACCAGGCAGTCGCTGTCGATCCGGCGCAGCAGCCCCTGGATCTCGGAGTTGCCCCTGGCCCGGTAGACGAGGGCGGCCACCGCCACCATGTGCATCATGTAGATCAGCGCCGTGGACGGGCATCCGTAGCGGGCGATCGTCTCGGTCACCATCAGGGTTCCGACGTGGTTCTCGCCGCGGGCGCCGTACTTCTCGGGGACGATCACGGCGAGCAGCCCCAGCTCGGCCAGCGCCTTCAGGCTGGTGCGCGGGTACTCGCCGGTGCGGTCGGCCTCGATCGCGTTGGGGCGGATCACGTCGTGGCAGACCTCGATCAGCCGCTCCTGGAGCTCCAGCTGCTCGGGGGTCAGGAACCACAGGGGGTCGAACTCGTAGTCGAGGCCGTAATACGGTTCGCCGCCCCAGCGCTTGGTCGTTCGCTCGTCGATCATGCCGCGACGCTATGCGCCGGCGGCCGCTGCGGCTACCGGATTCGTGCCCCCACCGTCGGCAGCGTGCTTACCCTTGGGTGAGCCGCCGGTAGGCGCGCGGCGGGCTGCCCGCGTGACGGCGGAACACCTCGGCGAAGTGGCTGGGGTTCGGATAGCCGACCTCCGCGCCCACCTCGGCCACGGTCAGCGTCGTGCTGGCGAGCAGGTGCTTTGCCCGCTCCACTCGCCGCTCGGTCAGCCAGCGGTAGGGCGGCCGCCCGGTCGCCTCGCGGAAGGCTCGTGAGAAGTGCGAACGGCTGACGCCCGCCAGCCGGGCCAGCTCGGCCAGTGCCAGGTCGCGGCCCAGCTCGGCCACCATCTGGTCGGTCACCCGCCGCAGCTGCCGGGGCGTCAGCGCGCTGCCGGCCCGGTCGGCCGTCCGGCTGCTGCAGTGGCGGCGGAGGATCTGCAGTGCCAGCGACTGGGCGGCCACGTCGTCGAACAGCGCGCTGGCCCGGGCCGGGCTCCGTAACTCGCCATACACCGCCAGCGCCATCGATCGCAGCGGAGGATCCTCGAACGGAAACCGCTCGATCACCGTCGGGGCGCCCATGCCCGCCTCCACAGCGACGTCGGTCAGGAACGCCGGGCTGATCCACAGGTGCAGCTCGTCGGTGGGGCCGTCCCACGACCAGATGTTGGTCTGGCCGGCGGCCATGATCAGCGACAACCCGGTGCGGAGCGTGCCCCGCTCCACCCCGCCGCCCAGTTCGCGGGCAACCGCCAGCCTGCCGCGCATGGTGAACGAGATGTAGTGGTGGTCGACGGCCGGTGCCGTCACCCGCTCTGGCAGCTCCCCGAAGCGATAGACCCCGAGGTGAAACGGCCGCCGCGGATCCTCCGGCAGTGAGCCGAGGTCGGTCGCCCCCAGCGAGGCTTCCCAGCCGTGCGGGCCGACCGTGGCGGACTCGAGCATGCGGCGAGTGTACAGCCGCACCGGACCGGTTCGACGGTCGCGGGCTGGGCGCGCGCGGTAGGCTAACAAGCGTTAGTCTCCCGCCCTTTGCCGCAGCCCGCCATCGTCTCGCGTCCCACACAGCGCACGTCCTCCGAGAGCCTCTACGAGCAGGCGCTCGAGCGGCTGCCCGGCGGCAATACGCGCACCTCCATCTTCGTCTCCCCGCGGCCGCCGTATGCGGCGCGGGGCGACGGGTTCACGCTGACCGATGTCGACGGCCACACGGTGATCGACCTGCAGAACAACATGACTGCGCTGGTGCACGGCCACCGCCATCCGGCGGTCGTCGCCGCGGTCACCGAGGCGGTGGCCGACGGGCTGTCGTTCGGGCTGCCGACCGCCGCCGAGGTCGAGCTGGCCGACGAGCTGACGCGCCGGATCGCCGCGGTCGAGCGGATCCGGTTCGGCAACTCCGGTACCGAAGCGGTGATGTCGGCGCTGCGCATCGCCCGCGCCCACACCGGGCGGCCGGCCATCCTGCGCTTCGCGGGTGCCTACCACGGCACCTACGACCCGATCCTGCCGGACGGTGCGCCGGGGGTGCCCGAGGCCACCTGGGGCGACGTCGTCACAGTCCCCTTCGATGACACCGGGGCCTTCCGCGACGCCGTCGCCAGGCACGGACAGCGCCTGGCGGCCGTGGTCGCCGATCTGATGCCCAACCGGCCCGGGCTGGTGCCGGCCGGCGAGGAGTTCGCCCGTGCCCTGCGCGACGAGACCGAGCGGCGCGGCATCGTGCTGATCGTGGACGAGGTGATCACGTTCCGGCTGGGCACCGGCGGGCTGCACGGCGAGTACGGCATCCGGCCCGATCTGGTGACGCTGGGAAAGACGATCGGCGGCGGCTTGCCGGTAGGCGCGGTCGGCGGGCGGGCCGAGATCATGGCCGTCACCGACCCCCGCGAGCAGGGCTACGTCGAGCACGGCGGCACGTTCACCGCCAACCCGCTGACCATGCGGGCGGGACTGGCGGCGCTGCAGGCGCTGGACGCCGCCGAGATCGACCGCATCAACGCCCTCGGCGAGTTGCTGCGCCTGCGGTTGACCGGCCTCGGCTATGAGGTCAACGGCCGCGGCTCGCTGCTTCGGCTGGCGGCGCCGGCTGCCGAGCGCCTGTGGTGGTCGCTCTACCGGGCCGGGGTGCTGATCGCCAGGAACGGGCTGGCCTGCATCTCGACGCCGATGGATGAGTCGACGATCGAGGAGATCGTCGAGCGCGTTGGCAGGGCCGCGGCATGAGCAAGCTGTGCACCCTGGGCGAGGCCGTCGAGCGCCACGTGGTCAGCGGCGGCTCGCTGTGCATCGCCGGGTTCACGCACCTGATCGATTTCGCCGCCGCCCACGAGATCATTCGCCGGCGGATCGAGGGTCTGACCCTGATCCGGTTGACGCCCGACCTGGTCTACGACCAGATGGTCGCCGCCGGCTGCGCGGAGCGGCTCGTCTTCAGCTACATCGGAAACCCGGGCGTGGGGCCGCTGCACGTGGTCAAGCGCCACATCGAGCAGGGCAGGCTGGCCTTCAGCGAGTACACCCACGGATCGCTGATCGGGGCGCTTCGGGCGGGCGCATCCGGTGCGCCGTTCGCGGCTGCGACCGCCGTCTCCGGCACCGACCTGGCGCGTCACAATCCCGCCTACGCGACGGTCGGCGACCCGTTCGGCGGCGGTCAGGTCACCGTCGTCGCGCCGCTCCGCCCCGATGTCGCCATCGTGCACGTCCAGCGCGCCGACCGGGGCGGTAACGCCCAGGTCTGGGGCGCCGCCGGAGAGATCGCCGAGGCGGCCTTCGCCGCCCGGGCGGTGATCGTCACAGCCGAGGAGATCGTGGAGGAGGCCGTGATCCGCGCCGATCCCAACCGCACGCTTCTGCCCGGCTGGGCGGTCGACGCCGTCGTCCACTCGCCCTGGGCCTGCCATCCCTCGTACGCCCAGGGCTACTACGCTCGTGACAACACCTTCTACCGCGACTGGGCGGCGATCAGCCGCGACGAGCGGGCGCTGGCCGGCTACCTCGACGAATGGGTCTACGGCGTCGACTCCCGGGAGCAGTACGTCAGCCGGCTGGGCTCGCGGGCGGACGCGCTGCGTCGGATCGGCGAGGCGCTCAGCCCGCCTGTCAACTACGGAGACAACGCGACCATTGCGGCCGTCCAGGATGGCGCGGCGTGACCGCCACGCCGTCGGTGGTCGTCGTGGGTGGGGGCGCGGTCGGGCTGTGCACGGCGTTCGAGCTGACCGAGCTGGGCGTCACCGACGTCAAGGTGATCGAGCGCGAGCAGGTCGCCTCGGGCTCCTCGGGGCTGTCCGTCGGCATCGTCGAGACCCAGTACCTGGATCCGCTGGCGATCGCGATCCGCGTCTACAGCATGGAGTTCTTCGCCCGGCTGGAGCGTGAGGCGGGCCTGCAGGTGACGCGCAACGGTTACCTGCGGCTGGCCCACGATTCGGCCGACATGGACGTGTTCGCGGCCAGCATCGTCGTCCAGAGCGAGCTGGGCGTGACCCATCCCCGGCTGCTCGACCGCGGAGATGTCGAGCGGCTGGTGCCTGACATGGCCTGCTCCGACCTGGTGGGCGGCCTGTTCGGCCCGAATGACGGCTACATCGACGGCCATCTGTACTGCACCGTCCTGGCGGACATGCTGCGCGACCGGGGAGCCCGCGTGCTGCCGTCGGCCGGCCTCGTGAACGCCGAGAGCTCCGCCGCGGGCCGGCATCTGCTGACCACCTCCCAGGGCCCGCTGGAGTGCGACGTGGTCGTGAACGCTGCCGGCGGCTGGGCGGGCAAGGTGGGTGACCTGCTGGGCGCCCCGGCCGCCGTGCTGCCGCAACGCCACAGGGCGCTGGTCGCTCACCTGCCCCGCGCGCTCGACTACCTGATGCCGTCGGTGATGGACTACATCCCGGCGTCCGGCCGGCAGGGGCTCTACTTCCGCCACGAGACGGCGCGGTCGATGATCGCCGGCCTGCACACCGAGGACGTGCTCCACGACATCGTCGATCCCGACGGCTATCCGACCGGCGCCGACACGTCCTACATGGCCGAGGTCGGCGAGCTCTTGTCCAGCCGGCTGCCCTCCCTGGCCGATGCCCGGCTGGGCAACGTGTGGGCGGGGCTGTATCCGATCTCACCCGACGGCAGCCCCGGCGTCGGCCCCTACCGCGACCGCCCGGACGTGGTGGCGGCGTTCGGCGGCGGCGGCTCCGGCCTGCAGGCCTCGCCCGGCATGGGGCGGATCGCCGCCGAGTGGATCGTCCACGGCGAGCCGGCGACGATCCCCGGCGCCCAGGTGCTGGTGCCCGACCGGCCGAGCCTGCTGGAGACGGCGGTGGCTCGCCGATGAGCTCGCCGCGCGACCGGATGATCGACGCCGCCGCCCGCCGGCTGCGCGACCACGAGGTGGTGCTGGTCGGTGTGGGGGCACCGGTGATCGCGGCCAACCGGGCCAGGGAACGGCATGCGCCTAACCTGCAGCTGGTATTCGAGTCGGGCGCGGTCGGCGCCGTGCCGTCCCGGCCGCCGCTCTCGATCGGCGATCCCACCCTGGTGTCGGGCGCGATCGCCTCGCTGTCGCTGGCCGACGTCTTCAGCTACGTGATCGAGGGCGGGCGGATCGACACCGCCTTCGTCGGGGCGGCCGAGATCGACCGCGGCGGCCGGCTGAACACCACCGCCATCGGCGCGTACGACTCACCCGCCTCGCGGCTCCCCGGCAGCGGCGGGGCGGCCGAGATCGTCGCCTTCTCCAAGCGGGTGGTGGTGCTGACGGCCCTGGAGCTGCGACGCTTCCCGGAGCGGGTCGGCTTCGTGACCAGCGACCCGCCGGCCTCCACCGAGGTGGTGGTGGTCACCGACCGGGCCGTGCTCACCCGGCCGCCCGGTGGCGACGAGCTCGTGCTGACCGAGCTTTACGAGGGCGAGACGTTCGACGCAGTGCAGGCAGAGATCGGCTGGCCGCTTCAGGCCAAGCTGGAACCACAGACCATGGAAGGAGCGGCATGAGCACCACAGCCGACCCCACGACCTGGGCCGAGAGGTCCGAGCAGCTGAGCCCGTCCGGGCAGCTGTTCATCGACAACCAGTCCGTCGACGCCCGTGCGGGCAGGACGTTCGAGAAGCGCAGCCCGGTCGACGGCCGCCACCTGGCCGACGTGGCCGAGGGGGACGCCGAGGACATCGACGCCGCCGTGCGCTCGGCGCGGGCGGCGTTCGAGGGCGGCGACTGGCCGAAGCTGGCGCCCCGCGAGCGAAAGACGCTGCTGCTGGGCTACGCGGAGCGGATCCTGGCGGCCAAGGAGGAGCTGGCCGTGCTCTCCACGCTGGAGATGGGAAAGCCGGTCGGCGACTCGCTGGGCGAGGTCGACCTGGTCGCCCAGTGCATCGCCTACTACGCGGAGGCGATCGACAAGACCTACGGCGAGATCGGGCCCACGCCCCAGGCGTCGCTGACCCTGATCACCCGGGAGCCGGCGGGCGTGGTGGGTGCCGTCACGCCCTGGAACTACCCGCTGCTGATGCCGGCCTGGAAGCTCGGCCCGGCCCTGGCCACCGGCAACACTGTGGTGCTGAAGCCGGCGGAGCAGTCACCGCTGTGCGGGATCCGGCTGGGCGAACTGGCCGCCGAGGCGGGGCTGCCGCCCGGTGTCCTCAACGTCGTGCCCGGCTTCGGCGAGACGGCCGGCGCGGCCCTCGGCCGCCACATGGACGTCGACGTCATCTCCTTCACCGGGTCCGGCGAGGTGGGCAAGTGCTTCCTCCGCTACTCCGGCGAGTCGAACATGAAGGCGGTGTGGCTGGAGTGCGGGGGCAAGTCGCCCAACGTGGTGCTGGCGGACGTGCCCGACATCGCCCGCGCGGCCGAGGCGATCGCCGAGGGCGTGTTCGTCAACGCGGGCCAGATGTGCAACGCGGGCACCCGGCTGGTGGTCGAGGAGTCGATCCGCGACGACCTGCTGGGCCGGCTGGTCGACGCCGCCAAGCCGTGGGCGCCGGTGCACCCGTTCGAGGCCGGCTCGCGGATGGGCGCGATGGTCGACGAGGAGCAGCTGAAGCGCGTGCTGGGCTACATCGAGGCCGGTAAGAAGGACGGCGCCAAGGTCGCCACCGGCGGCAACCAGACGCTGACCGAGACCGGCGGCTACTACGTGGAGCCGACCATCTTCACCGACGCCCGCAACGACATGCGGATCGCGCAGGAGGAGATCTTCGGGCCGGTGCTGACGGTGATCGGCGTCGACGATCCGGAGCAGGCGGTGAGGGTGGCCAACGACACCACCTACGGCCTGGCCGCGGCGGTCTGGACGCGGGACATCACCCGTGCGCACCGGATTGCCCGTGCGCTTCGGGCCGGCAACGTCTATGTGAACACCTACGACCGGGGCGACATCTCGGTGCCGTTCGCGACCTTCAAGCAGTCGGGGATCGGGGTCGACAAGTCGCTGCACGCGATGGACAAGTACACGCGGCTGAAGATGACCTGGATCGACCTGACCGAGTGAACGGCGACCAGCGCATCCGTGAGGTGGCCACAGCGCTCTTCTACGAGCGCGGCTACCACGGCACCACCATGCGCGAGATCGCCGGCGGCGCCGGCATGAAGGCGGCGTCCCTGTACAACCACTATCCGGGCAAGCAGCAGCTGTTCCACCGGATCGTTGCCGATACCACCCGGGCCCTCGGCGAGGAGGCCCGGGTGCGGCTGGCCGGCTGTCACGATCCGGAAGGGCGGCTGCGAGCGCTGATCGACTGCCATGTCCGGTTCCACATCGACAACCGGCTGGCGGCGCGGGTGTCGGAGGATCAGCTGGGCGCCCTCGAACCGGCCAACCGCGCCCACGTGGTCGGCCTGCGCGACGACTACGAGCGGCTGTTCAAGGAGATCCTCGCCGCCGGCCGCGCCGAGGCCGGCTGGCGGGTTCCCGACGTTGCCGTCGTGTCGAGCGGCATCGCCACCATGTGCACTCAGGTGGCCACCTGGTTCCGCGAAAGCGGGCGGCTGACGGCCGGGGACGTGGCCAGGATCTTCGCCGACCTCGCGCTGTCGGGCCTCTCCCCGCCGCCCGCGGCGGCGCCGGGCGAGCACGGCGCCGGTCAGCTGACGGGCGCCCTGATCCGGTAGATCGTGCCCCGGCCCCAGTCGGCGACCAGCAGGCCGCCGGCGGGGTCGGCGAGCACGGCGATCGGATGGTCGAAGCCGCGGGCGAACACGCTGACCCGGGACTGGGCGCCGTCCGGCGCCAGCTGTACGCGGACGACCACCCGGCCGTGGACGTCGCTCAGGTACTCGCCCCACTCGGCGACGAACGCGTCTCCGGCGTAGCGGCCGGCCAGCGTGGCGGCGGTTGCGAATGCCAGGCCGTCGGCCGAGGAGTGCGGCTCAAGAAAGGCGGCAGGGGAATCGACACCGGCGCACGAGCCGGTCATCGCCAGTGACCGCGCATTGGGCCAGCAGGTCGGCCAGCCGTACCAGGCGCCGTCGCGGACGCGGACGAGCATCTCGGCCGGCTGGGGATTCGACGGCGTGCCCAGCTCGTCCTGGCCGTTCACCGTCGCGTACAGCAGCCCGTTCGCGGGGTCGACCGCCAGCCCGAACGGGTTGCGGGCGCCGCGCGCTACCACCCGCAGGTCGCGGCCGTCCGGGCGCACCGAGAGGATGGCGGCGCTGAGCCGGCTCCGCTCCGAGCACACGTCACAGGTGGAGCCGCTGCCGAACACCAGCCGCCCGTTCATCACCACGACGTTGTCCTGCTGGTGGCGCCCGTAGGGCAGATTCGAGAGCACCGTGCGCCGGCCCACCGCCGCCCGCCCGGACAACCGCACCGATTCCATCCGGCCCTGCTCGCTGATGTACAGCGTGCGCCCGATCCAGGCCAGCCCCAGCGGCACCCGCAGGCCGGAGACGAAGGGCGCCGGATGGCCGGAGCCGGGCCGTACGGCGACCAGCCGGTCGGGATCCTCGGTCACGTACAGCCGGCCGTCGGGCCCGAAGGCCATGGCCGTCGGATGGCCGAGCCCGGTGGCGTATAGCTCGGCCACCAGCCCGCCGGTGACGTGGATCCGGCGTGCCCGGTGAAGCGGCGGGCCGGGCTGGGGTGCCGGCGGCTGAGGCTGGCTGGTCGAGCCGCTGGGCGGCGGCGCCGGCGGCTGCGGCGTGCTGGGCCCGCTGCTCGTCGCAGTGGAGCCGTTGCACCCGGCCAGGCCGGCGGCGAGCAGCAGGATGACGGCGCAGCAGCGCATCGACGGTCAGCTTGCCACGGTCTGGACAGGGACGTACCGGGGTACTTCCCACACATGGTCGGCAGGCTGATCAAGCGCCGGGGGGTGCTCTCGCGCCGCGAGGCCGAGCTGCGCGTGCGCGAGCGGGCGCTGCTGGAGCGCACCTCGCGGGTGCTCGACAGCCTGGGCGGCGACGCCGCCGAGGACGACCGCCGCCACATGGGGGAGGCGGAGCGGGCGCTCGAGGGCTTCTTCCTGCTGGTGGTGGCCGGCGAGTTCAACTCCGGCAAGTCGAGCGTGATCAACGTGCTGATCGGCGAGCGGGTGCTGCCCGAAGGAGTGACGCCGACCACCGACCGCATCAACCTCCTGCACCACGGCGAGCAG
>DATLLX010000060.1:0-11975 GCA_035537595.1 Gaiellales bacterium | reverse complement strand
CCCCCGGACTGTCGCCGCACGCCCCCTACACGGTCACGTTGGAGGACTACGAGCGCTGGATCGGGCTGGCCCGCGAGCTGGGGCTGCCGGTCGCCACCCACCTGCTCGAGTCGCATATGGACGAGCATCCGATCAGCTACTTCTCGGGCGTGCTGAGCCCGGACACGGTGGCCATCCACGCGGTGCGGGCCGACCCGCAGGACGTGGCCGTGCTGGCCCGGCTCGACGTCCCGGTGGCCCACTGCCCGCGCTCCAACGCCCTGCTCGGCTGCGGTACTGCGCCGGTGCCGGAACTGCTCGCGGCCGGCGTCCGTATCGGCCTGGGCACCGACTCGCCGGCGTCGGCGCTGACCATCGACATGTGGGACGAGATGCGGGCGGCGGTGCTGGTCGCCCGGGCCCGCGCCCGCCGCCCGGACGCGCTGACCGCGGAGCAGGTGCTGCGGATGGCCACGCTTGACGGCGCCCGGGCGCTCGGCCTGGACGGCATCGGCGCGCTGTCCCCCGGGCTCGCGGCCGACCTGATCGTGCTCGACCTGTCAGCCACGCCGTTCGTGCCCTGGGACGACCCGGTCACGGCCGCCGTGTATGGCGGGTCGCCCGGCGGCGTCGTGCTCACCATGGTGGACGGCCAGATACGCTACAGGCGAGGGCAGGAAGCTGCCGATAGGGAGCCTGCCCGCGCCGTTCGCGCCCGCATGATCGAGAGCTGACGATGCTGTTCGAAAAGATCCGCCGCACCCAGAAGCCCGTCTTCATCTTCCTGGCCCTGATCTTCGGGTTCGGCTTCGTGCTGCTGGGCGTCGGGTCGGGCACGGGCGGCGTCAACCCGCTCGACATCTTCGGAAACAACTCGGGCTCCTCGTCGTCGATCGACGACCTGAACCAGCAGGTCAAGGATCACC
Source organism: Gaiellales bacterium (assembly GCA_035537595.1). Lineage (GTDB taxonomy): Bacteria > Actinomycetota > Thermoleophilia > Gaiellales > JAICJC01 > DATLLX01. The sequence continues at coordinate 11,070 of DATLLX010000060.1, read as the reverse complement.
CCAACGACTCAGCCGCCTGGCTCAGCCTGGCCCGGGCGTATGCGGCCGACCAGCAGTACGATCCGGCGCTGGGCGCCTACCAGACCTACCTGTCGCTGAAGCCGAACGATGTCAGGGCGACCGCCTCGGCGGCCACGCTGTACGAGACCCGGGCCCGCCAGACCTCCGCCGCGGGATCCGCATACCAGGCGCAGCTGCAGGCCCTGCAGAGCCAGCAGAGCGCGCTCGGCCAGTCCGCCGTCAAGGCTTCCTCCCAGTTCACCGAGCCACTGCTGACCGCCCTGCAGACGCCGCTGCAGACGCGCACGACCGAGTTCCAGAACCGGATTCGAGCCGATCTCACCGCGGCCGCCGCACTCTGGAAGTCGGCCACGAAGCTCGACGACACGAACCCGATCTACTGGAAGGCGCTGGCCAACGACGCCATCCAGACGCAGGACTACAAGACGGCCGTCGACGCCCTCAAGAAGTACCTCGAGGTCAACCCGCAGGCGGGCGACGCCCAGCAGATCAAGGGCTACATCAAGCAGCTGGAGCCGCTCGTGGGGGCCGCCTCACCGGGCCAGTGACCGGCCGGACGGCGCCGCCAGGGCAGGCGACGATCACCTGAACCGGGTATCCGGGGGTGTGGCTACCCGTATTACCGGTGTTTGCGGGGTATGGCACGATTGATCCGATGGCGCAGACCGTCCTCATCGTCGACGATCACCCGAGCTTCAGATCCACGGCGAGGATCCTGCTGGAGTCGGAGGGATTCGACGTGATCGGCGAGGCGGAGGACGGCGCCTCGGCGATCGAGGCGATCCAGCGCCTGGCGCCGGAGGTGGTGCTGCTCGACGTGCAGCTGCCCGACATGGACGGCTTCGCGGTGGCCCGCACGATCATGGCGGACGGCGTCAAATCGGCAATCGTGCTCACCTCCAGCCGCGACGGCTGCGATTTCGGCTCCCTGATCGCCGAGAGCGGCGCCCGCGGGTTCGTGCCCAAGGGCGAGCTGTCCGGCGCGGCGATCTCCGAACTGCTTCGATGACGCCGCGCGTTCGACTGGCACTCTGGATCGCAGGGGCGACTGCCGGCTTCGTGGCCGCGATCGTTGTCGCTGCCAGCAGCCGCACCGACCAGCCGGTGCTCAGCTCGGTGCTGATCGTGGCGGTCGGCTGGGCGTTCATCGTCGGCGGCCTGATCGCCCTCGAGCGGCGGCCCGACAACCGGTTCGGCCTGCTGATGGCCGGCGAGGGCTTCGCCTGGTTCCTGGCCGCGCTGGGTGCCTCGGACAACGCGGCGATCTTCACAGCCGGCTACCTCGGAAGCAGCCTCTACCTGGCTGTTCTCGGACACACCATCCTGGCCTACCCAACGGGCAGGCTCCCCGACCGGGCCTCGCGGATCATCGTCGCCATCGCGTACCTGATCACCACCGCCGGCACGCTGGCGGTGGTGCTCACCGCCCATCCCGAGGATCTGCACTGCACCGACTGCCCGTCGAACGAGCTGGTGCTCGCCCACTCGGGCACGGTCGCCTCGGCGCTCAACACCGCGCTGAACGCGACCGGGTTCCTGCTCTGCCTGGCCGCCGTGACCGTGCTCGTCCGCCGCTGGCGGGGCTCGACGCCTGCGGCCCGCAAGCTGCTGGCGCCGGTGTTCCTGACCGGCGCGCTGGCGATCGCCGCGCTGGCCGTACAGACCGGCCTGCAGATCGTGATCGACGTGCCGATCGCGCAGGTGGGGACGAACCTGGTGTTCGGCCTGATCCCGCTGGGCTTCATGTTCGGCCTGCTGCGAAGCGGGCTGGCACGGTCGAGCGCGGTGGGCGGCCTGATCCAGGACATCGGCCGTTCCAGCGGCTCGCCGGAGGCGATCCGCGCCGCGCTGGGCGCCTCGCTGGCCGACCCCGAGCTGAAGGTCGCCTACTGGATCCCCGGCAAGGGGCAGTTCGTCGATGCCGACGGCGTGCCGGTGTTCGACCCGCCGGAGGGATCGCGGCGGACGACCACGGCCGTCGAGTACGACGGGCAGACCGTCGCCCGGCTGGAGCACGACATCGCCCTGGCCGACGACCCGGAGCTGCTGCAGGCGGCGTGCGCAGCGGCCGGCCTGGCCCTGGCCAACGCCCGGCTGACCACCGAGCTGCGGACGCGGCTGAAGGAGCTGGGCGCCTCTGAGCGGCGGTGGCGGGAGCTGCTGGAGCGGGTGCAGCTGATCGCGGTGTCGCTCGACCTGCAGGGCAAGATCGAGTACGCCAACCCGTTCCTGGCCCAGCTCACCGGCTGGGAGCGGGACGAGCTGATCGGCCGTGACTGGCTGGAGACGTTCAACGGCGAGGAGCGCGAGTACCTCGAGCGGATGCGGCGCGCCGACGTGCTGCCCTACGAGGAGAACTTCATCTACACCAAGAGCGGCGAGCGGCGGGTGATCGCCTGGAGCAACACGGTGCAGCGCGACGTCGACGGCACGGTGGTGGGCGCCACCTCGATCGGCGCCGACATCACCGACCGGCGCACGGCCGAGAAGGCGCTGCGCGCCCTGCTGGTCGAGCACACCGCGCTCGAGCGGGTGGCCCGGCTGGTGGCCGAGGGGCGCAGCCGCCACATCGTGTTCGAACGCGTGACCGAGGAGGCCGGGCGGCTGCTGTCAGCCGCGTCGTGCAATCTGGTGCGCTTCCGGGAGGACAGCACCGGCCTGGTGTTCGGGGGCTGGGGCGAGCCGGGGGCCAACCCGATCCTGGCCGGCTCGGTCGTCCAGCTCGACGACGACTCGACCGCGGCCCGCGTCCGCCGGCAGGCGGGGCCGGTGCGCGTCGATTCCTATGCGGAGCTGGAGGGCGACCTCGCCCGGCGGGTGCGGGAGACCGGCATCCAGTCGGCGATCGGCGCCCCGATCGTGGTCAGCGGCGAGATGTGGGGGGCGCTGGTCGCCTTCTCGCTGGAGGAGTCCTCGTTCCCCGACGGCGCCGAGCACCGGCTGGCGGCCTTCGCCGGCCTGGTCGGCCTGGCCATCGCCAACGCCGACGCCCGCGAGCAGCTGGCGGCCTCGCGCGCGCGGATCGTGGCCGCCGGAGACGCCGAGCGGCGGCGGCTGGAGCGCAACCTGCACGACGGCGCCCAGCAGCGCCTGGTCTCGCTGTCGCTGGCGCTGCGGCTGGCGCGCTCGCAGCTGACCAGGGACGCGGAGGGCGCCGGCCGCACGCTCGAGGCGGCCAGCGAGGAGCTCAACCTGGCGCTGGCCGAGTTGCGAGACCTTGCCCGCGGCATCCACCCGGCCGTGCTCTCCGATCGCGGGCTGCAGCCCGCCCTGGAGGGGTTGACGCTGCGGATGGCCGAGCGCGGGCTGGTGGTGGACATGGAGGACGCCCTCGACCAGCGGCTGCCCGAGCAGGTCGAGGTTGCCGCGTACTACGTGGTGGCCGAGTCGCTGGCCAACGTCAGCAAGTATGCGGGTGCTGATCGTGTCAGCGTCCGGGTTATGCGAGAGAATGGGCGGGCAATCGTGGAGGTTCGTGATGACGGCAGGGGCGGCGCCGATCCCGGCAGGGGTTCCGGGCTGCGCGGCCTGTTCGATCGCGTCGAGGCGCTGGACGGCAGGCTGAGCATCGACAGCCCGCCCGGCGCCGGCACCACGATCAGGGCGGAGATCCCGTGCGGGTAGTGCTCGCGGAGGACAGCGTGCTGCTGCGGGAGGGCATCGCGCGTCTGCTCGAGGACGCGGGGTTCGAGATCGTCGGCCAGGTCGACAACCCCGACGACCTGCTGCGGAGGATCGGATTCTCGAAGCCCGATGTGGCGATCGTCGACATCCGCATGCCCCCCACCCACACCGACGAGGGGCTGCAGGCGGCGCGGCGGATCCGCGAGCGGTTCCCCAACGTCGGTGTGCTCGTGCTCAGCCAGTACGTCGAGCCGGCCTACGCGATGGAGCTGCTGCAGGAGAGCGCGGAGGGCGTCGGCTACCTGCTCAAGGATCGGGTCGCCGACGTCGACGAGTTCGCCGGCGCCGTGCGGCGGGTGGCGCAGGGCGGCAGCGCCCTCGACCCGACCGTGATCAGCCAGCTGGTCGGCCGGCGACGCAGCGACGACCCGCTCAGCTCGCTCACGCCACGCGAGCGCGAGGTGCTGGAACTGATGGCCGAGGGGCGCAGCAACAACGGCATCGCCGAGCGGATGGTGGTCACCGAGCGCGCCGTCGAGAAGCACGTGACGAGCATCTTCGGCAAGCTGAACCTGCCGCCCGCCGCGGAGGATCACCGTCGCGTGCTGGCCGTGCTGGCCTACCTCGGCAACTGAGGGTGGCGGCCGCGGCCCGCGCCGCTGTCCGTGCGCGGCCGTACGGTTCGGTGCCGTGATCAAGTACCTGGGATCGAAGCGGACGCTGACCCCGCTCCTGGAGACGATCGCCGGTGCGCTCCCGGTGCGCACGGCTGCCGACATGTTCGCGGGAACGACGCGGGTCGGCCAGGCTCTCCGCGCGGCCGGCATCGAGGTCGTGTCCAACGACACCGCGAGCTACTCCGAGCAGCTCGGGATCGCCTACGTCGAGGCGGACGGGAGGCTCGACCGCCGATCGCTCCGCGAGCAGCTGGCCCACCTGGCGGCCCTGCCCGGCAGCGACGGCTACGTGACCCGGACGTTCAGCCGGCAGGCCCGCTACTTCCATCCCGACAACGGCCGGCGGATCGACGCCATCCGTGATGAGATCGAGCGGCTGGGGCCCGGGCGGCTCGAGCGTGGCGTGCTGTTGACCAGCCTGCTGGAGGCCGCCGATCGGGTCGACAGCACGGTCGGCGTGCAGATGGCCTATCTCAAGCGGTGGGCGCCCCGCGCGCTGCGGCCGCTGGAGCTTCGCGAGCCCCGGGCGGTGCCCGGCCCGGCGGGCACCGCCGTGCGCCGCGACGCGAACCAGCTGGCCGGGGAGCTCGACGGCATCGACCTGGCCTATCTCGACCCGCCGTACAACCAGCACTCGTACTTCGGCAACTACCACGTCTGGGAGACGCTGGCCCGCGGCGACCGGCCCGACCACTACGGAGTCGCCTGCAAGCGCGTCGACACGCGCGACAACCGCAGCGCCTACAACTCGCGGCGGGCGGCCTGGGATGCGCTGGCCGACCTCGTCCGCCGCCTGACCGCCACGTGGCTGGTCGTGTCGTTCTCCGACGAGGGGTTCCACCGGCCCGGCCGGCTGCTGGAACTGCTGGCCGAGCGGGGCCACACCGGCGCGATCGCCGTCGACTCCCGCCGCTACGTCGGCGCGCGGATCGGCATCCACAGCCCGGCCGGCCGGCGGGTGGGCGAGATCTCGCACCTGCGGAACACCGAGCTGGTGTTCGTGTGCGGGCCCAGCCGGGCGCTGCTCGGGCGGGTGCTGGCGAGAGCCGCCCGCCACGGTGCCGTGGTCGACGGCCCGGCGCTGCTCTCGGCCTGACGGGAACCACTCGCCCTCCACGGCGGTCGTAGCACCGAGACCTTCCGAAGGAGCGTGTGGCGATGGGACGGCGAACGGGCGTGGTGGCACTGGCGGTGGCGGGACTGGTGGCGCTGTCGGCGGCCGCCGGCTGCGGCGGGTCATCGGGGAGCAGCGGCAGCGCCGGGGGCGGCTCGGCGCCGGCCGCGATCGACGGGGTGGCGAACGGAGCATCGGGCAAGGCGTCGGGGGAGCTGACCGCCGCGCAGGGCGACTTCGCCCTGCTGCCGAAGCGCGGGCCGGCGAATCCCGGCTCGGTTGGCCCGAAGGTGATCAAGACGGCGACCCTGCGCATCGACGTCGACCGCGGCAAGTTCGGCGACGCCATCGGCAAGGGCACCGACATCGCCGACCGCGCGGGCGGCTACGTGGTGTCGACTCAGATCGGCGGCACCGGCGAGCGATTCGGGCAGCTGGTGATCCGCGTGCCCGCGGCCAGGTTCGTGGGCGTGCTGCACAAGCTGACCAGCCAGCTCGGCGACGTCACCGCCCAGCGGGTCAGCGGGCGGGACGTTACGGCCGACTTCATCGACCTCCAGGCGCGCAAGCGCAACCTGGCCGCACAGGAGCGCGTGCTGCTGCAACTGATGGACCGGGCGGCGACCGTGAGCGACACCATCCGCGTGCAGAACGAGCTCAGCCGGGTGCAGGGCCAGATCGAGGAGATCAAGGGCCAGCTCCGCTACCTGGGCAACCAGGCCCAGCTCTCGACCATCACCGTGACCCTGCAGCAGGCGGGCGCCGCGCACGCCATGCCCGGCAAGCGCAGCGCGATCTCACAGGCGGTGCACGACGCCGGCTCGCGGGCGCTCGGGGTCGTCACCGCGGTGATCGCCGGCGCGGGCTTCGTGATCCCGACGGCGCTGCTGCTGGCGGTGGCGGCGCTGATCGGCTGGAGGCTGTGGGCACGGTTCGGCGCGCCGCGGCCGCGCGTCGTCGAGGCCGACCCCTCCTGACACCCGGCACCGGCCGGCACGGCGATTTGTGTGTGACGGATACGTGACCTGTGGGAGCAGGCGGGATGGTAGGCTGCCCGCCCGGCTTCCCCAGGTTCCGCCTCAGAAAGGACTCCGAGCGATGCGCACGTTTCTCGCCATAGCTGCCACCGGCCTCGCGCTCCTCGCAGCCGCCTGCGGCAGCAGCGGAACCTCCTCCGAGTCGAGCTCGGCCGCCGGCGGCGGCTCGAGCGCCGCCAACGCCTGCGCCAAGGACAGCCTGCAGACGCTTCAGCCCGGGAAGCTGACGATCAGCACCGACAACCCCGCCTACACGCCGTACTTCGCCGGCGGGCCGGGGCACGACTGGAAGGGCGAGTTCAACAACGACCCCTATGCGGACAAGGGCTTCGAGGACGCCGTCGCCTACGCCGTGGCCGACCGGCTGGGCTTCACCGCCGACGAGGTGACCTGGACGGCGACACCGTTCAACCAGTCGTTCAAGCCGGGACCGAAGAACTTCGACTACTACCTGGCACAGGTCTCGATCACGCCCCAGCGGCAGCAGTCGGTCGACCTCAGCGACCCGTACTACGCCGCCACGCAGGCCGTGGTCGCGTTGAAGGGAAAGCCCATCACCAAGGCGACGAGCCTGGCCGACCTGAAGAGCTACAAGCTGGGCGTCGAGATCGGCACCACCAGCGCCGACGCGATCAGCAGCGTGATCGCCCCGGACACGGAGCCGAACGTCTACAACCGCACGCGCGACGCCACCCAGGCGCTGGACAACGGCCAGATCGACGGGCTGGTGGTCGACTTCCCGACCGCGTACTACATCGCCTTCGTCGACCCGGGTGGCGGCACCGTCGTCGGCCAGTTCTCGGGCACCGGCGGCGAGGATCAGTGGGCGCTCGTGCTCGACAAGGACAGCCCGCTGACGCCCTGCGTCAACCAGGCGATCGCATCTCTGAAGTCGGACGGAACGCTGGCCGCCATCGAGAAGAAGTGGCTCTCCGACATCGTCGGCGCGCCCGTCCTCCACTGACCCGGCGCCGATGACCGACGCGTCGTCCACCGCCGGCGACCGCCGATCGCGGATCCTGGGCGGGGGCGGCGGCGCGGGGCGCAACGTCGCGGTGGCGCTGGTGTCGACGGCCATCGTGTTCACCGCGCTGGGCCTGCTGGTCGTCAACTCCTCGGGCTGGGAGGAGGTCAGGCAGAAGTTCCTCAACGGCGAGGAGTTCCGCACCTGGTTCCCCGACGTGCTGTCGGCCTTCTGGCTCGACGTCAAGATCTTCTTGGTGGCCGAGGTCGTGATCCTGGCCTTCGCGCTCGGCATCGCCGTCCTGCGCAGCCTTCCCGGGCCGGTGTTCTTCCCCATCCGAGCGCTGGCGATCATCTACACGGACGTGTTCCGCGGCATCCCCACGATCCTGGTCGTCTACATCCTCGGCTTCGGCGTCCCCGGGCTGCAACTGTCTGGCGTATCCACCGACCCGGTCGTCTGGGGCACGGTCGCGCTCGTCCTGGTCTACTCGGCGTACGTGGCCGAGGTCTACCGGGCCGGAATCGAGTCGGTGCACCCCAGCCAGGAGGCCGCCGCCCGCTCGCTCGGCCTGTCGCGCTGGCAGGCCCTGCGGTTCGTGATCCTGCCGCAGGCCGTGCGCCGGGTGGTGCCGCCGCTCTTGAACGACTTCATCGGCCTGCAGAAGGACACCGCGCTGGTGGCGCTGATCGGGCCGGTGGAGGCGTTCCGGCAGGCCGACATCGGGGCCAACGCCGACTTCAACTACACCCCCTACTTCTGCGCGGCGGTGCTGTTCGTGGCAGTCACCGTGCCGCTGGCGCGGTTCACCGACTGGCTGATCGCCCGCGACAGGCGGCGCCAGCAGGGCGGGCGGGCGGCGTGAGCGAGCCGGCCGCACCGGCGCTGCGGATCCGGGATCTCCACAAGTCGTTCGGGCGGCTGGAGGTGCTGCGCGGGATCGACCTCGACGTCGCGGAGCACGAGGTGATCTGCCTGATCGGCGCCTCGGGATCGGGCAAGTCGACGCTGCTTCGCTGCATCGACCTGCTGGAGCCGGTGAACGGCGGCAGCATCGTCGTCCATGGCACGGAGGTGACCGCCCAGGGGGTCGACACGAACCGGGTGCGGCGAGGCATCGGCATCGTCTTCCAGGCGTTCAACCTGTTCCCCCATATGAGCGTGATCGACAATGTCACGCTGGCGCCGCGCAAGGTGCTGGGCACGCCACGGGGGCAGGCGCTGGGCGAGGCCCTCGAGCTGCTGGAGCGGTTCGGCCTGGCCGACAAGCGTGACGAGTTCCCCGACCGCCTGTCGGGCGGCCAGCAGCAGCGGGTGGCGATCGTCCGCGCCCTGGCCACGCGGCCGCGGCTGATGCTGCTGGACGAGGTGACGAGCGCGCTCGACCCGGAGCTGGTGGCGGAGGTGCTGGGCGTGATCCGCGAGCTGGCGGCGGGCGGCATGACGATGCTGATCGCCACGCACGAGATGGCGTTCGCCCGGGACATCGCCGACCGGGTGTGCTTCCTGGACGCCGGCGTGCTGCTCGAGCAGGGCCCGCCGGACCAGATCTTCAGCGCTCCCCGCGAGCCCCGCACCCAGCAGTTCCTGCAGCGGATCATCGACGCCGGCCGGCTGTGAGCCGGCTGCATACGATGACCGTTTACGACGCGCGGCCCGCGGGCACGACACCCGCATGGCGTTCAAGGCCCTGATCCTGCGTGTCGTGGCCGATGAGGAGCGGTCGCGGCCGAAGTCGACCCCGCCCGCGCATCCCTGGGGCACCGTGCGCAGCCGCCGATCGCGGGACGTCGAACAGCGCCTGACGGCAGCCAACTCCAGCCACCGCCGCTGACCGGCTAGGCCATCCGCCCGCGGGCGGCAACCGGCCACACCCCCACACGCGCCGCCCCCCGGTGGACGAGCACGGTGTCGTACAGGTTCACCGTCGCGCAGGCGTGGTTCGGCACGATCGAGACCACGTCGCCGATCTCGGGCGGCGCCGGGCAGCGCGACACGTCGACGTGACCATGCTCCTCCGACAGCCCGTAGATCTCGGCCTGGGGATGCTCCAGCAGCATGCCGTACCCGGTCAGCCGCTCGGCGCCGGCGGGCAGGTCGCTGGTCAGCGCCTTCGACCCGGCGTCGAGGATCGCCCTACCGGCGGTCGGCCGTGAGACGACCGTCGCCCGCACGAGCAGCGCGCAGGCCTCGAGCGGCACCGTGCCGTTGGCCACGCAGGCCCGGTCGCCGTACACGTAGGTACCGGCCCGCAGCTCGGTCACCTGGCCGCCCTCGAGGCCGGCGAACGCGGTCGGCGTGCCACCGCCGCTGACGCGCTCCACCGCCAGGCCGCGGCCCTCGATCAGGCCGCGGGCGCGGGCGATCCACTCGGCGGTGCCCGCCAGCGTCGGGTAGGTCATCAGACCCGCGAACCGCAGGCCGGGCAGCCCGTCCGCCAGCTGGGCCAGCTCGGCCGCCTGCTCCGGCGTCTGCACTCCGGTGCGGCCGAACCCGGTGTCACACTCGACCAGCAGGCCGGCCGTGGCGCCCTCCGCGGCCAACCCGGCGGACAGGCCGCGCACACCGGCCGTTGAATCGGCCACGGTGCTCAACGACACCGTCTTCGCCAGCCCCGCCAGCCGCCTCACCTTCGACGATCCGATGATCGGGAACGTGATCATGATGTCGCCGATCCCCGCTTCGGCCATCACCTCGGCCTCCCCCACCTTCTGGCAGGCGATGCCCACCGCCCCTGCGTCAAGCTGCAAGCGGGCGATCTGGGGCAGCTTGTGCGTCTTTATGTGCGGCCGGAACGCGAGACCGCGGCCGTCGCATGACTCCTGCATCCGGCGCACGTTGCTCTCGACCCGGTCGAGGTCGACGGTGATCAGGGGGGTGTCGAGATCCGAGGTGCTGAGGGTGGGCATGTCCCGCGCATCTTGACCGAAGCCGCCGCTCAAGGTCGCGCGTGCGGCTCAGCCTACGTCAGGTGCGGCCGCGTGGCACCTGGCCGATGATCTCCGCGAACGCGGGCTCGCCGCGGATCGCGTCGAGGTCGGGATCCTTCGCTGCGATCATCCGCATCCGCCGGGAGACGGCGGCCGCGCGGAGGGCGTCGAGCGCGACCTCGGTGCGCCCCGCCTTGCTCTCGCAGCAGGCGAGCATGTAGCTGAGCATCGGCAGCTCGGGGCAGGCGTCCGCGAGCTCGCGGACGCGATCGGCCGCTTCGGCGTACCTCCCCTCGTGGAAAAGGGGCGCGACCGGCGCCCACAGCTCCCATCCATCGGGCTCGTAGGCCTCCCCCGGCGTCCCGCCGATGGCAATGATGGTCGTCCCCGCCTCCTCGGCGAACGCCGTCCGCATCACGCCGGGCCGGGCGAAGACGAACGTGCCGGCCGGAGCGTCCACCCGCTCACCGTCCAGCTCGAAGGTGGCCCGCCCGCGGTGGACCAGGTAGAGCTCCTCGGCGTCACCGGCCTCGTCGTGCTCGTTGATGACCCGGTCGCCGGCGGCAGCGGCGGTCCAGGTGTTCACGCCGAACGACGTGATGCCGAAGTGGTGGCGGACCGGCCGCCACGGCTCGCGGCCGTCGGTGATCTCGTCGATCTCGTCCAGGTGGATGACGGCATAGCCGGTCACGCAGTCCCCAGC
>DATLLX010000059.1:0-14123 GCA_035537595.1 Gaiellales bacterium | reverse complement strand
AGGCTGACGCCGCTGCGCTGCAGGTTCAGGTCGCGGGCGGCGAACCGGGCGGACACGTCGGGCGCCAGGCCGAACTCCGGCGCCATGTCCTTGACCTCGCGCAGGTTCTTGACCGTGTAGTCGCTTATCTGGTCGCTCCTTGGGAGAGTGGACGACCCTGAGCGTAGTGGAGCGGTGCGGATCCACGGATCGCCCGCTTCATCTTCAACTTGTCATAACCGGGATTATCGTGCGCGGGAGGGGAGCGGCGGGGAAATCACGGCTCGACGGGATGGGCGCCCGGATCGGGCGTCGGCACCCGGGTATTCCAGGGCAGCCGGCGCAGCATCACGGCGATGCACGCGAACCCGACCAGGCCGGTGGTGACCGTGATCGCGACCTGCATGCCGACGCTGAACGACAGCACCGCCGAGCGCGACGCGACGCCGTCGAACATGTACACCAGCAGCGCCTGCTGCGGGCCGACCCCACCGGGTGTGAACGGCATCAGCGTGGCCACGCTGTTGGCGGACAGCGCCAGCACGCTGTCCCAGGCGCTGGCCGGGATGTGGAACGCCTGCAGGAAGAAGTACAGCGAGGCCGCGCGGCAGATCCAGCCGGTGGCCTGGAAGCTGACCACCTCGCGCAGGTACCGACGCGGCTGGGTGAGGATCGCCAGTCCGTGGCGGACGCGGTCCCAGAACTTGGTGACGTGGTGCTCGATCCAGCCCAGGAAGACGCCGATGGCGATCAGCACCGCGGCGAGGAACAGCAGGAAGCCCCGGGCGTGCTCCGCGAACAGCGACCATTCGAACGCGTTCAGGCTGCTGAGCAGGTCGGTGCCCAGCGGCAGCATGCCCGACGCCAGCGCGATGGTGATCAGCACGGTGCCGACCACGGCGTCGAAGGCGGTCTCGGCCAGCAGGCTGGTGACGATCGTCGTGTAGGCGGTCTCCGGCATGGCACGGTGCACCAGGTAGACCTTCATCACGTCGCCGCCGCGGGCCGGCACCACGGCGTTCACGCCCACGCCGGCCAGATAGGCGCCGGTGACGTTGCGCCAGCGGATGGGAACGCCGGGGACGGCCGCCCGCAGGATGTTCCGCCAGGCGGTGGCCCGCAGCATCAGGTTGGTGAAGTGGAGCGCCAGGGCGATCGCCAGGGCACCGAGGCTGACCTCGGTGATTCCGTGGCCGAACGCCATCGCGGCGTCCCAGAATGATTCGAGCGAGTTCACCATCACCTATTGTGCAGGCGCGCCGCTCTCCCTGTGCCGAACCGGACGGCGCCGGCCGGCGGCAGGACTCACTCGGAGCCGGTCAGAAAGTCTTTGAGCGTCGGGTTGTTCAGCTCGAGCTCGCGCAGCGCACGGGTCTCGATCTGTCGTACCCGTTCGCGGGTGACACCGATCTCGCTGCCGACCTGCTCCAGTGTCGCGGGGTCGCGGTCGTTCAGGCCGAAGCGGGCCTCGATCACCTTGCGCGTCCGCTCGTTCAGCGCCTCCAGCGCCTCCTCGAGCTGCTGGCGCCGCTCGTGGCCGGCAACCTGATCGTCGGGCCGCTGGGCGTGCACGTCCTCCACCATGTCGGCGAACAGCGACTCGCCGTCTCCCACCGGGGTCTCCAGTGACACCGGGTCCTCGGTCATCCGCTGCAGCTCGACCACCCGCTCGACAGGTATGCCGAGCTCGGCGGCGAGCTCGCTGGGCAGCGGGTCGCGACCCAGCGACTGGGTCAGCGCGCGGTTGGCGCGATGAAGCTTCTTGACCACATCCAGTACGTGAAGCGGCAGCCGGATGGTGCGGCCCTGATCGGCGATCGCCCGCGACATCGACTGGCGGATCCACCAGGTGGCGTACGTCGACAGCTTGTAGCCGCGGCCGGGATCGAACTTCTCGACCGCCCGCATCAGGCCCATGTTGCCCTCCTGGATCAGGTCGAGCAGGGGCACCCCGGAGCTGGAGTAGGCGCGGGCCATGCTGATCACCAGGCGCAGGTTGCACTCCACCAGCCGCTGCTTCGCGGCTTCATCGCCCTGGTCCTTGCGGCGTGCGAGATCGAGCTCCTCGGCATGCGTCAGCAGCGCGCCGTCGCCGATCTGGCGGACGTAGGTGTGCAGCAGGTCGATTGCCGGCGCGGACGCCTCCCGGAGATCGAGCTCGTCCTCGACAGCCTCGACTTCCGGCTCGTCCGTCTTCACGTCGTCCTCAAGCGGTTCGGTGCTCACACGGTCCCTCATGATCGGTCGCTCGCGGGGTCGTGCGACCCCTCGCCTAGGGAATCGGCCGGGGGCACCATTCTCTTGAGCGCCATCGTGCTGTGGCCGGACGCGATGAAGCCGGGCAGTTTGCGATCTGTCCCGTGTGTGTTAGCGCCGCCGGGGGATGCGGCGCGGCTGATACCGGCCGATGATGACCTCGATGATTCCTCTCCCACTCGCGCGCGGCGCCAAACGGGTCACGCCGCAGGACGCGCACCGGATCGCGTACAGCTGCTCGCACGTGACCGTTCCCGCACAGCCGGCGGCGTCGGGATACCGCTACCACGACCTGCGGGGCGACACGCTGCCCTTCTACGTCAAGCGGATGGCGCTGGGCGACCGCAGCGCGGCGGTGACGCTGCGCGCGCCGATCGAGCTGTCAGCCGGCGACGACGCCGAGCGGGGCGCCGCCGGCCTGGCCCGCTGCGAGCTGACGGTCGGGCTGCGGCGGATTCCCTGGCAGGACGTGCTGACGTTCACGCTCCACGAGGGCGAGTCGGCCATTCTGGCCCAGCGGGCGATGGACGAGGTCGTGCAGCTGAACCTGCTCGAGGCCGGGGACTGCCCGGTCTGCGCCGCCGCGACCGGCTAGCCGATGCGACCCTCGGGCGATACCGCCACGCCGGTGTCCTCCAGGCGTTTGCGGATCAGGAACTGGAACGTCGACCAGGCACCTCGGCGGGCATCGAACATCCGGTAGACCTGCCACTCCGTGAGCATGCCCGGGTCGCTGCGGCGGGCCTGGGCCCAGTCCGCGAACTTGGGCAGCCTGCCCACGCGCACCGCCAGGTCGGCGCCCTGCGAGATCGCCCGCTCCAGCCTCTCCTCCCCCACCGGCACGTCGAACCCCGCCTCCTTGAGCGCGTTGTTCAGCGAGCCGAAGGTGTGCCAGTAGAGCGACTTCGACGGCATCGCGCCCTTGCGGGTCTCGATGTCCTTGGCCGTCGGCACGCGGCCCAGCTCGTCGCCCAGGTTGCGCAGCAGCTTCAGCAGCTCGTCGCGGGTGGCGAACCGGCGCGGCACGAGGCCGGCCAGCCGCTTGGCCCGGTTCCACGATCCGAAGTGCTCGATCACGGTCTGCGGGTGCACCGTGGTGTCGGCATCCGCCTCGAACTCGCGCATGGTGGGAGATCGCCCCAGCCGCTCCGCGCAGGCGCTCAGCTCGGCGAGGATGTGCTCGTCGGAGTATCGCTTCCGCATGCCCGCCTGGAACTCCTCCAGCTGGCCGCGGTCGATGCCTTCGATGGCCCGATACACGGTCTTACGCCTCATGTCCCCGTTCGTCCCCTCTGTTCCGCTTCTGAGCGCCCGTGCGCACGCCGCGGGTGCCGCCTTCTCGGCGAGGCAACGAGCATAGCAAACCGTGAAAGCAGTGCAACGGCGGCCCCCTGCTTTGCTGGACGCTCAAGTACTTCCGGTCGCCCCCCGCCGAGTTTGGAGTCAGTAGGATACGGCCGGTGACGACCCACCCTCGTGAACGGACGGACGAGCGCTTCTGCCTGATGATGCAGACCGCCGAGCGGCTGCGGCAGCGTGCCTGGCGGGGCTACCTCGACTCGACGCGCACGGCGGACTCCTACGGTGACGCCGAGCCCGAGGCCTGGAGCCGGCTGCAGGATCGCCTGGCCGAGATCGACGAGGAGCTGCTGCAGGCGCTCAGCGCGACCTGATGCTGTTCACGGCCAAGCTGGCGGCCGCCCGCGCCACGGCCACCGCTACCCGGCTGAGTCGGGCCGGCGGCGGGACGACGCTTCCCGGGAAGCTGCTGCTGCGGATGGAGCCCGACGCGATCGGCCGGCTGGCCGGGCGGCTGACGTCGACCACCGTGATCTCGGCCACCAACGGCAAGACCACCACCGCCAAGATGGCCGCGGCGGTGCTCGAAGCCGACGGCCGGCGGCTGTGCCGTAACGCCGGCGGCGCCAATCTCACCTCCGGCGTGGCATCCGCGCTGCTGGCGGCCGGCCGCGGCGAGGAGGGCCTGTTCGAGGTCGACGAGGCGGCGCTGCCCGCCGTGGTCGACGCGCTTCGCCCCGGGCAGCTGGTGCTGGGCAACCTGTTTCGCGACCAGCTCGACCGCTATGGGGAGCTGGAGCTGATCGGCGACCGCTGGCGCTCCATGGTCTCCGCGCCGGGGTTCGGTGCGACGGTGATCCACAACGTCGACGATCCGCTGGTGGCGTCGATCGGCGCCGCGGCGCCGGCCGCGATCACGTTCGGCCTGGAGGACGACGGCGCCGCCCGCACGACGATGCAGCATGCCGCCGATTCCAAGTGGTGCCCGCGGTGCGGCACCCGGCTGGTCTACGAGGCGGTCTATCTCGGCCACCTGGGCCGCTGGCGCTGCCCCGCCTGCAGGCTCGAGCGGCCGCGGCCCGAGGTGCGCGCCACCGCCGTTCGCGCCGACGGCCTGGAAGCCACGGAGTTCCGGCTGGAGCTGCCCCGCGGGGACGTCGATGTCCGGCTGCCGATCCCCGGCCTGTACAACGTCTACAACGCCCTGGCGGCGGCGGCGGCCTGCGTGGCCCACGGCGTCTCCCCGGCCGTGATCGGGGGCGGCCTGGAGCGGTTCTCCGCGGCCTTCGGGCGGTTCGAGCGGATCACGCTGTCCGGCCGGCCGGCGGTGCTGCTGCTGGTCAAGAACCCGGCCGGGACGAATGAGGTGATCCGCACGCTGGCCGCCGACGCGCGGCCGAAGACGCTGCTGCTGGCGCTGAACGACCGGATCGCCGACGGCCGCGACGTGTCGTGGATCTGGGACGTCGACTTCGAGGAGCTGGTCGAGCAGGTGGACTCCGTGGTGGCGACCGGCACGCGGGCGGCCGAGATGGCGCTGCGGCTGAAGTACGCCGGCGTCTCCCCCGCCCGGATCGCCGTGGAGCCCCAGCTCGGTCATGCCCTGGACGCCCTGGGCGGCGAGGACGACGCCCCCGCCTACCTACTGGCCACCTACACCGCCATGCTCGACCTGCGCGGGCTGCTCGAGCAGCGCGGCCTGGTGCGGCCGTACTGGGAGGCCGCGTGAAGCTTCGAGTCTGCCACCTGTACCCCGAGCACCTGAACATCTACGCCGACCGAGGCAACATGGCCGTGCTCACGCACCGCTGCGAGTGGCGGGGCATCTCCTGCCGGATCGACGGCTGTGGGCCCGGCGATCCGCTCCCGGAGGCCGACCTCTACTACCTGGGCGGCGGCCAGGACCGCGACCAGCGGCTGATCGCCCCCGACCTGCTGCTGCGGGCCGGCGACCTGGCGGCGGCCGTCGCCGGCGGCGCGGCGGTGCTCGGCGTGTGCGGCGGCTATCAGCTGCTGGGTCACGTCTACCGCGGGCACCAGGGCGACGAGATGCCGGGCATCGGCCTGGTCGATCTCGAGACCACGGCCGGCCCGACGCGGATGATCGGCAACGTGGTGCTGCGCTGCGAGCTGGAGCCCGGCCGGCGGCGGACGCTGGTCGGGTTCGAGAACCACGCCGGCCGGACGAGGCTGGGGCGTGGCCTTTCCCCGCTCGGCCAGGTCGTTCACGGCCATGGCAACAACGGCGAGGACGGCGGCGAAGGCGTGCGGGACGGCCGCGTCGTCGGCACGTACGTGCACGGCCCGCTGCTGCCCAAGAACCCGTGGCTGGCCGACTGGCTGATCCAGACCGCGCTCGAGCATCGCAAGGGCCACGTCGAGCTGGAGCCGCTCGACGACACGCTCGAACGCGAGGCCCAGCGGGTGGCCGAGGCGCTGGCCGCCAGGTAGCCGGTCCGCCCCGAACCCGTCAGGCATCCGATCGGCGTCCGCGCCGACTTCGCAACGATCGCCGTATTCGAACCGGGTTCCCCGACCCCCGCCGCGGCCCGGATTCCGCTCCCACGGCCGCTCCCGGCCGGGATGAACCGGGTACCCAACCCGGTTTCGAACCGGGTTGGGTACCCGGTTCGGCCGCCGGAGTCAGGACGCGGCGTCGCGCAGCCGGCGGATGGCGGTCTCGACACCCGGGTAGGGGTCGGCCAGCAGTGCTGCGATCACGCCGTCGGCGTCATAGGCAGTGCGCCGCAGCTCGAGCCGGTCGTCGTCGAGCAGCGCCCAGGCGGCCCGTCGGTCACCGTCGAACGGCAGTCCGACCGATCCCGGGTTGACCAGCTCGACCGCGCCCAGCGGCCGCCGGTGCTGGATGTGCACGTGGCCGTAGAGCATCCGCGGCTGGTCGACGTCGCCGATCAGCAGCGCCGCCTCGTCATCTGGAGTGTCGGGCACGACAACGTCCTCGTCGGAGGACGGGGTGGCATGGACGAGCAGGCAGCCGTGCTCGGCCAGCACGGCGGTCGGCGGCAGCGCCTCCAGCCAGCCGATCCGTTCCTCCCCCAGCCGATCGCGCGACCAGGTGGCGGCGTCGTCCGGCCAGGCCGCCCAGTCGGGCCGGGTGCGCTCGGCGATGTAGCGGTCGGTGTTGCCGCGGATCGCCACCAGCCGGTCGCCCAGGCCACGCAGGACGTCCACGCAGGCGGCCGGCTCCGGGCCGAACAGCGCGGCGTCGCCACCGAAGGCGTAGCGGTCGGGACGCTCCAGCTCGGCCTCCTCCAGCACCGCCCGCAGTGCCGCCAGGTTGCCGTGGACGTCGCTCAGCAGCGCGGTCCGCATGTCAGCGCGCCCACAGCTCGCCCAGGTGGACGAACGGGTCGCCCGGCCGCCACCGCTCGATGAAGCGCTGGATCGGCGGGTGCACCGAGATGCCGCCGATCTCCCCCGGGTGCAGCAGCCGGTGGCCGCGCACGGTGTCGTCCGACGATGTCACCTGCTCGAACACCGAGTCACCGGCCACGGCGTGGAAGATGACGTGGATGACATGCTTCCGGGGCCGCAGGTCGGGCGGAGAGATCGACTCGGCGATGGCGATCGGGCCCTCCAGCTGGACATCCTCGATGTCGCACTCCTCCCGCAGCTCGCGGCGCAGCGCACGCTCGAGCGTCTCCCCCTCCTCCACGCCGCCGCCCGGCAGCAGCCAGTAGGCCTGGCCGTGCTTCTCCTGCCGCAGCAGCAGCACGGCATCGCCTCGGCGCAGGAGCGCGGCGACGCGTACGCGGGGATATCCGCTCACGTGGCCGCCGGGCCGCGCCGCGCTGGCTCCAATAATCGCTGCACGGCGCCAGCTTATCGACTGCCGGCGCGCGCCGAAACGTCAGTCGACGCCGGTCGACCCGAAGCCGCCGGAACCGCGCGCGGTGACGTCGAGCTCGCCGGCCGCCACCGGCGTCACCGACCCCAGCTCGACGATCACAAGCTGGGCAACGCGGTCGCCGGCGCGAACGGTGAACTCGGCCGCCCGGTCGGTGTTCAGCAGGATCACCCCCAGCTCGCCGCGGAAGGGGGCGTCGATCAGCCCGGGCGCGTTCAGCACCGTCACGCCGTGGCGCAGCGCCAGCCCCGAGCGGGGCACAACCAGCCCGGCGAAACCGTCCGGGATGGCAACACGAAGTCCGGTACGGACGAGGCTGCGGCCGCCGGGCGGGATCGTCACATGCTCGACGCTTCGCAGGTCGAGCCCGGCATCACCCTCGTGCGCCCGCACGGGGAGCCGGGCCTGCGGGTGGTCGAGCGTGAAGACGATCTCCATCGAGCCGCTCAGCGCCCGTCGGCGCGGTACTCCTCGTACCGGGAGAGCAGCCGGCGGGGCAGCCGGGCGCTGACCAGCACTCCGTCGGCGTGATCCTCGCGCGAGGTGATCGGCGCGCCGCTTTCGTAGAGAGCCGACAGCTCGCCGCCGCGATCGTGCGGCAGCAGCAGGTCGATGTCGACGAACCGGTCGGCGAAGAACTCCGCCACTCGCGCCTTCAGCTCGTCGAGGTTCTCCCCCGTCCGCGCCGACACCATCACCGCTCCGGGGTGCCGGTTTCGCAGCCGCCGCCGCGCCACCTCGTCGACCTTGTCGATCTTGTTCAGCACCAGCAGCTGGGGGATCTCCTCGGCAGCGATCTCGTCGAGCACCGAGCGCACCGCCGCCATCTGTCCCTGCAGCTCCTCCTCGGAGGCCGACGCGTCGGCGACCAGCAGCAGCAGGTCGCCCGACAGCGTCTCCTCGAGCGTCGAGGCGAAGGCGTCGACCAGCTGGTGAGGAAGCTTTCGGATGAAGCCGACCGTGTCGGTGACGAGGTACGACCGGCCGTCCTCGCGGAAGGCGCGGGTGGTCGGGTCGAGCGTCTCGAATAGGCGGTCGTTGACGCTCACCTCGGCGCCGGTGAGCGCGTTCAGGAGCGTCGACTTGCCGACGTTGGTGTATCCGGCAAGGGCAACGGTGGGCGCCTCCGTGCGCCGCCGCTCGCCGCGCATGACGTCGCGGCGGGCGGCCACATCGCGGAGCCGTGCCTTGACCAGGCCGATCCGCCGCCGAGCCATCCGCCGGTCGCTCTCCAGCTGCGACTCACCGGGGCCGCGGGTGCCGATGCCGCCACCGAGCCGCTCGAGATGCTTCCACATGCCCCGCATCCGCTGCAGGTTGTAGTCCAGCTGCGCCAGCTCGACCTGCAGCTTGCCCTCGGCCGTGTGCGCGTGCTGGGCGAAGATGTCGAGGATCACCGCGGTGCGGTCGACCACGCGCGACTGCAGCTCGTCCTCCAGCCGTCGCTGCTGGCGCGGCGTCAGCTCGTCGTCGATCACGACCACCTCCGCGCCGATGCGGCCGGCCAGCTCCTTGACCTCCTGCAGCTTGCCCGGGCCGAGGTAGGTCGAGGGATGCGGCGAGTCGCGGTGCTGGATGACCGTCTCCACCGTCTCGACGCGGGCGGTGCGAAGCAGCTCCTCCATCTCGAGGAGCAGCTCCGAGCCGTCCTCGCCGTGAGGCAGGCTGGCGATGATCACCGCTCGCTCGGGAGCGTTCGGATCCGGGCTGTCGCCGTTACGGGCCATTCAGGCAGTGTACCGGCGGCGATTTTGGGCTCGGTTGCCGCTACCCGACGCGCAGGTGCTGCTCGATGCGGGCGACAGCCTCCCGCAGGCGATCGTCGGGCAGCGTCAGCGACATCCGCACGTAGCCCTCCCCGTTGGGGCCGTACGACGATCCGGGCGACACCACCACTCCCGCCTGCTCCAGCACCAGCTCGGTGAACGACACCGACGTGTGGCCGGCGGGCACCGGCACCCAGACGTAGATGGTGCCCCGCGGCGGCGGCACGTCGATGCCGACGGCAGCCAGCGCCTCCACCAGCAGGTCACGGCGGCGGCGGTAGGTGTCGCACATCTCGGCGACGAAGCCGCGGCCGTCCGCCAGCGCCCTGATCGAGGCCATCTGAACGGCGTCGAAGAGGCCGGAGTCGATGTTGGTCTTGAGCTTCCACAGCTGCTCGATCATGCCGGCGTTGCCAACCGCGGCACCCACCCGCCAGCCGGTCATGTTCCACGACTTGGACAGCGAGAACATCTCGATGCCCGCCTCCTTCGCGCCCGGGGCCTCCAGGAAGCTGCCCGCCTCGTATCCGTCGAAGGTGATCTCGGAATAGGCGTTGTCGTGGACGATCGGGATGTCGTTGTCGAGGCCGAACCGGGCCAGCCGCTCGAAGAAGTCGTCCTCGATCACCGCCCCGGTGGGGTTGTTCGGGTAGTTGCAGAACAGCAGGTTGGCCCGCGAGCGGACACCGTCGGCGATCCCGTCGAGGTCGGGCTGGAACGCGTGCTCGGCGGTCAGCGGCATCAGCACCGGCTCGGCGCCGGCAAGCAGCGGGCCGGAGGTGTAGACCGGGTAGCCGGGGTCGGCCGCCAGGCAGACGTCGCCGGGGTCGAGCATCGACCAGCAGACGTGCGCCACGCCCTCCTTGCCGCCCAGCAGCGGCAGCACCTCCGTCTCGGGATCGAGCGCGACGCCGAACCGCCGGTCGTAGAACGCCGCCACCGCCTCCCGGAACGCCCTGCGCCCCCGATTCGACGGGTAGCGGTGGGTGTCGGGCAGGGCGACCTGGCGCTGTGCCTCCTCCACCACCGCGGGGAAGGTGGGCAGGTCGGGATCGCCGATGCCGAGCGAGATCACGTCGACTCCCGCCTCCCGCTTCTCGGCGATCTTCCGCTCGAGCTCGGCGAACAGGTAGGGCGGAAGCTGTGACACCCGCTCGGCGAATCGCATCAGAGCGCCTCCAGTGTGCGTAGGAAGTCGGCCGAGAACGTGCCCCGGTGGATCTGCTCGACACGACCGGTCAGGGTCACGGCCAGGTCGTCGGCCACCTCGATCACCAGCGTGCCCCCGTCCAGGTGCACGGTCACGGGCGAGCCGGCCCGGCCGTCGACCACCGCGGCAACCGCGGCCGCCGTCGAACCGGAACCGGACGACAGCGTCTCCCCAGCCCCCCGCTCCCACACGCGCATGCGGATGTGATTGCCGCCCAGCGGCCGGTAGAACTCGACGTTGGCCCGGTTGGGGAACCAGGGGTGGCGCTCCACCGGCGGGCCGGCAACGGCCAGGTCGAGCCGGTCGGGATCGTCGACCTCGATCACGCAGTGCGGGTTGCCCACCGAGACGAACCGGTACCGCTCCGCCGGCGGCTCGCCGCCCGCCGGCCGGTGGTCGGCATCCGACTCCAGCGAGGCGCGGCCGGCATCGATCGTGATCGTGCCGTCGGCCCGGCGCAGGCCGCGGATCGGTCCCTTCAGCGTGTCCATCGCCACCTCGTCCCCGCCGTCGCGGCCGAGCAGGTAGCCGGCCGCGATCCGGGTGCCGTTGCCCGAGAACTCGGCCTCGCTGCCGTCGGGGTTCAGGATCCGCACCCGGGCCGCGGCGCCGTCCCCCGAGATCACCAGGATGCCGTCGCTGCCGGCCCCCATGTCGGGATGGCAGATCCGCTCGACGCGGGCCGCCGTCAGCTCCAGCGGAAGGTCGGCCTGCTCCATCACCAGATAGGCGTTGCCGATGCCGTGCCACTTCTCGAAACGCATGGCCGCGGAGGATACCCAGGGCTCAGACCGGGAGGCGGCGATGCTCGACGACGCCTCCCGGCTGACCCTTGACATGAACTACGACGCCGCGCCGGCGCCGGAGTTAGCCGCCCTCACAGGTCGAGCGCAGCCCCGGCCACGACCAGCGCGCCCAGCACCAGGCAGACCACGCCGAAGCCGATCACCACCGGCCAGGTTGCCGGCAGCCCGGCGACCAGCAGCAGCCCGGCGACCAGCGAGCCGCCGATCAGCACCAGCCGGCCGACGGGGCTGGCATGCACGCGCAGAAACCGCCGGAACACGCGATCGGCGGCCAGCAGCGCGAAGCACAGTGTCAAGAGCAGCAGCAGCGCGGCCAGCGCCGGGCCCAGCAGCCACCTCAGCCACAGCCCGAAGTCTGCGGTCAACGCCCCCATCAGCAGCGCGACTCCGGCCAGCGGGGCGAGCGCCACACCCAGCCAGAGGGCGGCGTCGCGGGCCTGGCGGACGGCATCCGCCTCGCCCGACCTCACAGCCGCTCCGCCATCTCTGCCGCGGAGCCGACCGGCACCAGCCCGGGCAGCCGGCGCATCCACACCCGCTGGCGCTTGGCGTACCGGCGGGTGCGGACGATCAGCCGGCGAGCAGCCTCGTCCCGGTCGATCTCCCCGCGAAGCAGCGCGGCGACGTCCTGCAGCCCATGGATCCGGGCAGCCGTCGACGACAGCGGGCCGCCCAGCGCCGCCCGCACCTCGTCCTCAACCCCGCGGTCGAACATGGCCGCCGTGCGCAGCTCGATGCGGCGGCGGACGACGTCGGGGTCGACCTCGAGCCCGAACACAACCGTCGGGTGCCGCGGCTCGTGCTCCCACAGCTGGGAGCTCGCCGGGGCCAGGGTCTCCCCCGCCTCGGCCAGCTCGAGCGCGCGCACCACCCGCCGGCGGTCGTTGGCGTGCACGGCCCGCGCGGCGCCGGGGTCGCGCTCGGCCAGCAGCGCGTGCGCAGGCCCCGGGCCCACTCGGTCGTACAGCTGCTCGAGCCGCTGCCGCGATCCGGGGGCCGCCGGCGGCGGGGTCTCCAGCCGGCCGGCGGCGGCCCGCAGGTACAGGCCGCTGCCACCGCACAGCACCGCCACCCGGCGGCGCGCCAGCACCTCGTCGATGGCACGGTGGGCGATCTCGCCGTACTCCGCGACCGACCCCTCGTGCCACAGGGGCCAGACGCCCACCAGGTGATGGGAAGCCCGGGCCAGCTCAGCGTCCGTCGGCTGGTTGGTGAGGATCGGGAGCCCCCGATACAGCTGCATGGCGTCGCAGGAGACGATCTCGCCACCGATCCGCTCCGCAAGCTCCACCGCCGCGGCGCTCTTGCCCGACGCGGTCGGCCCGAAGACGGCCACCACGTCCGCAGCCATCGCTAGGCGGGGACGGCGGCCGGCGCCAGCCTGCCGGTCAGCGTCTGCGAGGTTGACCCCTCGATCAGCACCCCGACCAGCGACCCGGCCCCCGCGTCGCCGCGGACGAGGGCGGTCTTGTTGCCGCGGGTGCGCCCGCGCAGCACGGCCGCGTCGGTGCGGCTGGGGCCCTCGATCAGCACCTCCTGCACTGTGCCCACCAGCTCCCGGTTCCGGCGCGAGGCATGGTGCTGGACGAGGTCGACCAGGCGCGTGATCCGGTCGCGCTTGGTGGCCTCGTCGACCTGCCCGGCCATGGCCGCCGCCTCGGTGCCCCGCCGTGGCGAATAGACAAAGGTGTACGCGTGGTCGTAGCCAACCTGGTCGACCACCTCCATCGTCTCTGTGAAGTCGCGCTCGGTCTCGCCGGGGAAGCCGACGATGATGTCGGTGGTCAGCGCGATCCCGGGCACCGAAGCCCGGATCCGACCGACCAGCTCCAGATAGCGCTCACGCGAGTACGTGCGCCGCATCGCCTTCAGGATCCGGGTCGAGCCCGACTGCAGCGGCAGGTGGAGGTGCTCACAGACCGCCGGGCATTCGGCCATCGCCGAGATCACGTCGTCGCGCATGTCCTTGGGGTGTGGGCTGGTGAAGCGGATCCGCTCGATGCCCTCCACGGAGTCCAACGCCCGCAGCAGGCCGCCGAACCCGATCCGCTCGTCGGGCGGCAAGTCGCGGCCCCACGAGTTCACGTTCTGGCCGAGAAGCGTCAGCTCGACCACGCCTTCCGCCGCCAGTGACGTCGCCTCCGCGATCAGGTCGGCGGCCCGCCGGCTCTGCTCCCGGCCGCGCACGGCGGGGACGATGCAGTACGAGCACTTCGAGTTGCAGCCCTGGGAGATCTGCAGCCACGCCTGGTGGGGACGCTCCCGCTTCAGCGGCAGGTGACCGGAGAACTCGTCGAACGTCGAGAAGTGGCCGCGGGCCACATCGCCGCCGGCCCCGATGAACTCCGCCAGCTTGGAGATGTGGCCGGGCCCGAACGCCAGGTCGACGAACGGATAGATCTCGAACAGCTCGTCCTTCATCGACTCCGACCAGCAGCCACCGACCACGATCGCCTTCTCGGGATCGCGCTGCTTGGCGGCCCGGGCCTCCATCAGGTGGGCGACGAACCGGTCGTCCGCCTTCTCGCGGATCGTGCAGGTGTTGAAGACCAGCACGTCGGCGTCGGCAGGGTCGGCCGCCTCGCCGAGGCCCAGCGACTCCAGCAGCCCCTTCATCCGCTCCGAGTCGTGGACGTTCATCTGACAGCCGAACGTCTGGACGTGGTAGCGGCGGTGCATCCGGTGGAGCATAGTCACCCGCGCCCCGGGGCTTCACCGCCCGGCCGCCTGGCAGAATCCGGCGTCCACCCACCGGCGAAGGGAATGGCAATGGGATTCGACCAGTATCACGAGCCGCCCGCCGAGCTCGGCGCGGAGGAGCGCACGTTCGCCCGGATGATCGCGTCGCTGACCGAGGAGGCTGAGGCCATCGGCTGGTACCAGCAGCGGCTGGCGCTGGAGCCGGATGCCGAGGCCCGCGCGATCATGGAGAACGCACA
>DATLLX010000058.1:0-5491 GCA_035537595.1 Gaiellales bacterium | reverse complement strand
CTCAAGGAGTGCCACGATCGCGGCTGGCTGTACAAGGGCCATCGCTCGATGCGGTGGTGCCCGCGCTGCGGCACCTCGCTCTCCCAGCACGAGCTGATCGACTCCTATCGCGAGATCGGGCATCCCTCGTTGTTCGTCCGCCTGCCGCTCGAAGGCCGCGACCGCGAATACCTGGTGGTCTGGACGACGACGCCCTGGACGCTGCCCGCGAACGTGGCCGCCGCGGTGCGCCCGGACGCCGACTACGCCCGGGTCGAGACCGCGTCAGGGACCGCCTACGTGGCGGAGCCGCGGCTGAAGGACGTGCCGGTCAGGGGCACCGTGCTGGGCACGATCAAGGGCGCCGAGCTGGTCGGCCTGCGCTACAGCGGGCCGTTCGACGAGCTTCCCGCCCTGGAGGGCGTCGAGCATCGGGTGGTCGCCTGGGACGACGTCTCGATGGAGGAGGGCACCGGGATCGTCCACATCGCGCCGGGCTGCGGCGCCGAGGACTTCGAGCTGGGTCAGCGCGAGGGGCTGGCCACGATCGTGCCCGTCGACGAGTCGGGCGCGTTCTACGAAGGCTTCGGCTGGCTGCACGGAAACCACACCGCCGACGCCGCCCAGCAGATCGTCGAGGACCTGGGGCAGCGCGGCCGGATGGTCGAGGCGGGCGAGATCACCCACCGCTATCCCGTCTGCTGGCGGTGCGGAACCGAGCTGATCTACCGGCTGGTCGACGAGTGGTTCATCCGCTGCGACGAGATCCGCGAGCCGATGATCACGGCCGCCCGCGGGGTGGAGTGGAGCCCGCCGCAGTACGGCAAGCGGATGGAGGACTGGCTGCGCAACATGGGCGACTGGTGCATCAGCCGCAAGCGCTACTGGGGCCTGCCGCTGCCGTTCTACTTCTGCGACGACGGGCACATGACCGTGGTCGGGTCGCAGGACGAGCTGGCCGAGATGGCGCTGCGTGGCATGGACAAGGTCAGCGAGCTGCACCGTCCCTGGATCGACGAGGTGGTGATCGGCTGCGGTGAGTGCGGCAAGGAGGCGCACCGGCTGCCGGACGTCGGCGACTGCTGGCTGGACGCCGGCATCGTGCCGTTCTCGACGCTCGGCTGGCACAACCCCCAGCGGATCCCCGCGGGCTACGCCACCGGCGCCGGCGAGGGTGTGACCAGGGCCGACCTTCCCTCGCACGACGAGTGGGAGCTCTGGTTCCCGGCCGACTGGGTGTCGGAGATGCGCGAGCAGATCCGGCTCTGGTTCTACTCGATGCTGTTCATGAGCGTGGCGCTGGAGGGCCGCTCGCCCTACCGGCGGGTGCTGACCCACGAGAAGGTCAACGACGAGACCGGCCGCCCGATGCACAAATCATGGGGCAACGCGATCTGGTTCGACGACGCGGTGGAGTCGATGGGCGCCGACGTGATGCGCTGGATGTACGCCGGCCAGAACCCGGCCCAGAACCTCAACTTCGGCTACGGGCCGGCTGAGCAGGTCAAGCGCCGGCTGCTGACGCTGTGGAACACCTACGCCTTCTTCATCACCTACGCCTCGATCGACGGCTACGAGCCCAGCACCGAGCTGCTGACCCGTGGCCCCGACCCCGACGGCCTGCGGCCGCTCGATCGCTGGTCGCTGGCGCTGACGCAGAGGCTGGTGGCCGAATGCCGGGCGGCGCTGGACGCCTACGACTCGCCGCGGCTGGTGCGGGCGGTGGAGGCGTACGTCGACGACCTGTCCAACTGGTACGTGCGGCTGTCGCGGCAGCGGTTCTGGCGCTCGGGAGACGAGGCCGACAAGCGGGCGGCCTACGACACGCTCTGGTACTCGCTGTGCCAGCTGCTTCGCTGCGTTGCCCCGGCGATGCCCTTCCTGGCCGACGAGATCTGGCAGAACCTGGTTCGCGCCGGCTGCCCCGGAGCGCCCGAGAGCGTGCACTTGGCCGGGTATCCGGCGGTGCATCCGATGCTCGACGACGCCGGGCTGCTGGCCGAGATGGAGAGCGTGCGTGCGGTGGTCGGGATCGGCCGGGAGGCGCGGTCGGGCGCCGGCATCCGGCTTCGCCAGCCGCTGGCCGAGGTGATCGTGGCCACCGACGACCCGGCCCGCCGCGACCAGGTCGCGCGCCACGCCGATCTGATCGCCGGCGAGCTTTCGGTCAAGGCCGTGCGGCTGGCCACCTCCGCCGAGGAGTTCGCGCAGGCCGACGTGATGCCGCTGCTCAAGGTGCTGGGCCCCAAGCACGGCCGTGACCTGGGCATGATCCGGGGCCTTCTGCGGGAGGGCGACTTCCGGATCGAGGACGGGCGGGTGCACGTCGGCGAGTGGGTGCTCGAGCCGGACGAGTACGAGCTGCACACCAAGGCCCGGGAGGGGTTCGCGGTGCTCGACGGCGAGGGCTTCGCCGTTGCCCTGGACACCGAGATCACCCCGGAGCTGGCGCTGGAGGGCGTTGTCCGTGATGTCATCCGCCAGATCCAGGTGATGCGGCAGGACGCCGGGCTCGACATCACCGACCGGATCAGGATCGTGTACCCGCGCACCGACGGCGACGTCACCCGGGCGTTCGAGATGCACGGCGAGCACATCGCCGCCGAGACCCTGGCGGTGGCGCTCGAGCCGGGAACCGAGCTGGCCATCGAGAAGGCGACTGCGTGAAGCTGCTGGTGCTGGGCGGCACCCAGTTCCTGGGCCGCCACATCGCCGCTGAGGCTCTCGAGCGGGGGCACCAGCTGACGCTGTTCACGCGCGGCCGCACGCGTCCCGGGCTGTTCCCTGCAGCCGAGCACCTGACCGGCGACCGCGACGGCGGGCTGGATGCGCTGCGGGGCGGCTCCTGGGACGTGGTGGTCGACTGCTCGGGGTACCTGCCCCGCGTGGTCGCCGACTCGGCCCGGCTGCTGGCCGCCGCTGTCGAGCGCTACGTGTTCATCTCCAGCGTCTCGGTGTATCCCGACTACAGCCGGCCGGGTGTCGACGAGAGCGCGGCGGTCGCCACCATCGAGGACGAGACGGTGGAGCAGATCGACGAGCACACCTACGGGCCGCTGAAGGCGCTGTGCGAGCGTGCGGTGGAGGAGGCTCTGCCCGGCCGGGCGCTGGTCATCAGGCCGGGGCTGATCGTCGGGCCGGACGACCCCACCGACCGCTTCACCTACTGGCCGGTGCGGATCGCCGGTGGCGGTCGGGTGCTGGCCCCGGGCGACCCGTCGGCACCGGCCCAGTGGATCGACGTCCGCGATCTCGCCGCCTTTGTGGTCGACCAGGCCGAGCATCGCTCGACGGGCGTGGTGAACGCCGTCGGCCCCGCCCAGCCGGCGACCCTGGGTGAGCTGCTGGACACCTGCGTGCGCGAGCTGGCCCCACCGGACACCGAGCTGTGCTGGGTCGACGACGCCTTTCTGGCCGACCAGGAGGTCGAGCCGTGGAGCGACCTGCCGCTGTACCTGGGCGGCGACCCGTCGATGATCGGGTTCGAGCAGATCTCGGGCGATCGGGCGCGCGCCGCCGGGCTGCGGCACCGGCCGGTGGCTGACACGGTGCGCGACACCCTCGCCTGGCATCGTCAGGACGACGGCGAGGTCGCGCGCTGGGGGTTCAAGCTCAGCCGCGAACGCGAGGCGGAGCTGCTCTCCTCCTATCGCAACCGCTGACCGGCACGCCATACTACGACGGTGGAAGGTGGAGGCCGTTCCTCGTCGAGCCTGCTGAACGCGGTGCTTGAACATGCTCGGGAACTGCTCGGGGCCGATCAGGCACTGATCGCGGAGTGGGACGACGAGGCGGGGACGACGACCATCGTCGCCACGGTGGGCACGCTGAGCTCGCCGGAGGCCAGTGCGGTGGGTGTGCCGTTCCCGATCTCCGACTACTACGGCGATACCGATGATCTCGAGGCGGCATTGCCTCTGATGAAGCCGATGGTGCAGTGGCGGGACGACCCCCAGCTGGCGCCGCTGGTCGCCGCCTACATGCGGCGGGTCGGGATCGCCCAGGAGGTGTACGTGCACATCGAGGCGTCCGCATCGCGGCGCTGGGTGCTGGAATGCCTCTACGTCGATCCCGAGACGCCGGTAAGCGATATCGATCTCGAGCGTGCGCTCGAGCTCGCCCGGCTGGCCAAGGTCGTGATCGAGAGCGATCGCATGGCGCGAGCGGTGCGGGAGGAGGAGGCCCGCGCACGGCTGCTGGTGGAGGCCCTGCCGGTGCTCGTCTACCAGGTCGACGAGCAGGGGCAGACGCGGGTGCCCAACCCCAGCTCGCTGGTCGAGCGGCTGGGACTGTCGAAGGAGGAGCTGGAGCGGGACGCCCACCGGCACTGGCTGGAGCACGTGCACCCGGACGATCGCGAGCGGGTGGCGGATGTCTGGCGCCACGCGCAGATGAATCACCTCTACTACGACAACGAGTACCGCATGATCGGCGCCGGGGAGCGGGTGACCTGGGTACGTGACACGGCCGTGCCCGAGGTGCATCCGGGCGAGTCGCAGCCCGTATGGCACGGCGCGATCATGGATGTCACCGAGCGGGTCGAGGCCGCGGAGGAGCTGCGGGCGTCCGAGGAGAGCCGCCGGGCGCTGCTCGAGCATGTCCCGGCTCTGGTCTACATCCAGCACGACCTGGAGCGGAATACGGCCATCAACATGGGCGGTTTCCCGGAGCTTCTGGGGATGACGGCCGAGGAGTGGAACGACCCGCAGCGGGACTGGAAGGAGACCGTCCATCCCGACGACATCGACCTGGTTCTCAGCACCTGGGAGGAATGCTTCGCGGAGCGCCGGCCGTTCTCGATGGAGTACCGACTGGTGGGTCGCGACGGCCGAGTGATCTGGATCCGCGACACCACCGCGCCGCTGTCGGGGCAGAACTGGCACGGGATCACGTTCGACGTCACCGACCTGGTCGAGACCGCCGACCGGCTGCGCGAGACGCAGGCCCGCTACCAGAGCCTGGTCGAGCAGATCCCGGTGGTCACCTACCTGGACGCGCTGGACGGCGCAAGCATCTACGTCAGCCCCCAGGTCGAGGAGATGCTGGGCGTTGACCCCCGCCGCTGGATGGAACATGGCTATGAAGCCTGGCTGTCGGCGATCCACCCGGACGACTTGACAACCACCGATGCCCGGTTCCGGCAGATGCTGGCCGAGGGCGGGGAGTTCGACGCCGAGTACCGGGTCGTCCTCCCCGGTGGCGAGGTCCGCTGGGTGCACGATCTGGCCCGGCCGATCCTCGACGGCTCCGGCAAGCCCAGGATGGTGCAGGGGGTGATCGTCGACACCACCGACCGCCGGCTCGTCGCCCAGGCCAGCGAGCGGCAGGCGCAGCGCCAGCGGGCGATCGCCGACCTTGGTCTCCAGGCGCTGGAGGGGCTGGACGCCGACCCGTTGTTCGCGGCCGCCGCGCATGCCGTGACCTCGACCCTGAGGGCCGTGGGCGGAGCGGTGCTGCGCGCCGAGGGCGAGGATCTGATGCTTGTGGGAGCCAGCGGGCTGGTCGACGGCGA
>DATLLX010000057.1:0-23854 GCA_035537595.1 Gaiellales bacterium | reverse complement strand
ACCCCCGCCCGCGCCCGAGACACCTGCCGCCCTCCGCCGCGACGCCGCCGACCATGTCCGCATGACCACCGAGCGGGTGCGCCGCTTCCTCGCCCAGCGGTTCGGCGACTTCCAGCACGATCCGGACTGGGGCTTTCACGGCGCCTTCGGCAGCGCCCGGGTGTTTGTCGACGTACTGCCCGTGCTCGAGGACTCGACCGCGGTGCGCGCATCATCGCCCGTGCTGTCCGACGTCGACCTGTCCGACGAGCTGGCGGTGCGGCTGGTGGAACTGGCCGCCGAGAGCCCATTCGGCAGCTTCTCCTACATGCCCACCCGGCGGGAGGTGTGGTTCGAGCACGTGATCCTGGGCGATGACCTCGACCAGGTCGAACTGGAGAGTGCGATCGAGGTTGTGGCCGAGGTGGCGGACGGCAGCGACGACGCGCTGGCCGCCGCGTTCGGCGGCCGCCGGTACGCTGATCTGGGATGAGGAGCGCTTTGGTATCGTCCGCAGGTCGATGGAGATGAGCGGCGGAAAGCTGGCAATGTGGGTGATCGGCGGAGGCGTCCTCACCTCCCTTGTCACCGTGCTCGCAGTGGCCGGCCTGAGCGGCGTGCCCGGCGAATGGATCGGCGTGGCGGTCGCGCTCGTGTTCGCCGCCATCGCCTTCCTGCTCGGAAACTACGAGTAGCCCAGTAGCTGCACGGGGTGCACGACCGCCAGGTCACGCCGGCCCGATCGCCGGAAGGCCGCTGCCAGCTGGAGCGCGCAGCCGGGGTTGGCCGTGGCCACCACGTCGGGCTCGGCACGCAGGATGGCGCGGGCCTTGCGATCACCGAGGTCGCGGGCTGCCCTGGGCTGGGTGAGGTTGTAGATGCCGGCCGACCCGCAGCACATGTCGGGCTCGTCGATCTCGATCAGCTCCAGGCCGGGGACGGCCGCCAGCACCTCGCGCGGCTGTGCCTGCACCGCTTGGGCGTGGCGCAGGTGGCAGGCGTCCTGGTAGACGACGCGCAGCGGGCGGTGCGGCACGTCCGCCGCGGCGACGGCGCCCAGCTCGGCCAGGAGCTCGGTGACGTCGCGCACCCTGCTTGAGAACCGCCACGCCTCGTCGGTGCCCAGCAGCTCGCCGTAGCTCTTCATCGCCGAACCGCAGCCGGCGGCGGTGACCACCACCGGCCGGTCGCCCGGGAAGGACGCGATCGTCGCCCGGGCCCGGCGGCGGGCCTCGTCCTCGCGCCCGGCATGCAGGGCGAGGGCGCCGCAGCAGCCCTGGCCGGCGGGCACGTCGACCTCGCAGCCCGCGGCCGCCAGCGCCGCGACGGCGGCCCGGTTGACGCGGCCGAAGTAGACCCGCTGCACGCAGCCGGAGAGCAGCGCGGCGCTGGCCCGCCAGGTGCCCACCGCCGGGGTGTGCGGACTGGGCGCCGCCCGCAAGTCGGCGGCCGAGACGCGGGGGGCCAGCGCCAGCGGCCGGATGCCCAGCGCCAGCGGCCAGGAGATCGCCCGCAGGCGGCGGGGGTGCGGGAACAGCGCGAACACGGCGCGATCGACCAGCCGGGCGCGCAGGCCGCGCGGCGCCTGGCGGCGGCGGGCCGCCCGCGTGCGCTCGATCAGCACGTCGTAGCGGACGCCGCTGGGGCAGGCGGTGACGCAGGCCAGGCAGCCCAGGCAGCGGTCGATGTGCACGGCCGCGGTGGCATCGAACCCGATCTCGCCCTCATCCAGCAGCGACATCAGATGGATCCTGCCCCGCGGCGAGTCCATCTCCTCGCCCCACAGCTGGTAGGTCGGGCAGGCCGGGAGGCAGAAACCGCAGTGCACGCAGGCGTCGAGCAGCTCCCGGGTCGGCTCGCTCATACGCCCAGCCGCTCCAGCACCCGCTGCTCGAGCGCGGTGACCTCCCTGGCCGGCGCCGGCACGTCGGCGAACAGCCAGCCCCGCGCAAAGCGGCCGGTGATTCGGGTTACGCCCCAGCCCGACAGGCGGGCGAGCTCCTGCGGCGCGGAGGCCGGCAGGCAGCGGTGCAGGTGGAGTCCCGCCTGGCGCGCGCGATGGGCCTCCCACAGCGCCTCGTCGTCGCCGACCGTCTCCGGCTCCTCCAGCAGGCCGGCGGCCTGCTCCGCCAGAGCGGCGGCGGCCGGGCTCTCGAAGCGCACCATCAGCCGCTCGCCGTCGGTGTCGACACAGGCCGGCATCAGCCGCTCCAGCGGCACCGGGTCCTGGAGCGGCGCGATCACGGTGGCCGTCCCCCGGGGCAGCGGATGCAGCCGAAGGGTGAGATCGAGCAGCTCTCCCAGCCGCCCGTGCGCCCCGGTCAGCAGCTTCGGCAGGTCGTAGCCGGCGACGTTCTTGACGACCTTGCCGCCGCCCCGGGCGACGGTGCCGTCCGGCAGCCGTACGCGGACGCCCAGGATCAGGTCGCGGGGCAGGCCGTAGCGGTGGGCGCGGGGCCCGAACAGCGCCCGGTCGAACGTCTCGCCGACGGTCAGGCCGCCATCGTCGGGCGGGTCGAGCGCAAGCATTTGACCCTCCCGGCCCAGCGTCTGCTGGAGCTCGGCCAGCGGCGTCGGCGCCTCGACCGTGCAGGTGAGGTCGCCGGCGATGTGCTCGATCACCATCGCTCGGCCAGTCCGGCCCGCTCCAGCGGGTGCTCGCGGTACGGCCCGGGCACCTCGCCGCACAGTCTCGGGGTCGGGAACACCTTGCCGGGGTTGCAGAGGCCGGAGGGGTCGAACCCGCAGCGCAGGCGGTGCATCGTCTCCAGGTCGGTCTCCGAGAACATGCGCGGCATGTGGCGGGCCTTGTCGAGGCCGACTCCGTGCTCGCCGGTCAGCGATCCGCCGGCGTCGAGACAGGCCAGCAGGATCTCCGAGGCCAGCTGCTCGGCCCGGCCGCTCTCGCCCTTGGCCGCGTCGTAGAGCACCAGCGGGTGCAGGTTGCCGTCGCCGGCGTGGAACACGTTGGCCACCCGCAGGCCGTGCCGGCGGGACAGCTCGTCGATCCTGCGCAGCGTCTCGGGCAGCCGGGTGCGCGGCACGACGCCGTCCTGCACGTAGTAGTCGGGGCTGAGCCGGCCCATCGCCGGGAAGGCGGCCTTGCGGCCCCGCCAGAACCCGGCCCGCTGCGCCTCGTTCGCCGCCCGGCGGACGGTGCGCGCCCCGGCCTTGCTGCACAGGGCGGCGGCCTCCTCGACGGCGATCTCGACCTCGACCGCCGGCCCGTCCAGCTCGACCAGGAGGATGGCCGCGGCATCCACCGGCAGGCCGACGTTCAGCGCCTCCTCGGCCGCCCGCACGCTGAGGCCGTCCATCATCTCGATCGCCGCCGGGATCACGCCGGCCGCGATGATCGTCGACACCGCCTCCCCCGCCGAGTCCGTCGAGACGAAATCGGCCAGCAGCGTCTCCACCCGCTCGGGCGTGGGCAGCACACGCACGGTCGCCTCGGTGACCACGCCCAGCGTCCCCTCCGAGCCGACCACCGCTCCCAGCAGGTCGAGCGCGCCCCACGCGTCCAGCCGGGTCACCTGGCCGTCCGCCAGCACCATCTCGACCCCCAGCACGTGGTTGGTGGTGAAGCCGTACTTGAGGCAGTGGGCGCCGCCCGAGTTCTCGGCCACGTTGCCGCCGATCGTGCACACCTGCTGGCTCGACGGGTCGGGCGCGTAGTACAGCCCGTGCGGCGCCACGGCTCGCGACACGTCGAGGTTGGTCACCCCCGGCTGCAGCCGCACCCGTCGGTTGGGCACGTCGACCTCGAGGATGCTCCGCATCCGCGAGAGGCCGATCACGATCCCCTCCGCCACCGGCACCGCGCCCCCCGAGAGACCCGTCCCCGCGCCGCGCGCGACGAACGGCACGCTCAGCCGCGCGCAGACCGCCACCGCCGCCGCCACCTGCGAGGTGTCGGTCGGCAGCACCACCGCCAGCGGCACCGCCCGGTGAGTCGCCAACCCATCCGTCTCGTACGTGCGCAGCGCCGTCGGGTCGACGATCAGGTTCGCCGCCCCCACGGCACGCTCCAGATCGGCCAGCAGGGTCACACGCGAAGCCTACCGGCGCCCGGCCCACCCGCGGACTCTCCACCCGCCACCACTGCACCGGTCAACACAGGTGTCTGACACTTCTGTTCACCTATTCGCGGCGTCACGGCTCGACCTGCCGCGATCGGCCGGCCACTTGGCGGTTCGAGCGAATGTCATTTGGCTGACCGCCGTTTTACCCGCAAATCGGGCGAATCGACATGTCACGGCGAAACCGCGAGTGTGCCGTCGGTCGCAACGTTTGCCGTCACGCCGGCCCGGGTGAACACAGGTGTCTGAGACCTGTGTTCACCGTCGGCGGTGCTCAGTGCTCGGCGAGCTGGGCGACCATCATCTGCAGTAGGCCGCCCCGGCGGTAGACGCGCACGTCGGCGTCGGCGTCCAGCCGGGCCAGGGCGGTGAAGGAGCGCTCGCCGCCGTCGACGTCGACGGTGACCTCGTCGCCGACGCCGATCGCGTCCAGCCCGCGGATGGTGTAGGTCTCCCGGCCGGTCAGGCCCAACGACTCGGCCGACTCGCCGGGCCGGAACTGCAGCGGCAGCACGCCCAGGGCGACCAGGTTCGAGCGGTGGATCCGCTCGAAGCTCTCGGTCAGGACGGCGCGGACACCCAGCAGCGCCGTGCCCTTCGCCGCCCAGTCGCGCGAGCTGCCCGACCCGTACTCCTTGCCGGCGATCACCACCAGCGGCACGCCGTCGGCCTGGTAGCGCATCGACGCGTCGTAGATGCTCATCTGCTCGCCGTCGGGGAGGTGCTGCGTGTAGCCACCCTCGACGCCCTCGACCAGCCGGTTGCGGAGCCGGATGTTGGCGAAGGTGCCGCGCACCATCACCTCGTGGTTGCCGCGGCGGGCGCCGTAGCTGTTGAACTCGCGGGGCTCCACGCCATGCTCGATCAGGTAGCGGCCGGCGGGCGTGGCGGCGGGGATGGCGCCGGCGGGCGAGATGTGGTCGGTCGTCACCGAGTCGCCCAGCAGCGCCAGCACGCGGGCATCGACGATGTCGCTGAGGTCGGGCTCGCGCTCGAAGAAACTTGCCTCGCGGACGTAGGTCGATCCCTCGTCCCAGGCGAACAGCTCACCCTCGGGCACGGGCAGGTCGCGCCAGCGGTCGTCGCCGTCGAAGATCCGGCCGTACTGGGTCTCGAACAGGTCGGCTCCCAGGGCGTCGCGCATCGCGGCGGCCACCTCGTCGGCGGTCGGCCAGACGTCTCGCAGATACACCGGCTGGCCGTCATCGCCCGAGCCCAGCGGTTCGCTGCTGAGGTCGCCGTTCACGGTGCCGGCCAGCGCGTAGGCCACCACCAGCGGCGGCGACGCCAGGTAGTTGGCCCGCACCTGGGGATGGATCCGGGCCTCGAAGTTGCGGTTGCCCGACAGCACCGCCGCCACCGACAGGTCGCGCTCCGCGATCTCGCCGGCGACCTCCTCCGGCAGCGGGCCGCTGTTGCCGATGCAGGTCGTGCAGCCGAAGCCGACCAGGTTGAACCGCAGCTGGTCGAGGTAGCTGGTCAGCCCCGCCCGCTCCAGGTAGTCGGACACGACCCGCGAGCCGGGCGCCAGGCTGGTCTTCACCCAGGGCTTGGTCTCGAGGCCCTTCTCGACCGCCTTCTTGGCCAGCAGCCCGGCCGCGATCATCAGCGCCGGGTTGGACGTGTTCGTGCAGCTGGTGATTGCGGCAATGGCCACCGACCCGTCGCCCAGCCGGGTGCCGTTGCCATGCTCGACACCAAAGGCCTCGGCGAAGCTGGCGGGGACGCCGGGCAGCGACACCCGATCCTGCGGCCGGCGGGGGCCGGCAAGGCTCGGCTCGACCTCCGACAGATCGAAGTCGAGCGTCTCGGTGTACGCCGGAAGGGGCTCGTCGCCGGAGCGGAACAGCCCCTGCTCCTTGGTGTAGCGCTCGACCAGCCCGATCAGCTCCTCCGCACGGCCGGTCTCGCGCAGATAGCCCAGCGTCCGCTCGTCGACCGGGAAGATGGCGGCCGTGGAGCCGAACTCCGGCGACATGTTCGAGATCGTCGCCCGGTCGGCCACCGTCAGCCCCGACAGGCCGGGCCCGGAGAACTCGACGAAGCTTCCGACCACGCCGTGCGCGCGCAGCCGCTCGGTGATCGTCAGCACCAGATCGGTGGCCGTGACGCCGGGGAGCAGGTCGCCGATAACGTGGACGCCCAGCACCCGGGGATGCGTGAGGTAGAGCGGCTGGCCCAGCATCGCCGCCTCGGCCTCGATGCCGCCGACCCCCCACCCCAGCACCCCGAGGGCGTTGATCATGGTCGTGTGGGAATCGGTGCCGACCAGTGTGTCGGGCATCGCGACGCCGTCGCGGACGACCACCACCTGGCCCAGGTACTCGAGGTTGACCTGGTGGACGATGCCCATGCCGGGGGGCACAACGCGGAAGTTCTGGAACGCCTTCTGCGCCCACCGCAGCAGGGCGTAGCGCTCGCCGTTTCGCTCGAACTCGCGGTCGATGTTGGCCTGGTAGGCGCGATCGGAGCCGAAGGCGTCGACCTGCACCGAGTGGTCGATTACCAGATCCACCGGCACCAGCGGATCGACCCGGGCGGCGGCGCCTCCCCGGCGGGCGACGGCCGCGCGCATAGCGGCCAGGTCGACCACGGCCGGGACGCCGGTCAGGTCCTGCATGATCACGCGGGCGGGCATGAACGGCAGCGCGGCCGGCCGCTCCTCCGGCCAGGCCGCCAGCGCCGCCACATCATCTTCGGTGACGTGGCCGTCGCCAACCCGCCGCAGCAGGTTCTCGAGCAGCACGCACACCGTGTACGGCAGCTTGGCGGGATCGGCCACCCGGTCGATCCGGTGGAAGACCTCCCCCGAGGAGAGCGTGTCGCGGGCAGAATACGGATCGGTGTCAGCCATGTCAGACACGGTACCGGAAGGCCGCCGAAACCGCCCAGCCGCCGCGGCTATCGAGCGATTGTGAACGGCTCACGCGCCCAGCTGCCGCCCGATGTCACCCGGCCGTTCCAGGTGTTCGTGAACGGCATCGAGCAGGTGGAGGGAGAGCACTACGAGGTGGCCGGCGGGCGGCTGGTGTTCGCCGAGGAGCTGGTTCCGCCCGAACGTCACAGCGCCCGCACCTACGCGCGGCTGATGTTCTGGGGCCGCTACGACAAGCGGCACTCGGTCGACGTCGTCTACGCGGTCGACGGCGCCCGCCGGGTCGCCAGCGGACTGGAGCTGTTACCGCCCGACCGCAGCGCCTGACCGCCGGTCAGGCGATCGGGTAGCCCATCAGCCACCGGGACAGGACGGCGGCCAGGGTGATCAGGATGACGGCGATGATCGTGCCGCCCTTGGCGCGGGGCGACAGGATGAACCCGAGCAGCGCCACTGCGAGCGCGATCGGTCCCATGTACAGCGGCTTCGACCAGAAGCCGGTCACCGCGACCACGACCGCGGCGCCGTTCAGGACGGCCAGCGCGTCGTCTCGGAAGGACTCGTACTCAGGCGTGTACTCTCGTCGCACGGGGGCTCCTTGGCGAACAACAGGTGAGGGGATATTACCGGTGGCCGAGACGAGAGGAACCAGCCAGCTGCGGAAGGCCGGCGTCGACCACCACCTCCACGAGTACCGCTACACCGGCCAGGGGCCGGCGGCGGGCGAGGCCGCCGAGCAGCTGGGCATCGAGCCGGAGCGGATGTTCAAGAGCCTGGTCGCCCGCGCCGACGAGGAGCTGGTGTTCGCGCTCTTGCCGGCGACCTCCGAGCTGTCGCTGAAGAAGCTGGCCGCCGCCGCCGGCGCCAAGCACGCCCAGATGGCGCCGCCCAGGGACGCCGAGCGGGCCACCGGCTACCAGCTGGGCGGCATCAGCCCGCTGGGCTCACGCCGGCCGCTGCGGGTGTTCGTCGACGAGTCGGCGCTCGGATTCGAGCGGATATGCCTGAACGCCGGCGGCCGCGGCAAGATCGTCGAGCTGGCCACGCAAGCCCTGTTCGACCTCACCTCGGCCACCGCCGCCGACCTGAGTGCTGCGGCCGGTGGTGGGTGAACAACGGTGTCAGACACCGGTGTTCACCACCGCTACTGGTAGCGGGCCCCGGCGACCTCGGCCAGCTTGTCCATGCTGTGTGTGGCCTGCAGCGTGCGCACCGTACCCGACCGTGAGCGCATGACCAGCGACTGGGTGCGGGCGCCCTCGCGGCCGTAGCGGACGCCGCGCAGCAGCTCGCCGTCGGTGACGCCGGTGGCCGCGAAGAAGGTGTTGTCGCCGCGCACCAGGTCGTCGAGCAGCAGCACCCGGTCGAGGTCATAGCCGGCCTCGACTGCCGCCCGCCGCTCGTCGTCGTCGCGCGGCCACAGCTTGCCCTGGAACTGCCCGCCCAGGCACTTGAACGCCGCCGCCGAGAGCACGCCCTCGGGGGTGCCGCCGATGCCCCACAGCAGGTCGACACCGGTGTCCGGGCTGGCCGCCATCAGCGCTCCCGACACGTCGCCGTGGGGGATGAACTTGATCCGCGTGCCCACCGCCCGGATTCGCTTGACCATCTCGTCGTGGCGGGGCCGGTCGAGGATCACCACCATCAGGTCACGCGGCCGCACGTGCTTGGCCCGCGCCACCGTCTCGAGCGTCTCCTCGATCGGGGCGTCGATGTCGAGCTCCTCCGGCACGTCGGGACCGCAGGCCAGCTTCTCCATGTACACGCAGGGGCCGGGGTCGAACATCGTGCCCCGCTCCGACGCGGCCACCACGGCCAGAGCGTTGGGCTGTCCCTTGGCGCACAGCTCGGTGCCCTCCAGCGGATCGACGGCGATGTCTACCTCCACGCCCTGCCCGGTGCCGATGTGCTCGCCGTTGAACAGCATCGGCGCCTCGTCCTTCTCGCCCTCGCCGATGATCACGACGCCGTCCATCTCGACGGTGGCCAGCATGTGGCGCATGGCGTCCACCGCCGCGCCATCGGCCCCGTTCTTGTCCCCACCGCCGACCCAGCGTGCGGCGGCCAGCGCGGCCGCCTCGGTGACGCGCACCAGCTCCAGCGCGAGGTTTCGATCAGGCGTTTCCGACATGTGGCGCGGCCTCTTTAGGTCGATTGCAGTGCGCAGAGGATACCGGCCGCCGGCCGCACGTCAGGCGTGGATGGGCACGAGCTCCTCGATCAGGTCGTAGCTCGTGTCGAGCTCGACGGACGCGACGAACGGCGCCACCGCCGCGGCGATCCGCTTCCGCCGCTCGGCCGAGCGGCGGCGGTACTCCTCGGGGTTGTCGGTGTGGACGACACCGATCTGGATCACCTGGTCGGGGGTGTCGCGCGAGCGCAGCACCATCAGCGTCGCCAGCCCCCGCGGCAGGTCGTCGCCGATGGCCAGCCGGACCGCCCCCAGATAGGCCTCGTAGCAGGACGGCCGCAGCCGCCTCGAGGTAACGTGGACGATCGTGCAGCCGCCCGCCGACACCCCGTCCACGGAGTGGACGACGTCGTAGGTGCCGGTGATCCCCGTCGACGCCACGAACGGCGCCATCCGCCGCTCCCGCTCGCGCTCGGCCGGGTCGGCCTGCAGCCGCTCGAGCACATCGTCGCCGCACTCGATCAGCCCGAACGACACGATCTCGTCGGGATCCGACGGGTTGCGGAGATGGAACGCGCGGCGCAGATCCGCCGGCAGCTCATCCGGCTCCCATGCCTCGCGAAACGCCCGGTAGGCGCCGGCCTCAAGCCGGCGCGCGGTGAAGGCGGCTTTCATGGCCCCTCCTGCTTGGCGACCTGTCAGATCAGGTTACGCCCGCAGAAGGCGCATGGCAAGGCCGCTGACCCGCTCTCGCTGGTGCAGCGGCTCCAGCCAGCGCTGGGGGATCGACTCGGCTCCGAAGCGGGCGCCGGCCAGCGCGCCGGCGACCGCGGCGTTGGTGTCGGCGTCGCCGCCCAGGTTGGCGGCGAACACCACGGCGTCCTCGAACGACTCGTGGCGGAACGCGGCGGCGTAGGCGACGCGGATGGTGGTGAGCACGAAGCCGATCTCGCGCTGCACCGGCTCCAACAGCGACTCGGCCGGCTCCGCCAGCGCGCCGGCCGCTGCCCGGCCGGGCAGCGACACCGACGTCGGCTGCCGTTTGCCGCGAAGCAGCGCCGAGACGGTCAGGTTGAAGAAGGCGCAGGCCTCGCCGGCCAGCGGGTCGTGGTGCGTGAGTGACGAGTCCAGGCGGGAGATCCGCTCGATCGCGCCGGTGTCATTGCGGTAGCGGATGGCGATCGGCAGGGTGCGCATCAGCGAGCCGTTGCCGGCGCTTCGGCCGCCCGACTCCTCATGCCAGCCGGACGCCGCCAGCCGGGCATCGTCGGGCGTCCGCGCGCGGGCCAGTGCGCGCTGCACGGTGGTGCCGATGTCCTTGGGCCCGGACCGCGCCCACACGATGTAGCGGGCCAGCACGTCGTCCTCGTCCCAGCCGCCGCGGTCGGCCAGGCTCTCGCCCAGCTCCAG
This sequence comes from Gaiellales bacterium, assembly GCA_035537595.1. Classification (GTDB taxonomy): domain Bacteria; phylum Actinomycetota; class Thermoleophilia; order Gaiellales; family JAICJC01; genus DATLLX01. The sequence continues at coordinate 13,380 of DATLLX010000057.1, read as the reverse complement.
CATCATCGCGGTGTCGTCGGTCCACTCCCCCATCTGCCAGGCCGGCGACGCCACCATGTCGCGCAGCGGTCCGCCGAACCGGGCCGTGATCTGCTCCGGCGCCAGCCATTCCAGCGCCGCTCCCAGGGCATCGCCGACGGCCAGGCCGAGCACCGCGCCACGCGCGCGATCGACCAGCTGCGCCCGCCGCGGACGTCTCAGGATTGGCACTGCGGGCACCAGTAGGTGCTGCGAAGGGCCTCGCCCTGGCGGGCCATCCTGATCGGCGTGCGGCAACGCGGGCACGGTCGCCCCGAACGCTTGTAGATCGCGCGGGGCAGCCGGCCGCGGGCCTCCACCCCCGCCTGCAGCAGCTCGGCTGCCATCGCCGAGATCTCGAGCAACCGCTCGTCGGAGAGCTCGCACACCCGGGCGAACGGGTCGACCCGCGTCCGCCACAGCGTCTCCGACTTGACGATGTTGCCGATCCCGGCCAGCACCCGCTGGTCCATCACCATCTCCCCCACCGGCCGGTCGATCAGCCGCGCCCGGCGCAGATACTCGGCGGCGTCGAAGTCGCCCAGCAGGTCGGGCCCGGCGTTGACCCGCAGCAGCGCCGAGCGATGGACGGCGTAGCGGCTGGGATGGTGGATCACGGCGTCCCCGGCCGCGGTGCGCAGCACGTGGCGGCCGCTGCCCGATCCCGGCGGACGCAGACGGACGGCCCCGTGCATGCCCAGATGGACGCGGAGCGTGCGGCCGTCGTCGCTTCGGATCAGCAGCTGCTTGCCATGGGATTCGACCGCCTCGATGCGCGCGCCGCGAAGTGCGCCCTCGGTCACCGCCTCCCCCACCAGCGGCCGCAGCCGCTCGGCCGCCAGCGCGAGCGACTGGCCCTCAGGCACGCAGGACCACCCGGCGCGGCGCCTGCAGGAAGCCGTGGGCAACCAGCAGCCGCTCGGCGTCGGTGCCGCCCACCGGCTCGCCGTCGATCCGCTCGATGGCCAGCCGCCGCAGGCGGCGGTCGCGCACCAAGCCGGCCAGCGCCTCGATGCCGGGCTCGAGCAGCTCCGGCTCGACCACGACCAGGCCCCTACCTCCCCGCTCGACGTAGAGCGCCAGGCTTCCCCCGACCAGCACCACCCAGGCGCCGGCGGCGCGCTGCAGCTTGCGCGGCGACTCCGGCCAGGGCACCGTGGCGCCGTAGGGGTTGGCCGGGTCGATGGCCGAGAGCACGGCGGTGGCCCCGCCGGCCTCGCGCTCCCTGACGTCGCGCAGCCGCTCCACGGCGGCCGGCAGCGCGAACTGGGCGCCGCCCAGGCCGTCCACGAAGTAGCCGCGCTGACAGAGCCCCGCCTCCTCCATCAGCCGCAGCTCGCCGTAGACCGCCGAGAAGCCTCCCGGGATGGCCTCCGCCAGGACGGCGGCACGCGTCACCACACCGTGGCGGTCGAGCAGCGCTTCGGCCAGCGCCCGCGCGCGCTCCCGCGGCGCCGGCACCGGCTCCAGCAGCCGGTCGACCAGCGACCAGCGGCCCTGGGCGGCGGGCGTGCCGGCGGTCGGCCGGGCCCGCCGGCGGAGCAGCGGCTGGGGCACAGCCCGGGGCGTGCGGCCGGAGCGAAGCGGCTGCCAGGCGTCGTTGGTGACCCGGCCCCGCCAGACCAGATCCCACAGCGCGGCCAGCACCGCACGCTCGCCCTCGGCGGGCAGAGCAGCGGTCAGATCGCGGAAGAACAGGGCGCCGCCGGACCCCAGCCGCTCGAGAATCTGCTCCGCCAGCTGATCGAGAAGGCGGTCGGGCTCGGGCGGCGGCCGGTGCAGCAGCGGCACGTCCTCGCGCAGGTAGAGGGCGGCCTTGCCGTCACCGCCGCCGATCCACACCGCCTCGCCCAGGGCGCACAGCGTGTCCAGGTCGGACGGGCGGTAGCCGGGCACCCGCACCGGCAGCACGTCCTGTTCCCAGGCGGCCACCGGCAGCGCGATCCCGCCCAGCTGGGACAGCACCTCGCGCAGCCGGCCGGGGCCCCGTCCGAGGTCGCGGCCGACTCCCTGCCAGGCGGGCAGGAACCGACCCAGCGCCTCGGCGTCGACCGGCTCCACCTGCCGCCGGAGGTGGGCCAGCGTCCGCCGCCTGATGCGGCGAAGCACGTCGGGAGACACCCACTCACGGCCGCTGCCTCCCGGCCGGAAGGCACCCTGCAGGAGCTCGCCGCGGGCGGTCAGCGACTCCACGGCCGGGGTCGGGTCGACGCCGAACCGCGCCCGCACGTCCTCGACGGTGAACGGGCCGTGACTGCGGCCGTGGCGGGCGACCAGCACCTCGAGCGCGCCGGGCACCGGGTCAAGGTAGGCAGCCGGCACGCCGGGCGGGATCGGGGCGCCCACCCCGTCGCGGTAGAGGCCGGCGTCCTCGGCAGCGATCAGCCGGTCGCGGCCGGCCACCCGCACCCGCAGCGCCCGCCGCTCGCGCAGCAGCTGCTCGGCATGCGGCACCGCAGCAGGGTCGAGGTCGCCCAGCCGGCGCAGCCGGTCATGGTCGCCGTCGGCGGTGCGCACGCGGACGGCGCCGGTCAGCTCCCCCTCCACCTCGGCGATGGCGCCGGCGTCCAGCAGCTCCCGCAGGTCGTCGACCGACAGCAGCTCGGCCAGCAGCGCCCGGTCGAGCGACAGCGCCTGCGCACGGCGCTCGGCGACCGGGGCGTCGCCCTCGTACATGTAGGTGGCGATGTAGTCGAACAGCAGCGAGGTGGCGAACGGCGACGGCCGGTCGGACTCGACCTCGACCAGCCGCAGCTCGCCGCGGCCCAGCTTGCCCAGAAGGCTTTTCAGCGCGGGCAGCTCGAACACGTCGGACAGCAGCTCCCGGTAGGTCTCGAGCACGATCGGGAACGAGGCGTACTTGACGGCCACCTGCTGCAGGTCGTGAGCCTTCAGCCGCTGCTGCCAGAGCGGCGTCCGCTGGCCAGGCCGGCGCCGCGGCAGAAGCAGGGCGCGGGCGGCGTTCTCGCGGAAGCGGCCGGCGAACAGCGGGCTGGAGGAGATCCGGCCCAGCACCAGATCGTCGAGCTCGTCGGGAGCGATCCGCACGAGGTCGATCGGCGGCGGCCGGTCGGAGTCGGGCAGCCGGATGGCGATACCGTCGTCCGACCACAGCGCCTCCACCTCGAGGTCGAGCTCCTCGCTCATCCGGGCCTCGATCGCCATCGCCCAGGGGGCGTGGACACGGGCGCCGAACGGCGACAGCAGGCAGATCCGCCAGTCGCCCAGCTCGTCGCGGAACCGCTCGGCGACCAGCGTGCGGTCATCGGGCACGACCCCGGTCGCCTCCCGCTGGTCGTCGAGGTAGGCGGCCAGGTTGAAGGCCGCGCGCTCGTCGAGCTTGCCGAACCGCCGGGTGCGCACCGCCTCGCCGACGGCCACGCCCAGCTCGTAGGGCCGGCCCAGGCCGTCGCCCTTCCAGAACGGCATCTTGCCGGGCACGCCGGGCGCCGGCGAAACCAGCACCCGGTCGCGGGTGATGTCTTCGATCCGCCATGAGGTCGCTCCCAGCTGGAACACCTCGCCCTGCCGCGCCTCGTACACCATCTCCTCGTCGAGCTCGCCGACGCGGGCGCCGGAGTCGGCCAGAAACACCCCGTACAGGCCGCGGTCGGGAATGGTGCCTCCCGAGACGACGGCCAGCCGCTTGGCGCCATCGCGGCCGCGGATGGTGTCGGCGATCCGGTCCCAGACGATCCGCGGCCGCAGCTCCGCGAACTCGTCGCTGGGGTAGCGGCCGGCCAGCATCTCGAGCACGCCCTCGAACTGCTCGCGCGACAGGTCGCGGTAGGGGTAGGCGCGACGCATCACGTCGTGCAGGTCGCCCACCCGCCACTCGTCCATCGCCGTCGCCGCCACCACCTGCTGGGCGAGCACGTCCAGCGGCTGGCGGGGCACCCGGGTGTGTTCGATCTCGCCCTCCAGCATCCGCCGGGTGACCACCGCGGTCTCCAGCAGGTCGCCCCGCCACTTGGGGAAGAAGCGGCCGCGGGACGCCTCGCCGACGCCGTGGCCGGCCCGGCCGACCCGCTGCAGGCCGGCGGCCACCGACTTCGGCGACTCGATCTGGACGACCAGGTCGACGGCGCCCATGTCGATGCCCAGCTCGAGCGAGGAGGTGGCCACCAGCGCCGGCAGGTTGCCGCTCTTCAGCATGTCCTCGATCTCCAGCCGCTGCTCGCGGGCGATCGACCCATGGTGGGCGCGGGCCACCTCCTGCTCCGCCAGCTCGTTCAGGCGGTTGGCCACGCGCTCGGCCGAGCGGCGATTGTTGACGAACACGATCGTCGACCGGTGCTCGCGGACGAGCTCCAGCAGGCGCGGGTAGAGCGCCGGCCAGATCGACGCCCGCGGCTCGCCCTCCACGGTCGGCGCCGCGCCCAGCTCGCGCATGTCCTCGACCGGCACCAGCACCTCCACGTCGAGATCCTTGCGCTGCCCGGCGTCGACGATCTCGACCTCCCGGCCGCCACCCAGGAAGCGGGCGATCTCGTCCAGCGGCCGCTGCGTGGCGGACAGGCCGATCCGCTGCGGGTCGGCGTGGGCGATCTCGGCCAGCCGCTCCAGCGACAGCGCCAGGTGGGCGCCGCGCTTGGTGCCGGCGACCGCGTGGATCTCATCGACGATCACGGTCTCCACCGTCGCCAGCACCTCCCGGGCCTCGGAGGTGAGCATCAGGTAGAGCGACTCCGGCGTGGTGATCAGGATGTCGGGCGGATTTCGGCGCATGGCCGCCCGCTCGCGCTGCAGCGTGTCGCCGCTGCGCAGGCCGACAGTGATCTCGCGGCCGCCGGCGATCCCGGCCAGCGGCCCGCGCAGGTTGCGCTCGACGTCGTGGTTCAGCGCCTTCAACGGTGACACGTAGAGCACGCGGGTACCGCCGGTATCGGGCGTGGACTTGAGCCGGTCGAGCGCCCACAGGAACGCGGCCAGCGTCTTGCCCGACCCGGTCGGCGCCAGGATCAGGGTGTGGTCGCCCTTGGCGATCGCAGGCCAGCCCTTCGACTGGGCCGGGGTGGGCTCCGGAAACGAGGCCCTGAACCAGTCTGCCACCGGGGCCGTGAACTGCGTGAGGGGATCCTTCGCCACGACCTTGCATGGTATATCGGCGGCGATGGGCCGGGCCGGGTTCGTGCCGAACGCAACACCTGCGATCATGAGAACCGTGCAGGCCCTCTTCGACGTACACCTGGCATGAGCGAGATTCGCCTCGGACGACGGGCGTTCCTGTCGGTGGTCGGGCTGGGCGCGGTCGGACTGCTGGCCGGCGGCCGCCTGTCGGGGGCCGCCGCGCCGCTGGGCAGGCTGGTGCCCGACGGCGTCGGCAACCTGGTGTCGGCGGGCGGCTGGAGGATCTACGCGATCAGCCCTCCCTGGCCGTCGTTCGACCCGGCCAGCTGGCGGCTGGAGGTGACCGGCGAGGTCGAGCAGCCGGTCAAGCTGACGTACGACCAGCTGCTGGCGCTGCCATCCCAGCGACAGACGTCGGACTTCCACTGCGTGACCGGGTGGACGGTGGGCGACGTGCGCTGGGAGGGGGTGCGGCTGGCCGAGCTGTGGGACCGGGTGCAGCCGAAGCCGACGGCCAGGTACGCCAACTTCGTATCGATGGAGCACCCCTACGTCGACACGCTGACGATGGAGCAGACGACGCTCAGCGGCGTGATGCTCGGCCACCGGATGGACGGCAAGCCGCTGTCCCAGTCCCATGGCGCACCGGTCAGGCTGGTGATCCCGGAGATTTACGGCTACAAGAACGTCAAGTGGCTGACCCGGATCGAGCTGACGCGGGAGCTGCGGCCGGGCTACTGGGAGCTCAACGGCTACGACGTGGACGCCTGGGTTGGCCGCTCCAACGGCTACTGAGCTGGTCCGCCGGTTCTCGCCGGCCGAGCGGTCGCTGCACTGGCTGCTGGCCGGGACGTTCCTGACCATGCTGGCCACCGGGCTGATCCTGACGCTGCCGTCGCTGGCCGAGCTGGCGGTTGGCCGCCAGCTGTGGAAGAACATCCACCTGGGCGCCGCGCTGGGGTTCTGGGTGGGGCTGCTGGCCCTGATGTCGTCCGCCGGCCCGGAGCTGCGGGCGACCGCGCGGGAGCTCGACCGGTTCGACGACGACGACCGCCGCTGGCTGCGCTGGTCGGTGCACCGGCAGGGCGACGAGCCGCGGCAGGCCCGGTTCAACGCCGGCCAGAAGCTGAACGCCGCCATCGTCGCCGGCCTGATGGTCGTGTTCACCGCATCGGGCGTGTTGATCTACCTGCAGGAGACCAGCGCCGCGTTCCGCGGGCGGACGAGCGCCATCCTCGTCCACGACATCGCCACCTGGGTGTCGATCCCGCTGATCCTCGGCCACCTCTACCTGGCCACGGTCAACCGGTCGACCCGCCACTCGCTTCGGGGCATGATCCTGGGCACGGTGCGCCGCGACTGGGCGCGCCGCCACCACCCGAAGTGGGAGGAGACGCTCTGAGGATCCGCGTGCTGGGGTCAGGCCCGGCCTGGCCCATGCCCAGGCTTGGCTGCGACTGCCCGCAGTGCACCTCGGCCGACCCCCGCGACGCCCGGCTGCGGCCGTCGGTACTGCTCGAGGGCCGGGTGCTGGTCGACGCCGGGCCCGACGCCTACGCTCAGCTGCGGACGGCCGGCGCGGTGCCCGAGGCCGTGCTCCTGACGCACGCCCACCACGACCACTCGCTGGGCCTGCACGAGCTCTCGAAGCTGCGCCGGCTGCCGCTCCACTGCACCAGAGAGGCGGAGGCAGACCTGCGCCGGGTCTTCCCCCGGCTCGACTTCCACGTCTTCCACCTCACTCCCGGCGTGCGGATCGAGCTCGGGGAGGGATTGGTCGCCCAGCCCTTCGACGTGGAGCACGACCCCAAGATGCGGACGATGGGCTTCCGGTTCACCGACGGCGAGGCCAGGACGTTCGTCTACGTGCCCGACACGTCCACCCCACCCGGCTCCAAGCTGGCCCGAAACGCCGACCTGCTGCTGATCGACGGCACCACCCGCGAGATGCCGATGACGGGCCACATGCCGATGGTGCAGGGCATCGAGGCCGCCCGCCGCCTGAAGGCCGGCCGCACCCTGTTCACCCACATCGGCCACCGGGCCGGCCTGCACGCCGACATCGAGCGGTGGCTGCCAGACGGCTTCGGCGTCGCCCACGACGGCCAGGAGCTCACCCTCTGAGCGGCGGGTGGACACGGGTGTCTGACACCCGTGTTCACGGCCGCGCCTGCTCGAGCTCGAGCAGGTAGCGCTTGCGCTCCACGCCACCGGCGTACTGGCCCATGTCGCCGCCGCTGCGAAGCACGCGGTGGCAGGGCACGACCACCGGGATCGGGTTGGCGCCGAGCGCTGTACCGGCCGCCCGCACGGCGGCGCGGTTGCCTGCCGCCTCCGCCATGTCGCGGTAGGTGGCCGTCTGGCCGTAGGGGATGCGCGCCGTCCGCTCCAGCACCGCCCGGCGGAACGGGGTGTGGACGAGCGACCAGTCGATGGCGACGTCGAAGTCGCGGCGCCGGCCGCTGAAGTACTCGTCGAGCTCACGGCGTACGCCGTCCAGCCGGGCGGGCGCCGCCAGCACACGGGGCGAGATCTCGCCGGCCAGCTCCTCCAGCACGCGGTCGGTGTCGGAGTAGCTGACCCGCACCAGGCCCTTCGGCGTGGCGGCCAGGGTCAGCATCCCCACCGGGCTGTCGACGGTCGCGTAGGCGACGTCCAGCAGCCCCTCCTGCTCCGCGCGGGCGATCAGCGTCGCGATGCGGTCGGTCATCGTGCCCATCCCTTCCTGATCTGGGCCAGGCCGGCGCGGACGTTCTGCCGCGCGGCCGCATCGCTGCAGCCGATGGCCTGCCCGATCTGGACGTAGTCGAGATCCGCTGCGAAGCGGAGGAAAACGGCGGATCGCTGCTTGGCCGGAAGCCGGCGCACCGCCCGCCAGAGTGCGGGCTCGGCCCGCCGGTCGTCGGTGACCGCGACCTCCGCCACCTGCTCCACCGGCACCGGCCGCCGCCCCCGCGCACGGTGGGCGTCGAGCGCCTTTCGGTGCGCGATCGTCAGCAGCCAGCCCCGCAGGTTGGAGGCATCCCGCAGCTTCGGATACGCCCGCAGCGCGGACAGGAACGTCTCCTGGAAGCAGTCCTCGGCCTCGTTGGTGCCCACCGCGGCCCGCAGGTAGCGGAGCACGGTGTCGGCGTGCTCGTCGAGCAGCGTCTGAAAGGGCGGCAGCGTCACCCCAGATGAACGCCGCCCGCTCATCCGGCGTGAGATCTCACCGCCGCTCAGGCCGGCTGCAGCTCGGGCGCGTAGCGGCGCTCCCACTCCTCGGCATCGTTCGAGAAGTAGACGAGCCGGGTCTTCTTCCACTCCTTGGTCGAGTAGAGCACGATCCGCTCGTCGAGCCCCGTCTCCTGGGCGATCGCATCGAGCACGTCCTCGCACTCCTGCTTGGTGCGCCCATGCGTCATCGAGAACAGGTTGTACGGCCAGTCGGGATAGGTGGGCCGCTGATAACAGTGCGAGACGCCGCGGTAGGCGGCCATCAACCGGCCGATCTCGTCGACCTGCTGGTCGGGCACCTTCCACACGCCCATGCCGTTGTAGACGAACCCGGCCGAGCGGTGGTAGAGCACGGCGGCGAAGCGGCGCATCTGGCCGGTGGCCTGGAACTCGGCCGCCCTGGCCAGCAGCTCGGGCACGGTGTAGCCGGCCCGCTCCGCGGGTGCCGCGAACGGCTCGGGCACGGCCCGCAGGTCGCCCTGCAGCGCCCGGATGGCGGCGATGTCCTCGCCGGTCAGCGATTCCGGCGGCGGCGTGGCGACCGTCGGCTCGCGGCGGGCCTTCTTGGCTCCCGGGTCGCGGCCGCCCTTGATGTCGAGATCGACGCCGATCTTGAAGAAGCGCAGCGCCGGCAGCGGGCGGATCACGTCGACCTCCGCCAGCTCGCCCAGCAGCTCGATCGTGCGCTCCAGACCCAGCCGCGAGTTGGGCGGCACCCCGACCGTGAACCAGATGTTGAACTCGTGCTGGCGCTCGTAGTTGTGCGTCACGCCGGGGTGCGAGTTGATGATCTCGGCTGCCTCGTCGGCCCGGTCGGCGGATGTGCGGGCCGCAACCAGGCTGGACACGTAGCCCAGCCGGCGGGTGTCGAAGATGGCCGAGACCTGGCGGATGATCTTCTCGCCGCGCAGCCGGGTGACGCGGTCGATCACCTCGTCCTCGCTCATGTCGAGCGTCTCGCCGAGCGCGGCGTACGGCCGCTCGACAACCGGGAAGTCGTTCTGGATCAGATCGCAGAGGCGCTTGTCGGCGGCATCCATCGAGAACGAAGGATACGCTCGATGCGTGCGCCCCGCGGAGCCTCTCGTCGTCCTTGCCCTGCTGCTGGCCGCCGGCTGCGGCGGCAAGAGCGTGGCCGAGCATCAGCGCGAGCTGTACACGCAGAAATGCGCCGCCTGCCACGGTGTGGGGCCGGATTCGCCGACGCCGGTGGCGGCCGCCCCCAACCTGCTGGCCGGTGGTTACACGGTCGAGCAGGTGCGGCGGGCCGTGATCGACGGCCGCAGGGGCATGCCCAAGGGCCTGCTCGGCGGCTCTGACGTCGACGAGATCGCCACCTACGTGGCCGAGGCCGGCGAATGATCCCGGTGGGGGTGGATGCCGCCGCCGTGGAGGCGGTGGCGATGGATCTCGACCGCACCATCCTGCCCCGCAGCCTGGAGCTGACCGACCGGCTGGTGGCCGCGGTGGCCGCCGTCCGGGCCACCGGCGTGCGGCCGATCATCGCCACCGGCAGGATGTTCCGCTCCGCCCGCCCGTTCGCCCTGCGGCTCGACCTGGACACGCCGCTGATCTGCTACCAGGGGGCCCTCATCGCCGACGCCCGAAGCGGCGAGTGGCTGGTGCACACGCCGATGCCGGTGCCGCTGGCCCGCGAGGTGCTGGGCGCGCTGGACGGCCAGCACGTCAACGTCTACGTCCACGACGAGCTGTACGTCGAAGAGCTGAACGCCGACGCGCTCGAGTACGCCCGCCACTCCAAGCTGGAGCCGCGAGTGGTCGGCCCGCTGGACGAGTGGCTGACCGAGCCGACCACCAAGATCGTGGTGGTCGGCGAGCCGGCGCGGCTGGACGTGCTCGAGACCCAGCTGCATGACCGCTTCGGCCAGCGGCTGTTCATCGCCAAGTCGCTGCCCCACTTCCTGGAGGTGGCCGAGCCGGAGGTGTCGAAGGGCAGCGGGCTTCGCTGGGTGTGCCGCCGGCTGGGCATCGACCCCGGCCGGGTGATCTCCTTCGGCGACGGGGCCAACGACATCGAGCTGCTGCAGGAGGCCGGCCTCGGGGTGGCCGTGGAGGACGCCGATCCGGCGCTGCTGCCGCACGCCGCGTTCACCGTGCCCAGCGTCGAGGAGGACGGCGTGGCGGCCTTCCTGGAGGAGCTGGCGGCGGCCCGGCCGAACAACGGGGTCTGACCCGTTGTTCCGTTCTGCCAGGCGGGGACGGCACGGCTAGACTCGGGCGATGATCGACGCCAAGCTAATCCGCTCCGACCCCGACGGCGTCCGTCAGGCGCTGAAGCGGCGGGGCGCGGACGAGGCGGTCGACGCCTTCCTCGAGCTGGACGCCGAGCGGCGGCGGCTGCTGGGCGCGGTCGAGCAGTCGCGGGCCGACGCCAACGCCGCCGCCAAGGAGATCGGCCGGGCCAAGCAGGCGGGCGACGACACCGCCATCGCGATCGCCCGCCAGGCCCAGCTGAAGCACCAGACGGCCGCCGACGAGGCGCAGCTGTCGGAGGTCGAGTCGCGGCTGCGCGAGCTGATGGTGGGGATTCCCAACCTGCCCGACCCGACCGCCGCGGACGGCCTCGAGGAGGAGGACGCGGAGACGATCCGCACCTGGGGCGAGAAGCCGGAGTTCGACTTCGAGCCGAAGGACCACTACGACCTGTGCGGGCCCGACGGCCTGGGCCTGATCGACACCGAGGCCGCCGCCCGGGTGTCGGGCAGCCGGTTCCACTACCTGCTGGGCGACCTGGTGCGGCTGGAGTTCGCCCTCGTCCAGTGGGCGATCGAGAAGCTGGTGGCCAACGGCCATACGCCGGTGATCCCGCCGGTGCTCGTCCGCGAGGAGGCGATGATCGGCACCGGGTTCTTCCCCGAGGCCCGCTCACAGGTCTACCAGACGGCCACCGACGACCTGTTCCTGGTCGGCACCTCGGAGGTGCCGCTGGCCTCGTTCCACGGCGGCCGGGTGTTCGCCGAGGATGAGCTGCCGGTCTACTACGCCGGCTACTCCACCTGCTTCCGCCGGGAGGCGGGCGCCGCCGGCAAGGACACGCGGGGGATCTTCCGCGTCCACCAGTTCGACAAGGTGGAGATGTTCGTCTACTGCATGCCCGAGCGCTCGAACGAGGAGCACGACCGGATCCTGGCCATCGAGGAGGAGATCGCCCAGGAGCTTGGCTTCCACTACCGGGTGCAGAACATCGCCGTCGGCGACCTGGGGGCGTCGGCGGCCAAGAAGTACGACATCGAGGTGTGGCTGCCAGGCCAGCAGCGCTACCGCGAGCTGACCTCCTGCTCCAACTGCACCGACTACCAGGCCCGGCGGCTCGACACCCGCGTCCGCACCGAGGCCGGCATGCGGCACGTGCACATGCTGAACGGCACTGCCGTCACATCCAGCCGCACGCTGATCGGGCTGATCGAGTACGGGCAGCAGGCCGACGGCTCGATCCGCACCCCCGAGGTGCTGCACCGCTTCGGCGCGCCGCCGCTGATCGGCCGGGGCTAGCCTCAGCCGGGGCCGGGCAGCGGGAGCTGGCCGCCGGTGTCGCGCCGGAACTGGGACGTCCGCCAGGGCACGATCACCTCGTCCCATAGCACCTGCAGCGTGGCAGCGAAGGGCACGGCGATGAACGCCCCGGCAGCGCCCATCAGCGCCGCCCCGACGATCACCGAGACCAGCACCAGCAGCGGGTCGATGTCCATCTGCTGGCCCTCGATGTGAGGCGAGATCACGTAGGCCTTGAGGTTCTCGAGGATGAAGGAGGCCAGGAAGGTGAGGGCGAGGATCTCCCACCCCTGGGTCGCCGCCACCGCCAGCAGCGGCACGCGACCGATCCACGGGCCGATGGCCGGGATCACCTCCCCGAAGGCGACGATGATCGCCAGCGGGACGGCGAACGGCACGCCCAGCGCGATCAGCGACAGGTACATGAGGACGCCGATCACGGTCATCACCAGCACCTTGGCCCGTACGTAGGCGCCCAGCCGCACCCAGATCTTCAGGATCACGAACCGGGTGCGGCGCCGGTGATCGGGGTGCACGACCCGCAGGATCGAGGCCAGCATCCGCTCCTGGCGCATCACCATCAGCGTGGCGATCGCGTACACGGTGAGCATGTCGAACAGCAGCTCGGCGGTGCGCAGCGGCAGGTTGACCAGCCGGTTTCCGACCAGCGACCCGGCCCGGTCGGCCAGCGCCCTCACCTCCTCGTTGAACGACCCCAGCCCAGGGTAGTCCTCGCGAAGCGAGGCGTAGCTCGAGCGCAACCGGTCGAACCGGTCGATGTAGTCGGGGATGTCACTGGCGAACGTCGACAGCTGGCCGACCAGCGGCGGTATGACCAGCCACATGGCCAGCCCGAACACTCCCAGCACCGCGCCCTGTACGGCGGCCACCGCCAGCCCACGGGGGATCCGCCGCCGCTCCAGCGCCGCCGCCGGCCGCGACATGGCCGCCGCGAACAGCGCCGACACGAACAGCAGCAACAGCACCCTCTTGAGGTCGATCACCAGCTGCACGGCGTACAGCGTGAGCACGGCCAGCACCAGGGCCAGGATCAGCGGTCGTGCCTGCGCGTACGGGCTCCTGTGGGCCGGCTCCACCATCTTCCAGCGGCGTTCGCGGCGCCGCGGCGTTTCCCTCCGCCGCGGTCAGGTGTTCCAGCGAAAACCGCGCTCCGAGAGCTGCGGCTCCAGCGGGCTGGCCGGCAACTCGGGCGGCGGCTCGGGCAGGTTGTAGACGCCGGGTGCGATGTCGTTGGGGGTATCGGGGTGAAACAGCGAAGCCAGGGCCTGGATCTGGCCGCGGCCGACGGACAGCTCGAACTGGCCGCCCCCGTAGCCGGCGATCCCCTGCTCGTCCAGGTAGTCGTAGGCGTCGCACAGCGCCCGCAGCGACCCGAACCGCGATGGCTTGACGTTGACCGTCCGCGGCGGGAAGGGCAGCGCCTCGATGTCGGCCACCGAGTGGATGGGCGCGTCCCAGGTCACCCGGTCGCGGTACGGGCGCAACACCTCGTTCGTCGCGCCGTCGACGCCGGGGTCCTCGAGCCACGCCTCCGGGAACGCC
>DATLLX010000056.1:0-4547 GCA_035537595.1 Gaiellales bacterium | reverse complement strand
GGGTGCAGGTGGCGACCGTGGCCCGGCTGATCGCCACCGGCGACGACGTGCTGCTGGTGGTCGCCGACCGCGAGCGGCGCCGGCGGATGCTGCGCGGCGTGCTGGCCCCGGAGCGGTTCTGCGGCGGGTCGGTGACGCTGGTCGAGTACGCCGGGCTGCGCGACGCGGCGGCCGGGTACGCCGCCGTGGTGGCCCTCGACCCGCCAGCCGACCGCGACGGCGAGCGGCTGCTGGGCGAGCTCTCCGACACCATGCGCGTGCATCTGGTGTGGGGCGCCGCCGAGCTCGAGTTCGCCCGCTCGGTGGCGGAGGCGCGGGAGCCGCTGCGCCCCGCCCTGGCCGCCGTCTGGCGGGCGGGCCGGGTCGAAGGTCGACCTCGAGCGCTCGCCGACCTACCGGGCGGCACTGCAGCGGGTTCGCGATGTGCAGGAGTACCTGGCCACCGTGCACCCCGTGGGGGCGTGACCGGGCGCCGGCCGCGGGGAGGTTGGCGGCGCCGGCGGCCACTACACTGTGAGTATGGCAACCGCCGTACGCAGCCCCGAGGCACGTCGACACGAACCGCTCCTGACGGAGCTGCTGGCGCACGTCGGCGCCTACAACCCCAAGCATGACGCCGATCTGATCAGCCGGGCGTTCGAGTACGCCTGCGATCACCACAAGGGGCAGAAGCGCAAGAGCGGGGAGGACTTCGTCGTCCACCCGTGGGCGGTGGCCGTGATCTGCTCCGAGCTCAAGCTCGACTCCGCCACCATCGCGGCCGCGCTGATGCACGACGTGGTCGAGGACACCCACGCCGAGCTCGACCACGTGCGGGAGGAGTTCGGCGACGAGGTGGCGCTGCTGGTCGAGGGCGTGACCAAGCTGAACAAGATCAACTTCGCCAGCCGCGAGCAGGCCCAGGTCGAGAACTACCGCAAGATGATCATGGCCATGGCCCAGGATCTGCGGGTGGTGCTGATCAAGCTTGCCGACCGCCTGCACAACATGCGGACGATCGAGGCGCTGCCCAAGCAGAAGCAGCTCCAGAAGGCCAAGGAGACGCTCGAGATCTACGCGCCGCTGGCCCACCGGCTGGGCATCCACTCGATCAAGTGGGAGCTCGAGGACCTGGCCTTCCAGACCCTCCACCCGCGCCGCCACGCCGAGATCGAGGCGATGGTCAACCAGCGCCGGGGCGACCGCGAGCGCTACGTCGAGGAGGCCTCGACCATCCTCACCAAGGAGCTCGAGGAAGCCGGCATCCGGGCCGACCTGTCTGGGCGGGCGAAGCACTACTACTCGATCTACGCCAAGATGGCGCAGGGCGGCAAGGAGTTCAACGAGATCTACGACCTGACGGCGATGCGCGTCCTGGTCGACTCGGTGAAGGACTGCTACGGCGCGATCGGCATCATCCACTCGCTGTGGAAGCCGATGCCGGGCCGGTTCAAGGACTACGTCGCCATGCCCAAGTTCAACATGTACCAGTCGCTGCACACGACGGTGATCGGGCCGCAGGGCAAGCCGCTGGAGATCCAGGTGCGGACGAAGGAGATGCACCTGACGGCCGAGTACGGGATCGCCGCCCACTGGCTGTACAAGTCGAAGAGCGACTCCGGCAAGGACGCCGCCACCATGGCCTGGGTGTCGCAGCTGATGGACTGGCAGAACGACGCCCGCGACCCCAACGAGTTCATGGAGACCCTGCGCGTCGACCTGTTCTCCGACGAGGTGTACGTGTTCACCCCCAAGGGCGACGTCAAGAGCCTGCCGTCCGGCGCCACCCCGCTCGACTTCGCCTACTCGGTGCACACCGACGTCGGCCACCGCTGCGTGGGCGCCAAGGTGAACGGCCGGATCGTGCCCCTCCACTACACCCTCAGCTCGGGCGACTTCGTCGAGGTGCTGACCTCCAAGCAGGAGCGGGGGCCGTCGCGGGACTGGCTGAACCTGGTCAAGACCTCCCGGGCGAAGAACAAGATCCGGCAGTGGTTCAGCCAGCAGGCGCGCGAGGATCTCGAGCACAAGGGCCGGGAGTCGCTGCACCAGGCGCTGAAGTCGAACGGGCTGCCCCACCAGAAGGTGTCGGCCTCGCCGCTCCTGGCCGGGATCATCCGCGACATGGGGTTCAAGAAGGCCGACGACTTCTACGTCGCGATAGGCGGCGGCAAGGTGCAGGTCGGCTCGGTCGTGTCCAAGGTGATCGGCCGACTGAAGACCGCCGAGGTGGTGTCGCCGGAGGAGGAGTTCACGGTCACCCGCCGCCCCCGGCGGCCGTCGGCCTCGTCCAGCTTCGGCATCGTGGTCGAGGGCGCTGCCGGCTCGGATGTGCTGGTGCGGATGGCGAAGTGCTGCACCCCGGTGCCGGGGGACGAGGTGGTCGGCTACATCTCGGTCGGCCGCGGCATCACCGTGCACCGCGACGACTGCCCCAACGTGCGCGCCCTGCGCCGCAACCCCGAGCGGTTCACGCCCGTTCGCTGGGACGATGACAGCGCGGCCACCAGCTCGTTTCGGGTCACCATCGCCCTGCAGTCGTGGGACCGGCCGCGGCTGCTCGAGGACGTCGCCCGCACGTTCGCCGAGTACGGCACCAACATCGTCGAGTACGGCGGGCACGTGGCCGACCAGATGGCCCGCAACTGGTACACGGTCGAGGTCGGCGACGTGAAGACGCTGCGCAGCCTGCTCTCCGCGCTCAAGAACCTGGAGTCGGTGTTCGACGCCTATCGGGTGACACCGGGCGGGTAACATCAGCGCGATGCAGACGCTGAGCGATGAGCACGTGGTCTGGCAGGGCAGCCCCAGCTGGAAGGCCCTGCTGCTGTTCTACATCAAGTGGACGCTGGTCTCGCTGCTGCCGGTCGCGGCCTGGATCGTGCTCGACCGGCTGATGGACGATCCGCCGTCGGTGACCTGGTTCGTGGCGGCCACCGTCGGCGGCCTGGCCCTCACCTATGTGGTCGGCTGGATCAAGCGGGCGACCACCCGCTACCGGGTCACCGACCGCCGGATCCAGATCCGCACCGGTCTGGTCTCCCGCAACGAGAGCTCGGCCAACCTGAGCCGGGTGCAGAACGTGAACGTGGCGCAGTCGGCGTTCCAGCGCATGCTGGGCATCGGCGACGTCGACTGGGACACCGCCGGCTCCGGCGTGGGCGAGGCCGACTTCACCTTCCGCGGGGTGGAGGACCCGTCGCGGCTGGTACATCTGGTCGACTCCTCCCTGGAGCGGGTCGACGACCCGTCCGGCCGGAGCCCGCTGGGGCTGTGACCGCCGACCACGCCGGCCGGATCCGCGGCCTGGCGCTGAGCTTTCCCCAGACCCGGGAGGACCATCCGTTCAGTCCCGGCGCCCACGTGTTCAAGGTCGGCGGCGGCACCACCATGTTCGCGATCATGGGCGACGGGCCGCCGGTGGTGGTGACGGTGAAGCTGACCAGGGAGGAGCGGGAGGTCGCCCTGCAGCTGCCCTTCGTGTCGGAGGCCAAGTACGTCGGCCGCTACGGCTGGGTGACCGCCCGGATCGACGACGAGCAGTGCCTCGAGGCGGCGCTCGAGTGGGTGCGGGAGTCCTACTGGCTGAAGGCGCCGGCCGCGGTCCGCGAGGCCGCGTGGGCCGGGGATGGCGACTGATCCGCGGATCGCCTCGGTCGCGGCCGGCTACGACGCCATCGCGGCCGACTTCGCCGCCTGGGCACAGCGGCAGCCGCACGATGCTCGGACGGCCTACCTCGACCTTCTCGACCGGCGGCTGCCGGCCGGCGCGCGTCTGCTCGACATCGGCTGCGGGCAGGGCATCCCGCGGCTCTACGAGCGCTACGACGTCACCGGCATCGACGTGTCCGGCGTCCAGATCGCCCGTGCCCGCGAGCGCTGGCCGCAGGCGCAGCTGCATCACACCGACCTGCTGGCGGCCGACCTGCCCCCGGCGGGCTTCGACGCGGCCGTCGCGCTCTACTCCCTGATCCACGTGCCCCGCGAGCTGCATGCCGCGGCGTGGCAGCGGATCGGCTCGTGGCTCCGCCCCGGCGCGTGGTTCGCCGGCTGCGTGGGCGCCCGGCGGAACGACGGCGAGGAGGGGGACTGGCTGGGCACCCGCATGTACTGGAGCAACCCGGACCCGGATCAGACGCTCTCGCTGGTCGCCGCCGCCGGTCTGGAGGTCGAGCGTAGCGAGCCGATCACTGAGCTGGAGGGCGGCGAGCCGGTCAGCTTCCTCTGGCTGCTGCTGCGGCGGGCCGGGTGATCAGCGGCGGGGAACGACGTTCGCCAGCGGCTCGCCGAGGGCGAAGCGCCGCAGCTGCGCGGCGGCCAGGTCGGCGGCCCGCTCGTCGGCCTGCGGCGAGTCGCCGGCGAAGTGGGCCGTGATGGCAAGCGTCCCGTGTGCCCGCCACAGGGGGTGGTCGGCGGGCAGTGGCTCGGGTTCGACGACGTCGAGCACGGCCCGCAGCCGGCCCGACTCGAGCTCGCGGAGCAGGGCCTCGGTGTCGACCACGGCGCCCCGGCCGGCGTTCACGAACAGCGTGTCGTCGCGCATCCGGGCCAGGAACTCGGCGTTCACC
>DATLLX010000055.1:0-11247 GCA_035537595.1 Gaiellales bacterium | reverse complement strand
TCGAGTAGATGCGGACGATCTCGGAGGGGTCCACGCAGACGTGGGCGCCGATCGGGCGATCGGGCGTGCAGGTGGCCCTGATCTCATCCTTGCCGGTCAGCGGCAGCCCGCCGATCTCGGCCAGGCCGCCGGCCGCCCCGGCCGACGTGATGCCGGCGGCGGACAGCTTGTCGCGGTAGAAGGCCGAGCGCTCGAGCAGGTAGGCGACCTGCCTGCGGTAGGCGGGCTCGTCGACGCGCCGCTGCTCGCTCCAGGGCCGGGTCTCGGCACGGGTGGGGGCGGTCATCGCCCGTCCTCCGCCGGTGGCTGGTAGCGGATCGCCTCCTCCGCCCTTGCGGCCATCAGGAAGCCGACGGGCTGCTCGTGCTCCTCGGCCAGGTGGGCGAGCAAACCGGCCGTGCGCGCCAGCAGCGGGATCGCCTTGACCATCGACGAGGCGAACCCGAGGTCGAGCATCACGGCGGCTGTGGGCATGGAGACATTCATCGTCAGCGGCCGGCCCCAGGCGGCTGCCACCGCCTCGCGGAAACAGCGCGCGAGCACGACGTGCGGCCCGCTCACCCCGCGTTCGTCCGCCAGCTCGAGGATCCGCTCGGCACGGGGATCGAGCGGCCGGTGCACCGGGTGGCCGAAGCCCGGGGCGCGGCCGCCGGACGTACTGATCACCTCCGCCATCTCCCCGGCCACGGCACCGGGTGCGGCGCCTCGAAGCACCCGTCCCTGCGCCTCCTCGAGCAGCAGGGCGCACGATTCCGACGTGCCCAGGATGACGGGGCCGCAGCCCAGAAGGCCCGCCGCCACCGCGCCCTGAAGGGACTCCGGGGCCGCGGCCAGGGTCATTCGGGCGGCGACGTTGGTCGGCATCATGCCGTGCTCGGCGATGGCGACCAGCAGCAGGTCGAGGAAGTACCGCTGGTCCTCGGTCGGCTGGCGGCCGGTCAAGAGCAGGTGAAAGTACTCGGTGAAGGTCAGGCTGCCCATCACCTCGCCGGTCAGATCGCGGCCCCGCACCTCGACCCGGTCGGGGAATGCCTGGCAGATGTGGCTGACGGCGGGGCCGTCCTTCCCTATCTGCATGCAGCCGCCTCACTGCTTCCTGCGCTCGTCACCCTGGCCGGCACGTCTGCGACGCTACGCATCGCGCGGACGGCCGTCAAGCGCATGCGGCGGCCGGCCTACGTGAACCTCCTCACGAACGACAGCGCCGTGTCGGCGACCTCGTGCCATCCTCCGTCGATGGTGAGCGCGTGGCCGCGGCCGGCCATCTCCGTGATCTCGGTCACGGAGTCGTTTCGCTTCTGCTTCTTGTAGGACGCGTTGGCGATCGCCCAGGGCACGGTGTGGTCGCGCTCGCCCGAGATGATCAGCAGCGGGCCGCGGTCAGGGTTCTTGCTGTCGACCTTCGCCTCCGTCCAGGGGTTCAGGTTGGCCGCCGCGGCCTGGAAGATCGGCTTCCCCGATGCCGGCACGGCATAGGTCTCGTACAACTCCTTCGCCTCCTCCTCGCTGACGGCGTTGGCGAACGCGAAGCGGAACTGCTCGTAGCTCAGCGGCACCGCGCGCCCGCGATTGGCCGGATTGCCGAGCACGGGCGACGCCGACCGCAGCGCGGAGATGGGCAGCGGCAGCACGCCGCGGAAGGGGGCCGGATCGACCGCCACGGTGACCGCGGACAGCCCGCGGCCGGCGATCATCTGCGCGATCAGCCCGCCGAACGAGTGGCCGATCACCGCCGGCTTCCTGTCCAGCTGTCCGATCACGTCGGCGAAGTGGTCGGCCACCTGGCCGACGGTCTTGTGTGCGAACACCTCCGGATGGGTGTTTGCCTCCGCGACGGTCTCGGGGTCGTCGGGCCACCCCGGGGTGAGGGCCGTGTAGCCGGCCTCTTCGAACACCGCGGCCCACCGGTCCCAGCTGCTGGGCAGCAGCCACAGACCATGGATGAACACGACCGGAGTGAGGCCTGAAGCGTTGGCGCGGTCGATCTTCTGCGTCTCGCCGGGGCTGACTGACGTGGTGGACATCGGTTTCCTCCCTGTGTCGACTGCAGGACGAGCCTACTCCTGTCCGGCTCACAGACATCTCACAGGTACGTCCAAGCCGGCATCCATCTGCCCGGTTCATCCTGTGGGTATGAGAGATGACACGACCCGGATGCGTGCTGTCGATCAGGGCCGGCGGCGGCGGGCCGCGGCCCCCCGCCGGGCGCACGCTGACGCCGTCACGGCGCTGATGGCGGCCGGCTTCGGCGTCACGCTGGCGCTGGCCGTCTCCTCGGAGAGCCGCGCGACCCTCGCCGCGCCCGGAGGCTGGGCCACGGTCTCCGGGCGCGTCACCGGGCTGCTCGGTGCATACCTGCTGATGATCCTGGTCGTGTTGGTGGCCCGGCTGCCGGCCGTCGAGCGCGTGGCCGGCCACGACAAGCTGCTGGCCCTGCACAGGCGGATCGCCCCCTGGACACTGGTCGCGCTGGTTGCTCACGCTGTGCTGATCACGGCCGGCTATGCGGCCGAGGCCAGGACCGGTGTGCTGCACGAGCTGTGGCGGCTGCTGACCCAGTACCCGGGGATGATCACCGCCGGAGTCGGGCTGATCCTGCTCACCGTGGCCGGCCTGACGTCGGTCAGGCACGCCCGGCGACGGATGCGCCACGAGACCTGGTGGGCCGTCCACCTCTACACCTACCTCGCCCTCGCACTGGCGTTCAGCCACCAGATCGCCACCGGCCGCGCGTTCGTCACCCATCCCCTGGCCCAGGCCTTCTGGATCGCCCTCTGGCTGGCGACCGCCGGCGTCGTTCTGGTCTACCGGGTGGGGCTGCCCCTGTTCCGCTCGCTGCGGCACCAGCTGGTGGTCGCATCGGTGCACGAGGAGAGCCCCAACGTGTACTCGATCGTGCTGCGGGGACGCAACCTGCAGCGGCTGGCCGTGTCCGGCGGTCAGTTCTTCCAGTGGCGGTTCCTGCAGCGCGGGCTGTGGTGGCAGGCCCATCCGTACTCGCTGTCGGCGCTTCCCGCGCCGCCCCATCTCCGCGTGACCGTCAAGGCGCTGGGTGACCACTCCGCCACGCTGGCGGCGCTGCGGCCTGGCACACGGGTGGCGGTCGAGGGCCCGTACGGTGCCTTCACGAAGCACGTGGCGCCCGGCCGCAAGGTGCTGCTGGTCGGCGCCGGCGTCGGCGTCACGCCGATCCGGGCGATGCTCGAGGACCTGGAGGCCGACGCCGACGCCGTGGTCATCGTCCGGGCCTCCAGGCGACAGGATCTGGTGCTCCACGACGAGCTGCGGCGGCTGGTAGACGGCCGCCGGGCCGGTCAGCTCCACGAGCTGGTGGGGCCGCGTCAGGACATCCGGCTGCGCGCCGACGTGGTCGAGCTGCTCTGTCCCGACATCGCCGAACGGTCGGTGTTTCTCTGTGGCCCCGACGGCTTCGTGAAGGCCTTTGCCACCGCCGCCCGGTCGCTCGGCGTCCCCCGGTCGTCCATTCACACGGAAGCGTTCGCGTTCTAGGAGAGCCACGTGACCAGAGCCCAGATCGTCATACCTTCCACGCTGGCCGGCCTGCTGGCCGTGCTCGGCGTGCAGCACATTGCCGGCGGCCGGCCGGTGGCGGTGATCGTTCCCTCTGCCGCCACAACCGGCGCCGCCTCCACCAAGGCGGCGGGCACGGCCGGCAGCAGGGCCTCGCAGCAGACCGCGGAGGCCGCTCGCACCGCCGTCGGCCGCGACGTGACCACCCAGTACGGCGACGTCCAGTTGAAGGTGACGGTCAAGGGCGGCAAGATCCAGAAGGTGGCCTTCGTGGCGCTGAACGCCTACGACGGGCACTCCCTGTCGATCGACCAGTACGCCGCGCCGCTGCTCAACCAGCAGGCGCTGGCAGCGTCGAGCGCGCAGATCCAGGGCGTCTCGGGAGCCACGTACACCAGCGACGCCTACCGGCAGTCGCTGCAGTCGGCGCTCGACGCCCTCGGCGCGTGATGCGACACCACGAGCCGGTGATGGGCACGGTCGTCTCCTTCGACGTGCGAGGGGGCGCGGCGGGGCGGGGGATCGAGTCCGCCTGCGCGCTGCTGCACGAGCTGGACTGGCGATTCTCGACATGGAAGCCCGAGAGCGCGGTCAGCCGCCTGCGGCGGGGGGAGCTGGCGGCGGCCGAGGCGCCGGCCGACGTGGTCGAGGTGCTCGAGCTGTGCCGGCGGGCGCGGGCACTCTCCCGCGGGTTCTTCGACCCATGGGCCATGCCCGGCGGCGTCGATCCCACCGGGCTGGTCAAGGGATGGGCGGCCGGGCGGGCGCTGGAGGCGATTCGGGCCTGCGGCGCGGAGGCGGCGATGGTCAATGCCGGGGGCGACATCGCGGTCTTCGGCAGGCCCGGCGGCCGGCGGTGGAGGATCGGCGTCAGGGATCCGGGGGATGCCGGGCTGCTGCGGTGCGTGGTCGAGGTGGAGGCGGCGATCGCCACCTCCGGCGCCTACGAGCGCGGCGCCCACATCATCGACCCCCGCAGCGGACGGCCGGCAGCGCGGTTCGCCTCGGCCACCGTCGTGGGGCCGTCGCTGGCCATGGCCGACGCGCTGGCGACCGCCTTGATCGCGGGCGGTGGAGACGTGCTGGGAGCCGTGTCCGAGCTGCCCGGCTACAGCGCCTGCGTGATCGCCGCGGACGGCGTCCTGCGCGCCACGGCGGGGTTTCCCGCTGCCGATCCGGCCCCTGCCGGCCCGGCTCCGGCCCGCCGGCACCGACGGCGCCGGCGCCGCGCCGCCAGGCGCTGATCCCGATCCCACTACGCCGGATCGCCGCTGCCAGGTATCCTCGGGCGGTATGCCTGTCGACCTCGCAGTTGCGATTCCCGCATTCCTCGACCTGACGGTCGTCGGTCTGGACGTGCCGCCGGAGCTCGGTGAGGAGCGATTCGCAAGCGATCTGCGGCGGTCGCCGGGAGGTGGAGCGATCACGGCGGTGGGTGGCGCCCGGCTGGGCCTCTCCACCGCGTTGGTGGCGGCGTTGGGAGACGATCTGGCCGCGGAGCTGATCCGCCAGGAGGCCGCCCAGGAGGGTATCCAGGTGGTTGTCAAGCCGTCGCCCCGCACGCCCGTCACGGTGGTCATCCCGGTCGGCGACGACCGGGCGATGATCACCATCGACCGCGGCGTCCGGGTCGCCCGGTCGAATGTCGAGCCACTGCAGCCGAGAGCGGTCGCGGTCAACCTCGACCTGCTCCACGCCGTCCCCGACGGGGCGGCGGGCTACGTCAGCTGCGGCGAGGACGACGCTCGCGCATACGTCGGGCGTCCCCCGGCGGACCTGTCCGGCATGCGGGCGCTGTTCGTCAACGAGCGCGAGGCCCGGGCCCTGACCGGCATCGACGACGTCGAGAAGGCGGCCAGGCGGCTGGGCGAGCTGGTGCCGGTGGCGATCGTGATGCGGGGCGCCCAGGGCGCGCTTGCCGTCATCGACGGCGAGCGGCACGCCGCGCCCGCCTATCAGGACGTCGAGGTCGCCGACACCACCGGCGCCGGCGACCTGTTCATCGCCGCCTACGTGTGGGCGGAGCTGGGGGATGCCGCTCCCGCAGACCGGCTGCGCTGGGCGACCACCTACGCCAGCCTCTCGATCGACAAGCCGACGGCCTTCGGCGGAGCGGTCACCGAGTCGCGTCTGCTCGAGACCGGTGCGCAGCTCGGGCTGACGCCGCCGCCCGCGATCGCCCGCTCGACCACCGCCTAACCGAGCAGCCGCAGCACCCGTCCCAGGCCCCGGTGATCGCCGACCGCGTCGGCGCCCCAGACCGTCGACCGGCCCGGCACCGGCGCCCCGGGCAGGATGTAGGCGCCCAGCCCGGCACGGGCCGCCCCGCCGTCGGCGACCGGGTTGTCGCCCACCATCAGCGCCGCCTCCGGCGCCACGTCGAGCGACTGGCAGGCGCTGGCGAAGAACGCCGGATCCGGCTTCTCACGGCCGTGCTCGAACGACAGCGTGTAGCTCTGGACGTAGCGGTGCAGATCGTGATGGCGGAAGCTGCCGCGGATGTCCCAGCCGATGTTGCTGACCACCCCGATCCGGATGCCGGCATCCCGCAGCGCTCTCAGCACCGGCTCGGCATCGGCGTACGGCGACCAGGCATCGGGGGCGATCAGCCGCTCGTAGAGCGCGTCGGCGAGCCCGTCGACGGTCGTCTCCAGGGCGCTCAGCACGCCGCCGACCGCTGCTCGGTGGGCCTCCGGCGACAGATCGCGGCCCACCTGCCGCTCCGCGCCCTCATCGGCCACCAGCAGCCGCTCGATCTCCCCGGCCAGCCGTCCGGCCTCGTCCTCGGCCAGGTTCGCCCCGGCCAGCTCGCCCGCCCGCCGCACCCACTGGGTGCGCTCCTCCGGCCGGAACAGCGTATGTGAGAAGTCGAACAAGACGGCTTCCAGCGAGGGGTCGGCGGTCACGGCGACGTAGTCTGACCTGTACGGAACCGTGACCGCGCAGTAGACTCGCCCGCTGTGGCAGAGATCGTCCTCGAGCAGGTGCGCAAGGTGTACGGCGACGGCACGGAGGCCGTCCGCGGCGTCGATCTGACCATCCCCGACGGCAGCCTGGCCGTGCTGGTGGGCCCGTCCGGCTGCGGTAAGACCACGCTGCTGAGGCTGGTGGCGGGCCTGGAGGCGATCTCGGCCGGCACCGTGCGGATCGGCGAGCGCGTGGTCAACGACGTGTCACCGAAGGACCGCGACCTGGCGATGGTGTTCCAGGACTACGCGCTCTATCCGCAGATGTCGGTGTACGACAACATGGCCTTCGGCCTCAAGCTGCGGCGCACCTCGAAGGCCGAGGTGCGCAGCCGCGTCCACGATGCGGCGGGCACGCTGGGCCTGATGGAGCTGCTGTCCAAGAAGCCCCGTCAGCTGTCGGGCGGCCAGCGGCAACGGGTGGCCATGGGCCGGGCGATCGTCCGCAACCCCCAGGCGTTCCTGATGGACGAGCCGCTGTCCAACCTCGACGCCAAGCTGCGGGTGCAGATGCGGGCGGAGGTGCGGCGGACGCAGCGCGATCTGGGCGTGACCACGCTGTACGTCACCCACGACCAGACCGAGGCGATGACGATGGGCGACCGGGTGGCCGTGATCAAGCGCGGCATCGTCCAGCAGTGGGACTCGCCGCAGGTGCTCTACAACCAGCCGGCCAACCTGTTCGTTGCCGGGTTCATCGGATCGCCGTCGATGAACGTGGTCGAGGCCACCCTGCGCAGGGACGGTGACGCGGCCACGGTCGAGTTCGCCGGCCACCGGCTTACGGTGCCGGCCGATGTGCTGGCTGGGCACCCCCGGATGAGCTCGATCAGAGGCGATGCCCGGGTGATCGTCGGTGTCCGGCCGGAGGCGATCTCGGATGCGGCGGAGGCTCCCGAGCTGCCCGCCGACGGAAGGATCGAGGCGGTGCCGACGCTGTGCGAGGCGATCGGCTCCGACGTCTACGTGCACTTCACGATCGATGCCCCCGCGGTGCTCACCGAGGACATCGAGGAGCTGGCGGCGGACACCGGCGTGGAGGCGCTGGAGGAGCTGCGCGCGAAGGCCGCCGAGAACCGCAGCGAGTGGGTGGGCCGGGTCAGCCCGCGCTCGCGGGCGGCCGAGGGAGAGTCGATCACGCTGGTCATCGACACCCGGCAGCTGCACTTCTTCGATGCCGACTCCGGCGAGGCCCTCTGACGGAGGCGGCTGCGGCCGTCAGGCCGGCAGCACGGAGGCGTTCTCGACCGGCGCCGTGGCCCGGATGCGGGCGACGTCCGGCTCGATGCCGGCCTGGTCGAAGGCCGACAGCAGCGCCCCCACCACGGGCGCATCCGTCGAGCGGATCGTCTCCGCCTCGGGCACTCCTGCGGCGATCGCATCCAGCAGCCGGGTCGACGGGTGGCGCATCACCCCGCCGCTGACGATCAGCCGGAACGGGCGGCCCGCCATGCCCACCATGCGGGCGCAGGCGAGCGCCTCGGCGCTCAGGATCTGGCCCTGGCCGTCGACGATCGAGCGGGCGACCCCGTCGCCGGCGTCTGCTTCGTCGAGCACCACGGGGGCCATCCGGTCGCTGGCGTCGTTGGGCAGCCCTCCCCGGCGGGTGAACTCGTAGAGCAGGTTCATCGGCTCGTCCGCGCCGTACAGGCCGAGAGCCCGCGCGGTCAGCGACGTGTCGGGACCGGTGCCCAGCGCCGATCGCCAGACCGCCGCCAGCGCCGCGGCGCCCAGCGGGCGAGCCCCGGTCGAGTCGGGCCAGAAGCCGAGGTGAAAGACCTCGCCCTGCGGGTTTCGGGCGCCGGCCACGCCGTAGGTGCCGATCACCACCGACACGCCCACCCCATCGGTGGAGCCCGCCCGGATCGGGGCGATGGCATCGTTCAGGATCAGGGGGGGCGAGGGCAGGTCGAGCCGCGGCTGCAGCTCGCCGCGGAGCAGCTCGAAGTCTTCAGGCCAGTCCGCGCCGGCCAGCCCCAGGCAGGCGGCGGCGACATCGGCACCGGCCGCGCCGGCGGCGGACAGGGCGCCCGCGGTGGCGCTCTTCACCTCACTCAGGGCGGCCTCGATCGAGGCCGAGTTGTAGATGTCCGAGCAGCCGGCGCGGCCGCTGCCGATGATGGTGCCGTCGGGCGCAGCCACCAGCGCGACGGTCTTCGTGTTGCCACCGTCGACACCGACCAGTAGCGAGGGGCCGTCAGGCGGCAAGACGATCCGGCAGGTGGCGGCGGTGGGCGGCGGCCAGCTCGTCGTACAGGCGCTCGGCCAGGTCGAGCTGCATCACCAGGGGGTTCGCGGCCAGCGCTCGCACGGCGTCGCGGCGCGATCCCGACCACGCCGCTTCGGCCGCCAGCGCCTGGTACTCGCCCAGCATCTCGACCAGCGCGCGGACGTGACGGGGCAGGGGCTTGGCGGCCAGCGGCTCGATCCCCTCGCGATTGCAGCGGCCCAGCACCTCGACCACCAGGTCGTCCGGGAACGAGGGCAGCACGCCGCCGAGGTTGGGGACGTTCACCGGATGCACCTCGTCCTTGTCGTTGAAGATCGCGTCCATCACGTCGATCGCCAGCTCGAGCTCGTGGATGCCGCCCCGCGAGCGGCCAGGGTCGAGCTGCGGATCGTCGCTCTCCGCCTGCTCCCGGTAGTGGCTCCAGTAGGCACCCGACCAGCTCATGATGTCCTCGGCGCGGGTGGTCGGCTTGGCCCGCATCTCCGCTACGACATCGTCGCGGAAGTAGTAGTAGAGGAAGTACTCGGCCGGCACCGACTCCATGGTCGCCGCCAGCCGCAGCCAGCGCGCGTCCCAGGCGGTGATCGTTGGATCGTCCCGCCGACGGTCCCATGCCGCCTGCAGGTGGGGGATCAGATCGTCGCCGTCGTACGTGTGCGCGACGCTCCAGCAGGCGTGGTTCAGCCCGACCATCGTGGCCTTCACCCGCTCTCGGTCGAGCTCCGCGATGCGAACCAGCTTGTCGACGAAATACACCGGCCCCTCGCACAGCGACACGATCTTGACCGGGGAGTGGTGGGTGACCGCCTCGGCGACGATGTTGACCGGGTTGGTGTAGTTGAAGATCCAGGCCTGGGGGCAGATCTCCTCGATCTCGGCGCAGACGTCCTTCAGCACGGTGATCGCCCGCAGAGCCATGAAGAACCCGCCTGGCCCCTGAGTCTCCTGGCCGATCACCGAGTGGCTGATCGGGATCCGCTCGTCCAGGGCGCGGGCCTCGAAGCCTCCGGGCCGAAACGACGACAGCACCGCGTCCGCGTCCTGGAGCGCCTCCCGCCGGTTCGCGGTTGCCGTGACGGTGATGTCCAGCCCGCGGGCGCGGGCCATCCGCTCGGCGAGCGTGCGGATCAGCGCCAGGCGATCGGGATCGAGGTCGACCAGCACCACCTCGGAGCCGTCGAAATCGGCCCCGTTGTGCATGAACGAGGCCATCGTCCCGGCGGCGCGCGTCGAGCCGCCGCCCAGATAGACCAGCTTGATCCTCGCCATCCGATCTCCCCTTCGTACGGTTCCCGGCCGCGGCCCGCGGTGGCGGCCGTCGGAGCCACTCTAGAGCAGTTACCCCTTGATGGCGCCCGCGAGCATGCCGCGCACGAAGTGGCGCTGGAGCACGAGATAGACGATCACGATCGGCAGCATGACGAGTACTGCGGCCGCCGCCACCTTCGTCGGATCCCCGGCCCGGACGGCGCCGGCGAAGAAGCTCAGGCCGAGCGGCGCGGTCTGCTTGTCGGGTGCTCCGCTGACCAGCACGAGCGCCAGCAGGAACTCGTTCCAGGTGTAGGTGAACACCAGGGCGCACAGCGTCAGCAGCGCCGGTCTGGCCTGGGGTAACAGCACGCGCACCAGCACCCCGAGGCTGGAGGCGCCGTCGATCCGGGCGGCCTCGACCAGCCCGCGCGGCGTGGACCGGAAAAAGGCCCGCATCCAGAACGTCCCGAAGGCGACCGACTGCCCGATCTGGGGCAGGATCAGGGACCAGTAGGTGTTCAGCAGGCCGACGTCCTTGAAGTCGTAGTAGAGCGGGATCACGGTGGCCTCGTAGGGGAAGATGATGCCCAGCAGGAACAGGGCGAACAGCGGCCGGTCTCCGCGGAACCGCATCGTGCCAAACGCGTAGCCGGTGCCCAGCGCGAGCACGGCCGACACGACGGTGACGACTGCCGCGACGATGAAGCTCGACTTGAACCCGGTGGCGAACGCGCCCTGGTCCCAGGCCGCCCGGAAGCTGTCCAGCTTGGGATCCGTCGGCCAGGCGAAGCCGGTGACCAGGTCGGACTTGGTATGCAGGGCGAGGAACAGGATCGAGATCACCGGGTAGATCGCCCCGATCGCGAACATGGTCAGCACGGCATACGTGATCGCACGTTCGATCCGCGGCGCGCTCACCGCTCCTCCCCGCGGCCGGTCAGGTAGATGACCAGGAAGGCCAGCGCGAAGATCGTCGCGGCCAGGATCACGGCGATCGCCGCGGCATAGCCGACCCGGTTGTAGACGAAGGCGTTCTGGTACATGTACAGCGACGGCACGTAGGTGCTGGTGCCGGGGCCGCCCTGATTGGTGTTGTAGATCAGGTCGAAGCTGCGCAGGGCGTTGATGGTGGTCAGCACGAAGGCCACCACGATCTCGTTTTTGAGGCCCGGCAGCGTGACTGCGAAGAACTCGCGCAGCGGGCCCGCGCCGTCGACCCTGGCTGCGTCATACAGGCTGGTGGGGATGTTCTGGGCACCGGCGATGAAC
>DATLLX010000054.1:0-10824 GCA_035537595.1 Gaiellales bacterium | reverse complement strand
TCCCTGGTCTCGCCGCCGTAGGCCCCGGCGTTCATCCGCACCGCGCCGCCGACCGTGCCCGGGATCGCGCAGAAGAACTCGGCGCCGGCCAGCGAGAGCCCCTCCGCGCGCTTCACCACCACCGCCAGCGACGCGCCGCCGCCGCACAGCAGCCCGTCGCCGTCCCGCTCGACGCGGGCCAGGTCGCCGACCAGCTTGACGACGACGCCTGCGAACCCCTGGTCGGCGGCCAGCAGGTTCGACCCCAGCCCCACCACCGCCATCTCCAGGCCCTGGTCGTCGATGAAGGAGACGAGCTGCTGCAGATCCTCTGCCGACGACGGCCGGGCAAGAAACCGGGCCGGGCCACCCGTGCCCACCGTTGTCAGTCGGGAGATCGGATAGTTCTCCTCCAGGAAGCCGAGCCCGGTCATGCGAGCAGCATGTCCCCCACCCTGCGCACATCGCCGGCGCCGACGGTCAGCACCAGGTCGCCGGGGCGGATGCGGGTGGCCAGATACCGGGCGGCATCGTCGAGCGCCGGCTGGTACGCGAGCGGCATCCCCGGCCGGGCGATGCTGACGGCGTCCACAACCAGCTTGCCGGTGACCCCCGCGACCGGCCGCTCGCGGGCTGGATAGACGTCGGTGACGACCACCTCGTCAGCCCCGGCCAGGGCACGGCCGAAACGGCCGGCCAGGGCGGAGGTGCGCGAGTACAGGTGCGGCTGGAAGCAGACCACCACGCGGCCGGGCGACTGCGCGCGGGCGGCGGCGATCACCGCGGCCACCTCCGTCGGATGGTGGGCGTAGTCGTCGACGATGATCGCCCCACCCACCGCACCCCTGCGCTCGTAGCGGCGTCCGGTACCGGCAAAGTCGGCCAGCGCGCCGGCCGCGTCGGACGGATCGACGGCCGCGGCCTCTGCCAGGGCGGCGATCGCCGCGGCGGCGTTGAGCGCGTTGTGGGCGCCGTGCAGCGCCAGCGTGACGTGCAGCGGCGTGCCGTCGGGCGTGCGCAGCCAGAAGCCGGTGCCGTGCGCGCCGGGCTCGATCCCGCCCACCTGCCAGTCGACCTCGTCGCCCATGCCGAACCGGCGCACCGGGACATGTGCCGGCAGCTCGACCGACTCGTGAAGCACGACGGCGCCTCCCGGGGCAACAGCCGCTGTCCAGTCAGAGAACAGCGTCCGCAGCTCCGCCTCGGAGGCGAACCGGGCGTGGTGGTCGAGCTCGACGTTCAGCACCACCGCGACTCGCGGCCGCAAGAGCGACAGGCTGCCGTCCGACTCGTCCGCCTCGGCGATCAGCAGCGTCCCGCCGCCGGGCCCGGCGTTGCCTCCCAGCTGCGGGACGTCGCCGCCGATCAGATAGGTGGGGTCGAGGCCCAGGCGCACCGCGGCGTAGGCCGTCATCGCCGAGCAGGTGGTCTTGCCGTGGGCGCCGGCCACGCAGATCGAGCGCCGCGAGGCGACCATCTCGGCCAGCAGCTGGGCACGGTGGAGCCGGGGAAGCGCCATGTCACGGGCGGTCAGCAGCTCCGGCTCCTCCGGGCCGATGGCCGATGACACGACCACCTCCATCCCCTGCTCCAGATGGCCGGGGTCGTGGCCGATCGCCACCGGGATGCCGAACCGCTCGAGGCGCTCGCTGTAGGGCGAGGCGGCGCGGTCGCACCCCGACACCTCGGCGCCCCAGGCGTAGGCGACGGTGGCCAGCGCCGAGACTCCGGCGCCGCCGATGCCGAGCATGTGCAGGCGGCGGTCGGCGAAGCTCATCGGATGAGTGTTAGCAGGTCGTCGGCGATGTCAGAGGCGGCCTGCGGGCGCGCCCAGCGGCGGGCGGCCTCGCCCATCGCCTGCAGGCGGTCGGGGTCGTCGAGCAGGGCGCGCACCTCCCTGTCGAGCCGGCCCGCATCCAGCTCCGCCTCGGGGATCACCACCGCCGCGCCGGCCTCCTCGAGGTGCCGTGCGTTGGCCGTCTGGTGATCGCCGGTGACGTTGGGCGACGGGATCAGGATGGAGGGCCGCCCGGCCGCGGCGATCTCGAACACCGAACCCCCCGCCCGCGCAACCACCAGGCGCACGCGGCTGAGCGCGTGCCACAGCTGCGGCGTGAAGCCGACCACCTGGTACCACCTGGTGCGGCGATCCGCGTACTGCGGGTACTCGCGCTCGCCGGTGATGTGCATCACCCAGAAACCCGGATCCGTCTCCGCCCAGGCGGCGGCCGCCAGCTCGTTGAGCCGGCTCGAGCCCAGGCTGCCACCGAACACCAGCACCTGCGGATGGTCGACGGTGGCCGAAATGGCTCCGTGCTGCGGAACCGGCCGCCCGGTCACGCGGTACTTCCCACCGCTGCGGCCCGGGATCGGGAAGGCCAGGTAGACGCGCTGCACCAGCGGCACGGCCAGCCGGTTGGCCAGCCCCATGTGGGCGTCGACCTCGAGCAGCGCCGCCGGCACCCGGGCGGCGCGGGCGGCCAGCAGCATCGGCCCCGACACGTACCCGCCGGCCCCGAACACCACGTCCGGATGCACCCTGCGGATGATCCGAAGGCAGTCCGCCGGCGCCTTGCCGGCCAGGAACAGCGACCGCGCGAGCGCCGGCGACAGCCGCCGCTCGAACCCGCGGACGTCGAAGCGGTGGAACGGGTATCCGGCCTCCGGCACCATCCGCGACTCGATCCGCCGGCCGCCGGCGAACTCGACCTCCGCGCCCCTATCCCGCAGCTCGTTTGCCACCGCCAGTGCCGGTACGACGTGCCCCGCCGTGCCGCCGGCGGCGATCAGGACGCGGCTTGGCGGCTGCGGGCTGCTGTTGCTGCTTTGGCTTTGCATCGGTCGACTTCCTGCGGGGCTTCGCCTTTGCGGCGGCGCCCGACTCGCTGTTGGCGACGTTCAGCATGACACCGACCAAGGCCAGCATCACCACCAGGCTGCTGCCGCTGATCAGCGTCGGCGGCAGCGGCACGCCGGTCAGCGGCAGCATGCTGAGCACGGCGCCGAGGTTGACGAAGGCCTGGCCGGCGATCAAGGACGTGGCGCCGGCGGCCAGGTAGCGGCCGAACGGGTCACGGCACCGGATGGCGATCCGGTAGCCGAGCACGGCGAACGCGGCGAAGGCGGCGACCGTGGCCACGATGCCCAGCAGGCCGAGCTCCTCGCCGATCACTGAGGCGATCATGTCGGTCGAGGCCTCGGGTGTGAAGCTCTTGACCGTGCCGTTGCCAAGGCCGACGCCGGTCAGGCCGCCGTTGCCCAGCCCGAGCGTGGCCTGCACGATCTGCCAGCCGGCGCCGGAGGCGTCGGCCCGCGGGTCGAGGAAGGTGGTCATCCGCTGCAGCCGGTACGGCTCGAACATGATCATCGCGCCGGCCGCCAGCGCGAACATGGCGGCGATGCTGACGAACAGCCGCAGCGGCGTCCCGGCCACCAGCAGCAGCCCGCAGACCATCACCGCGATCGCGATCGCGGTGCCCAGGTCGGGCTCGACCACGACCAGGGCGCAGATCAGCAGGGCGACGGCGCCGACCGGGTTGAACAGCTGCTTCAGCGAGCGGGGCGGCCGCTTGCGACCTGACAGCACGGCGGCCGAGAAGATCAGGACGGCGGCCTTGGCGAACTCGGAGGGCTGGATCGAGATCGGCCCGATCAGGATCCACCGGCGGGCGTTGTTGATCTCGGCGCCGATCCCCGGCACCAGCACCAGCACCAGCAGCACGATCACGCCGAACATGACCGGCGGTCCGGCGTAGCGCAGCTGGCGGTAGGGAACGCGCGCGCAGACCAGCATCGCCACCACGCCGATGGCGGCGTACACCGCCTGCTTGGCCAGCACCGACAGCGGGTCGCGGTTGGAGAGCACGGCAACGCCGCTGGAGGCGCTGTAGACCATCACCAGCCCGAACGCGACCAGGCCCAGCGTGACCAGCAGCAGCAGGTGGTACTCCACCGGCGCCACCTGCTCGCGGCGGCGGGTCGAGCGCTTCTGGCCGTCAGCCACCGGCGACCTCGCGGGCCAGCTCGCGGAACCGCTCACCGCGGTGCTCGAAGTCGCGGAACTGGTCGAAGCTGGCACAGGCGGGCGACAACAGCACGGTCTCGCCCGGCCTGGCAGCGCCGGCGGCCTGGGCCACCGCGGTCTCCAGGTCGCCGGCGCGGTGGTAGGTGACGCCGGCGGCGTCGAGGGCCGCGGCGATCTCGCCGGCCGCCTGGCCGATCAGGTAGGTGGCGACCACCGGGCCGCGGGCGACGGCGGCTGCCAGCGCAGCGAACGAGCCGCCCTTCAGCGACCCGCCGAGGATCAGGTGGACGCCGCCCTTGAAGGCCGTCAGCGCCATCACCGCGGCCTCCGGGTTGGTCGCCTTGGAGTCGTTCACGAACCGCACGCCGTCGGCCCGCACGGCGACCTCCTCCAGCCGGTGAGGCGGCGCGCGGAACGCCCTGAGCGCGCGGTCGCGGGCGGCGCGGTCCACGCCGACGGCCTCCGCCGCGGCTGCCGCCGCGAGCGCATTCTCGAGATTGTGCTGACCACGAATGCCCGAATGTTCCCAGTCGACGCGGTCGGACTGCCGGCGGTGGAAGAGCACGCGGCGCCCCCTGCCCGGCAGCTCGGCGGAGGCCAGCAGCGGGTCGTCGCCGTTCAGCACCGCGGTGTCCTCGGCGGTCTGGTTCTCGAACAGCCGCAGCTTGCAGGCGAGGTAGCGCTCCATGGTGCCGTGCCGGTCGAGGTGGTCGGGGGTCACGTTCAGCACCACGCCGACCCGGGCGCGGAAGGTGTCGATGTCCTCCAGCTGGAAGCTCGAGAGCTCACAGACGATCCAGGCGTCGGCGGCGACGCGCCCGGGCAACTCGGTCAGCGCCCGGCCGATGTTGCCGGCGACCTCGACCGGGCCGTCCAGGCCCTCGCGGAGCATGGCCCCGATCAGCTCGGTGGTGGTGGACTTGCCGTTGGTGCCGGTGACGCCGACGATGCGCGGCTCGTCGAGTAGCCGGTAGGCCAGCTCGACCTCGCTCCAGACCGGGACGCCGGCGGCCCGGGCCCTCTCCACGATCGCCGCTTCGCCGGGCACGCCGGGGCTCTTGACCAGGGCTGTCGCATCGTCGATGGGCACGTCGGCGTCTCCCGGCAGGTATTCGACGCCGGCCGCCTCGAGCCTGGCCACGTCGACGCCCGCTCCCGGGTCGGTGCCGCGGATCACCGCGTCCGGCCGCATCCGGCGGATCGCGTCGGCCGCCGCCAGGCCGGAGCGGCGCAGGCCGACGACGACGAAGCGGTCGCTCACCGGAACTTGGAGTAGGCCAGGTAGTAGAGGACGAACCCGCTGGCGCCGCACATCGAGGCCGCGATCCAGAAGCGGACGATGATCTTGTTCTCGGTCCACTCCAGCATCTCGAAGTGATGGTGGATCGGCGCCATCAGGAACACGCGCTTGCCGGTGAGCTTGAAGAACAGCACCTGGATCGCAACCGACAGCGCCTCCAGCACGAAGATGCCGCCGATCAACACCAGCAGGAACTCGGTCTTGGTGAACACCGCCATCGCCGCCAGTGCCCCGCCCAGGCCGAACGACCCGGTGTCGCCCATGAACACGTCGGCCGGATAGGCGTTGTACCAGAGGAACCCGACGCAGGCCCCGACCATGGCGGCGCCGATGATGGCCAGGTCGATGCGGGTGGGATCGCCCTCCGGCGTGAAGCCGAACGGCGACAGGAAGGCCACGATCGCCATCGCGGTGTAGGTGAGCATGGCGATCGCCATGGTGCCGGCGGCCAGCCCGTCGAGGCCGTCGGTCAGGTTGACCGCGTTGGCGCCCCCGGCCACCACCAGGAACAGCAGCGCGTAGTAGGCCGGCCCCAGCTCGAGCCGGGTGTCGATGATCGGCAGGTAGACGTCGGTCGACAGCCCCTCGTGGTTGGCCACATAGCCGAGCGCCGCGGTGACCGCAATCAGCAGCAGCATCTTCCAGCGCCCGGACAGCCCCAGCGACCGCCGCCGGGCCAGCTTGAAGTAGTCGTCGATGAACCCGATCGCCGCACACGCCACGGTCACCCCGGCGACCGTCAGCGCGGGAGTGGTGAACTCGCTGAACAGCGCGAACGCGAACAGCGCCGAGGCCAAGAGCACCACGCCGCCCATCGTCGGCGTGCCCTGCTTGGACTGATGACCGGCCGGCCCCTCCTCCCGGATGTGCTGGCCGAACGCCTTGCTGCGCAGGAAGGCGATGAAGGCCGGCCCGGCGGCGATGCTGAGCACGACCGCCAGCACTCCGGCCGCGAGCGCCTGCTTCACGGCGCGATCGCCTCCACCAGCTCCTCCAGCCCCATCGACCGGCTGCCCTTGACCAGCACGGCGTCGCCCGGCCGGACGAGATCGGGCAGCGCCTGAAGCGCGGCGGCCCGGTCGGGGAACCAGATGCCGCCATAGCCGCGGGCCAGCTCGCCGATGCCGACCACCTCGTGCACCCCCAGCTCAGCGGCCAGCTCGCCGATCTCCGTGTGGAATCGCGGGCCGTCGTTGCCCAGCTCGGCCATGTCGCCGAGCAGCGCGACCCTCCGCCGGCGCCCGGCGACGTCCACCAGGTGGCCGAGCGCTGCCCGCATCGAGGTCGGGTTGGCGTTGTAGCAGTCGGCCACCAGCAGGCCCCCGCCGGGCAGTGGGATCTCCTCGCCCCGCCAGCGGGAGAAGCGCACGGAGCCGGCTCCGGCCGCCAGCCCGTCCAGCGGCACGCCGAGGGCGTCGTAGGCGGCGGCAGCCGCCGCCAGGTTGAGGGCGTTGTGGCGCGACGTGAAGTTCACGGGCACGTGCACTGTTCGACCATGGAGGCGGATCTCCGCTTCCCCGCCCCCCTCGCGGCGGGCGAACCCGACCAGCGCCACGTCGGCCTCGGGGTGCTCCCCGAAGGTGACGATTCGCTGGCGGATGCCGGCCAGGTGGGGATCGAGCAACCGCTCCCCGTGGGGCACCACCGCGACGCCGTCCGCGGCCAGGTGGTGCAGGATCTCGGCCTTGGCCTCGGCCACCCGCTCGATCGTGCCCAGGAGCTCTAGGTGCACCGGTCCCACGCCGGTGACCACGGCCACGTCGGGCAGCGCGATCTCGCCCAGGTAGGCGATCTGGCCGATGCCGCGCATGGCCAGCTCGGCGATCACCACCTCGGTGCCCGGCTCGATCCGCGACAGCGTCAGCGGGACGCCGATCTCGGTGTTCTCGTTCTCGCGGCTGGCCACCACTGCACGATGCGGCTCGAGCAGGGCGAGCAGGATGTCCTTGGTCGACGTCTTGCCGGTCGACCCCGTGATCCCGACCACCCTCGCGCCCGAGCGCCGGCGCACCTCGCGGGCCACCCGGCCCAGGGCCACCAGCGGGTCGGTCACCTCGATCGCGCGCTCGACCGCCGTCCCCGCTTCGGCCAGCACGGCGACCGCGCCGGCGGCCACCGCCGCGGAGGCGAAGTGCGCCCCGTTCACCCTGCTGCCGGGGAGGGCGACGAACAGGTCTCCCGGGCTCACCGCTCGCGAGTCGATCGCGATGCCGCGCACGGCCGCATCCACCGCCGTGGCGCCGCCGGTGAGGTCCGCGATCTCCTGCGTCGAGAGCTCGATCATCTGCGGGCGGCGAGCGACTCGAGGGCCTCGCGGGCGACGGTGCGGTCGTCGAAGGGCAGGGTGCGATCGGCGAACTGCTGCCCCTGCTCGTGGCCCTTGCCGGCGATCACGACCACGTCGCCCGGCCCGGCGTCGGCGAGTGCCAGCCCGATGGCCGCGCGGCGGTCGAGCTCGACCTCCATATCGAGCCCGCCGGTCACCTCGGCGGCGATGGCCGCAGGATCCTCGCTGCGGGAGTTGTCGGTGGTGACGATCGGGCGGTCGGCCAGCCGGCGGGCGACGGCGCCCATCAGGGGTCGCTTTCCGCGATCGCGGTCGCCGCCGCAGCCGAACACGCAGATCAGCCGGCCGGCGGTGATCTCCCTGGCCGAGCGGAGCACGTTCTCGAGCGAGTCGGGCGTGTGCGCATAGTCGACCAGCACCGTGAACGGCTGGCCGGCCTCGACCGCCTCGAACCGTCCGGGCACGCCGGCGACGTTGGAGATGCCGGCCCGGACCGCGTCGTGGTCGAGCTGGATCGCCTCGGCAACGGCGACCGCGCAGAGCACGTTCTCGACGTTGAAGTGGCCGCGCAGCCGGACGTCGAGCGGCAGCAGCCCGCGCGGCGTGCGGGCGATCAGCGCTATGGCTCCGCCGGCTCCCACCTCCAGCGCGTGCGGCCGCACGTCGGCCTCCTCGCCTGCGGAGGCGTAGGTCAGCACCGGGCCGGCCGCCTCGCCGGCCAGCCGCCGCCCGTACTCGTCGCCGATGTTGACAACGCCAGGCCAGCCGGCCGCGAACAGCCGCCGCTTGGCCAGGTAGTAGTCCTCCATCGTGGGATGGAAGTCGAGATGATCCAGGGTCAGGTTCGTGAATGCGGCGCAGGCGAATCGCATCGCGTCCACCCGGTGCAGCTCGAGCGCGTGCGAGGAGACCTCCATGGAGCAGGCGCGGTCGCCCGCATCGAGCATCCGCCGCAGGGTGGCCTGGAGGTCGACGCTCTCGGGGGTCGTCCTGGTCACCGGCTCGGTGACGCCGCCCACCCGCTGCTCGATCGTGCCCAGCAGGCCGGGCCGCAGCCCCGCGGCGTCGAGGATGGCATGGGCGAGGAAGGCGGTGGTGGTCTTGCCGTTGGTGCCGGTGATGCCGATCACCGCCAGCTCGCGGCTGGGGTGGCCGTACAGCGCGTCGGCGGCCAGTGCCATCGCCGCCCGCGCCCCGGCCACCCGCAGCTGGGGCACCGGCACCGGCAGGAACCGCTCGACGATCAGCGCCGCCGCTCCCCGCTCGACCGCGATCTCGGCGAAGTCGTGGCCGTCGGCGCGGAAGCCGGGAACGCAGACGTGCAGTGCCCCGGGCACCGTCTGCGTCGCGTCATAGGTCACCGCCGTGATGCCGACGCCAGTGTCACCGCGCACATCGAGCGGCCCGACCGCGTCCACCAGCTCGGACAGCTGCATCCGGCAAGACTACCCGCGTGAGGGGATGGAACCTGCCATCCGGGCGGCTCAGCCGGCCGGCCGCACCGGCTGGTCGGGCCGGATCGAGAGCGCCTGGGTGAGGAAGGTGCCGATCTCCTGGAATGCCGGCGCGGCGACCAGGCCGCCGAAGATGTTGCCGCGCGGCGAGTCGACCACCACCATCACCTCGACCTGCGGGTCGTCGGCCGGGAAGAAGCCGACGAACGAGGCCACGTAGTCGGTCTTCGAGTAGCCGCCGTTCTCGGCCTTCTGCGCGGTGCCGGTCTTGCCGGCCACGGTGTAGCCGGGGATCTTCGCCCGCACGCCGGTGCCGGCGGCGGTGTCGACGACGCCTTTCAGCATGTTCACCAGATGGCGGTCGACGAGCGGCTCGACGATCCGCTTGCGCGTCGGGCGGAAGGGCTGCTGGCCCTCGATCCGCGACACCACGTGCGGCTCGACCAGTACCCCGCCGTTGGCGATCGCCGCGTACATCGAGGCCATCTGGATCGGCGTCACGCTGATGCCCTGGCCGATCGGGATGTTGCCGATCGAGGAGCCGTACCAGTCGTCGGGCTTCATCACCAGCCCGCTGCCCTCGCCGTACAGATGCAGCGGCGTCTCGTGCCCGAAGCCGAACCGGCGGATCCAGTCATAGAGCGTGTCCTTGCCCACCATCTGGGCGATGGTGACCGTGCCCACGTTCGACGACTGCTGGAGGATCTGTGAGGCGGTCAGCGTGATCGGGCCGCGGGCCATGTCATCGTGGATCCGCTTGTCGGCGACCTGGATCTCGTACGGGATGTGCGAGAACTTCATCTGGGGATAGATGATCCCGGCCGACAGGGCTGCGGCGAAGGTCACCACCTTGAAGGTGGAGCCCGGCTCGTAGGTGTCCTGGACGGCCCGGTTTCGCGTCCACTCGGCAACCTGCTTGGCGGTCAGATCGTGGACGTCGTTGTTGTTGTAGCCGGGGGCCGATCCCATGGCCAGGATCTCGCCGGTCTTCGGTTCGAGCACGATCGCCGTCGCCGACTTGGCCTTCCAGCGGTGGGCGGTGGCCTCGAGCACCGTCTGCACGCGGGCCTGGATCGCCTGGTCGATGGTCAGGTGCACGTCGCGGCCAGGTCGCGCCTGGCGCAGGGTCAGCATCTCCATCGGCTCGCCGCTGGGCGCCCGCACCTCGAGCTTCTCCCCCGGCCGCCCGGCCAGGTAGCGGTTGAGGCTGTATTCGAGCCCGGCGCCCTGCTGGCCGTTCAGGTCGACGTCGGTGTAGCCCAGCAGCTGCGGCGCCAGCCGGCCGAACGGGTAGAACCGGGACGGCTCCTGCTCGGCGAACAGGCCGGGGGGATGCTCGGAGAGGATGTCGTCGACCACCGCGGGATCCAGCTGGCGCAGCACCGTGGCGTCGGTCAGCCCGGTCGGGGTCAGCTTGGGCACCAGCTCCTCGATCTTCTTCCGCAGCACCTTCTTCTTGGTGAAGCCGAGCTTCTGCGCGATGTAGGCGGCGGTGGCGGCCGGGTCCTCGATCTGCTTCGGGTGCACCATCAGCCGCTCGGCCACGGTCTGCTGGGCGACCAGCTTGCCGTTGCGGTCGAAGATCGCCCCCCGGCTGACCGGGATCGGCTCGGTGGCCTGCTGCTGGGCCTGGGCCTCGCTCATCAGCTGGTGGGCGTCGACGGCCTGGATCTTGATCGCCCGCCCGACGACCAGAGCGAAGCCGATCACGGAAAGCGCCACCAGCAGCCGCAGCCGGCGGTCGGAGATGCGGTTCACGGCCGGCTGCGGCTGCTGGTGG
>DATLLX010000053.1:0-5089 GCA_035537595.1 Gaiellales bacterium | reverse complement strand
CAGTAGATGTTGAAGGCGACGAACGCGATCGCCGCCAGCCCCAGCGTGAAGACCGTCCAGTCCACCGGCTAGGTCGACGAGGTTGCGGCCGACTGCAGCTCGCGGCGCAGATCCTTGATCTCATCCCGCAGCTTGGCCGCGTACTCGAACCGCAGCTCCTCGGCGGCGGCGAACATCTCCTCCTCCAGCTCGACCACCAGCTTCTCCAGCTCGTCGCGGCCCATGCCCTCGTCCTGGCGGCCTCGGCGGCGGCGGCCCGGGACGGTCGGCGAGGACTCCAGCGACAGGAACTCGGCGATGTCGGAGACGCCCTTGCGGATCGACTCCGGCGTGATGCCGTGCTCCGCGTTGTAGGCCAGCTGGATATCGCGCCGGCGGGTGGTCTCCTCGATCGCGAAGCGGATCGCCTCGGTCACCTTGTCGGCGTACATCAGCACGCGGCCGTTGATGTTTCGGGCCGCCCGGCCGATGGTCTGGATCAGCGCCGTCTGGCCGCGCAGGAAGCCCTCCTTGTCGGCGTCCAGGATGGCCACCAGCGACACCTCCGGCAGGTCGAGCCCCTCCCGCAGCAGGTTGACGCCGACCAGCACGTCGTACTCCCCCAGCCGCAGCTCGCGGATGATCTTGATCCGCTCCAGGGTGTCGACCTCGGAGTGCAGGTAGCGGGTGCGCACACCCGACTCCAGCAAGTAGTCGGTCAGGTCCTCCGACATCTTCTTGGTCAGGGTGGTCACCAGCACGCGCTCGTTGGCCTCCGAGCGGGCCCGGATCTCGCCCAGCAGGTCGTCGATCTGGTGGCGGGTCGGGCGCACCTCCACCTCCGGGTCGACCAGCCCGGTGGGACGGATGATCTGCTCGGCGACGTGGGTCGAGTGCCGCAGCTCGAACGGCCCCGGCGTCGCCGACACGAACACCAGCTGCGGCGCCCGCTCGAGGAACTCGTCGAACCGCAGCGGCCGGTTGTCCAGCGCTGAGGGCAGCCGGAACCCGTGGTCGACCAGCGTCTGCTTGCGCGAGCGGTCGCCCTCGTACATGCCGCCGATCTGCGGCACCGTCTGGTGCGACTCGTCGACCACGATCATGTAGTCGTCGGGGAAGTAGTCGAGCAGCGTGTGCGGCGGCGTGCCGGGCGCCCGGCCCTCCAGGATCCGCGAGTAGTTCTCGATCCCGTTGCAGAAGCCCATCTCGCGCAGCATCTCCATGTCGTACTCGGTGCGCGAGCGCAGCCGGTGCGCCTCCAGCATCTTGCCCTCGCTCTCCAGCTCCGCCAGCCGGTGGCTGAGCTCGGCGCTG
The DNA here is from genome assembly GCA_035537595.1 of Gaiellales bacterium. Lineage (GTDB taxonomy): Bacteria > Actinomycetota > Thermoleophilia > Gaiellales > JAICJC01 > DATLLX01. The sequence continues at coordinate 3,796 of DATLLX010000053.1, read as the reverse complement.
ATCCCGCTGACCGCCCGCTCCACCTGGTCGCGCTCCATCGCGTAGTGGGTCGCCGGGTAGACGGCCAGGTGCTCGAGCCGGGCCAGGATCTCGCCGGTCATGGGGTCGAAATGGGCGATCGACTCGATCTCGTCGCCGAACAGGCTGACCCGGTAGGCGGTCTCCATGTTCGCCGGCTGGATCTCGATGATGTCGCCCCTGACCCGGAACTTGCCGCGGCCGAGCAGCATGTCGTTGCGGGAGTACTGGATCGAGACCAGCTTCTCGAGGATCTGCTGGCGGGGATGCTCGTCGCCGGTGGCCAGGAACAGCACCATCCGCTCGTACGTTTCGGGCGAGCCCATGCCGTAGATGCACGACACCGAGGCGACGATCAGCACGTCCTTGCGGCTGAACAGGGCCGCGGTGGCGGCGTGCCGCAGGCGGTCGATGTCGTCGTTGATCGAGGAGTCCTTCTCGATGTACGTGTCGGTGGTCGGCAGGTACGCCTCGGGCTGGTAGTAGTCGTAGTAGCTGACGAAGTACTCGACCGCGTTGTGCGGGAAGTACTCGCGGAACTCGTTGCACAGCTGCGCGGCCAGCGTCTTGTTGTGCGCGATCACCAGCGTCGGCTTCTGCACCCGCTCCACCAGCCGGGCCACGGTGTGGGTCTTGCCCGTGCCGGTCGCCCCCAGCAGGGTCTGGTAGCGGTCGCCGCGGGTCACGGTCTCGGCCAGCTCCTCGATCGCCCGCGGCTGGTCGCCGGTCGGCTGGTAGGCGGCTGACACATGCATCTGGGCCATGGGCGCAGTCTAGCGTTCCGGCGAACGGTTGTTCGCCCTGCTGTTTCGCCGTCCCGGGCGGCCGGTACAGTCGTGGCCGTGACCGAGGTCGACGGCGACTCCCAGGAGGGTGATCCGCATCTCCCGTCTATCGCCAGCCGCCGCCCAAACGTCACGGAGCCCGCGCGAGACAGCACCAAACCCGCCCCATGATCGCGCCGATCGCCGTATTCGAACCCGGTACCGAACCCGGTTCGGCCCCTCGGCCGCCGGCTCCCGCGTTCGGGGGATGTCTGGGGCCGCGGAACGGCGGTACGCTCGCGGCGGGGGTTGTCGACGACGGAGGCGGGGATGGCACGGTGGGCATGGGTGCTGGCGACTGCAGCAGCACTGGTGGTGGCGACCGCGGGCACGGCCCTGGCGGCGGCGCCAGGCGTGTGGAGCGCCACGGGCGACCAGCTGCCGGGAGGCGACGCGCCGCTGTACACGATCCAGCTGGCGGAACGGCCGGGCGACCACCTGGTGGCCACGGTGACGGCGTCCGCAGGATCGACGCACGCCGCGCTGTACCTGCCGGGCGCCGGCGGCTTCACCGAGATCGTGCCGCCCGAGGTGTCGACCCACCGCCACAACTGGCCGATCGCTTGGGGCGCTGACGGCCACCTGTACCTGGCCCAGCACCTGACCTCCGACTGCTGCAGCGTCCACCAGCTGTTGGAGTACACCCCGTCGACCGACACCTGGCAGGTGGCCGGGTCGACGCCGGCTGCCGCGGAGGCGCTGGTCGCGGGGACGGCGAACATCCTGCTGCTCAACCCGTTTCGGACGTTCGCCTACTCGCCGGTGACCGGCAAGTGGTCGACTCTCCCCCGCATGCCCTCACCCCGGCTCGACTTCGCGGCGGCCCGTTCGGGCGGCCGCTACTACGTGATCGGCGGCCGGGCGCCGGGCTCGAGCCAGGCGACCGGGACCGTGCAGGTGTACCGGGCCGGGGTGGGCAGGTGGCTGCAGAGCACCCCGATGCCCCACCGCCGCCGAGGCGCCAGCGCCGCCGCCGGACCCGACGGGCGGGTCTACGTGCTGGGCGGAATCGACCCCGTCGGCCGCGCGGTGCCGTGGGTCGACGTCTACAACCCGGTCACGGGGCGCTGGTCGTCGTTCGCGCCCACTCACGGCAGCCCGCTGGCGGCGGCCTTCGCCGCCGATGGCCGCCTGCATGCCTTCGGCGCCATCGTGGAGGGCACGCTCGAGCGCCACTCGGGCGGCGTGGAGCGCGCCGACGACGTGCCCGCCACGGATCTGGATCCCCCTGTGTTCTCCGACCCGCCGGCCCCGGTCATGCTGGCCCCGAGGGCCTACGCCGGGCTGGCCGCCGTGAACGCGGTCTGGCAGGTCGACGATCCCAGCGGCGTGTGCTTTGTGAACCTCCAGCGCAGCATCGACGGCCGGCCCTACGCGGCGGTGGCCTCCCGGCTGTCGGCGGGCAACGCGCTCGGCGCCGGCAGCCCGTACGCCCAGTCGCTGCCGCCCGGCCATGTGGTCGCCTACCGAGCCCGGGCCGTCGATTGCGCCGGCAATCGGACGGCGGCCTGGTCGCAGGGCCAGCCGTTTCGGATCGCCGCCCGCGGCGAGCAGCGGGCGACCTATGACGGCACCTGGGCGGACGCTTCGGGCTCGAGCCTGACCGGCGGCACCGCCCGCCGCACGGGCGAGCCGGGCGCATCGGCCAGCTTCACCTTCACCGGGTCGGCCGTGTCCTGGGTGGCGAACCGCAGCGGCTCGTCCGCCGGCGGCATGGCTGACGTCTACCTGGACGATCAGCTGTTCGCGACCGTCGACACCGGGCCGGGCGGCGTGGTCTTCACCAAGCGCTGGGCGTCGGCCGCCCAGCACACGGTGCGGATCGTCGCCGCCGATCAGCCGTTCGGGACGACCGTGTGGGTGGACGGCTTCCTGGTGCTGAACCCGGTCACCGGCTGAGCGCCAGCTGCTCCTCCGGCAGCCGGTGAGCCGCCCGGGAGGCGAGCGCCCGCGAGACCGAGTCGAGCTCGTCGCCGATCTCCGTCAGCGCGGCGGCCAGCTCGGCATCCCCGCTGCGCTCGCGGAGCAGCCGCCGCAGCTCGCGGATCGCCGAGTCGAGCTGCCGGGCGGGTGACTCGTCCATGCTGCCGATGGTAGGCCCTGGCGGCCGCAACCACGCGCTGTCAAGTAAGAAAACGGCGCAAACTGCGGCCTACGCGATCAGCGCGGCGTCGCCCAGCAGCGCCTTTGCCTCGGCGAAGAAATCCGAGTCGGCCCGCACCTTGAACCCGGGACCGAAGCGCAGCGTCTTGGGCCCCTCCGATGTCTCCACCTCGAGCACCACCGGCGCCTCGCCGGGGAACTCGCCGATCAGCGACTTCAGGTCGTCGATCACCGTCGCCTGCAGCCGACCGCCGTTCAGCCGCAGCTTGACGACTCCGAAGTCGGCCGTGGCCTGAAACTCCGACACCTCGAAGGCGACCAGCTTCACCTCGCCCTCGGACTTGTGGTCGACCCGGCCCTTGACCATCACGATCGAGTCCGGGCGAAGCATCGTCCGGGCCGTCGCCAGCGTGTTGGCGAACACGACCACTTCGATCGAGCCGGTGGTGTCGTCGAGCTCGACGAACGCCATCTGGTCGCCTTTCTTCGTGACCAGCATCTTGACCCCGGCCACCAGGCCGCCCACCGTCACCACCTGTCCGTCGCGCATGCCCGCGAAGGTGGACAGCGCGCAGTCCGACCGCCGCGCCAACTGCTCGCGAACGTCCGCCAGCGGGTGGCTGGACACGTAGAGCCCGAGCGTCTCCTTCTCTCGCCGCAGCAGCTCGGAGCGGTCCCATTCGCCGCCCGGCACCGGCGGGTGCGTGCGCGAGGCGGCCGGGCCGTCCCCGTTACCGTTGCTCTCTCCCGCCAGGTCGAAGATCGAGAGATGCCCCATCCGCTCGTCGGCCTGCTGCTTCTGGCCCGAGCCCAGCGCCTGCTCCAGCACCTCGTTCATCCCCCGCCGGGTG
>DATLLX010000052.1:0-2001 GCA_035537595.1 Gaiellales bacterium | reverse complement strand
ACCGGGCCGAGGCGCTGTACCGGCACGGCTTCTACCCCGACGTCCGCCCCATCGCGTCGATGCGGGCTCGTCTCCAGATCGCCCAGGGAGACCTGTCGTCGGCGACCGGCTGGGTCCAGGACCGAGGTGTCAGTGCCGATGACGAGCCTGACTACCTGCGCGAGCACGAGCACCTGACCCTGGCGCGGCTCCTCCTCGCCCAGCACCGCGGCGGCCAGCACAGCGACCATCCGGGAGCGGTCACGCCGGCCGCCGCGGCCCTGGGACTTCTCGTCCGACTGCACTCCGCCGCGGTCGACGCGGAGCGGGATGGCAGCGTGCTCGAGATCCGCGTGCTGCAGGCCCTCGCCCACCACGCCCGCGGCGACCGCCCGGCAGCACTGGAAGTGCTTGGCCGGGCCGTCGGCGAGGCGCCGGAGCCGGACGGCTACGCCCGGCTGTACCTGGACGAAGGCGCCCCGATGCTGGCCCTCCTCCACGATGCTGACGCCGACGCCGAAGACCCGCCCGCTCGTGGCATGCATCGCGAAGCGCTGCAGCAGCAGGCACGGCGACTCCTGGAGCGAGCGATGCCGCCCGTCGCGGGCGCCCCGCCGCAGCAGTCCCTGGTGAACCCGTTGAGCCAGCGCGAGCTCGACGTGCTCCGGCTGCTCGACAGCGAGCTGACCGGACCGGAGATCGCCCGCGAGCTCTACGTCACCCTCAACACCCTGCGCACCCACACCAAGCGCATCTTCACCAAGCTCGACGTGACCACCCGGGCGGCGGCCGTACGCCGCGCCCACGAACGCGGGCTCCTCTGATCCGTGCCGCCACTCGTTGCGTGCTGGCGAGCAGCCCAGAGGCCGCGGGGTCACAGCGCGAGTCACATCGTGTGGTGACGCCAGGTCACCCCGTCGCTGCCTAGTTTCGGGTTATCCCCGCGGCAAAGGCCACGGACCAACCCGAAGAGGCCGACATGACCATCACCCCCACCACGCTCACGCGGCTGGCCGCCGTCGCGGCCGTCTCGGCCGGACTCCTCTTCATCGGCGTCCAGATCGGTCACCCGCACGCGGACGTCACCTCCGTCACCACGACCGAGTGGGCCGTGCGCAACTCGCTGAAGGTGCTGATGGCGGCCCTGGCCCTGGTCGGCATCACCGGCATGTACCTGCGCCAGGTGAAGGAGACCGGGGTGCTGGGTCTCGTCGGGTACGTGCTGTTCGGCGTCGGCTACCTCACCATCATGAGCCTCGCCTTCGTCTCCGGGTACGTCCTCCCCGCCATCGCCGAGACCGACCCCGGCTACGTCAACGACGTTCTCGCCGCCGCCACCAATGGCAGCGCGACCGGCGACATCGGCCTCATCCAGAGCGCACTCGATGTCTCCGGCATCGGGTACCTGGCCGGCGGCCTCGTCTTCGGGGTGGCCCTGTACCGCGCACGCGTTCTCGCCCGCTGGGCGTCCGCGCTCCTCGCCGTCGCCAGCATCCTCACCGTCAGCCTCGCCGTGCTGCCGGACGCCTTCTACCGGCTCCTGGCCTACCCGAATGCCATCGCGATGATCGGCCTCGGCTACTCGCTGTGGTGCACCACGCGCACCGAGACCGGCGCGCTGCCGACGGGTGTGGACGGTGCGCGTCTCACCGCTGCGGGTGCCGAATGACCCGCACCGGCTCGGTCGGGTCGAGCTGGCGCGTACCCGCCGCCCTGTTGGTCCTCAGCGCCATCCCGGTCGTGGCCGGGTCGCTCCGGCTGCTCGAGATCGCCGGCGGCGCGCAGCTGTTGCCCACGAACCCGCGCATTGACGCCGTACCCGCGCCCGTGGTGGTGCACATCGTTGCTGCGGCCGTCTTCGCCATCCTGGGCGTGTTCCAGTTCTCCGCCCGGCTGCGTCGCCGCCGGCCCAGCTGGCACCGCACATCCGGCCGCATGCTGGTCGGGGCCGGCTTGGTCGTCGCCGGCTCGGGGCTCTGGATGACCCTGTTCTACAGCGGCGCACCGGGTGGTGACCTGCTG
>DATLLX010000051.1:0-3313 GCA_035537595.1 Gaiellales bacterium | reverse complement strand
ATCTCGCCCATCGCCCCAGCCATGGCTGCCAACGCGCTGCCCAGCATCACCAGCGGCACCAACGGCACGACCACGACGTTGGCGATCGGCGCGATCAGCGACAGGCGTTCGAAGTTCAGCAGGATCACCGGCAGGGTCGTGACCTGGGCCGCCATGGTCAGGGCCACTGGCTCGCGCACGATCGCCGGCCACCGCCGCAGCCGGGCGGCGAAGGCGGCGCCGAACCAGATCAGGCCCGCGGTGGCGAGCGCGGACAGCTGGAAGCCCACGTCCCACGCGATCGCCGGCGAGACGGCCAGCATGAGCAGGGCCGCCAGCATCAGGGCTGACATGGCGTGCGACCGCGCCCCGCCGAGGCGGGCGACCAGCAGCGCACCGGCCATCACGGCCGCGCGCACCACCGAGGGCGACGCCCCAGTGAGCAGGACGTAGGCGGCCACCGTCCCCATTGCCGCTGACGCCGCCAGCCACTGACCGGATGGCAGTCGCGACAGCGGCCGCGCTGCCGCCCCCGCGATGGCGGCCACGATGGCGATGTTCCAGCCCGAGATGGCGACCACGTGGGTCAGCCCCGCCCGTGCGAACGCGTCGTTGATTGCCGGATCGATGCCCGATCGCACCCCGAGCAGAATCCCGGCCGCCAGCGCCGCCTCTGGCTCCGGCACGAGCCGGTTGAGGCCGGCGAGCAGCCAAGATCGGACGCCGTGCAGCGCGTCCGCCAATGCGCCGAGCTCGTGCCCATCCACCTTGACCGACCGGCTGCTGGCGATGGCGGCGACGCCCTGCCGCGCCAGGTATGCGCGATAGGCGAAGCCGTCGAAGTCCTCCGGCTGCTCCAGCGCAGACCGCACCTGCAGGCGGTCACCGGCCGCCACCACCGCATGGCGGGGCAGCCAGAGCAGCACGCGGCCCTCGAGCGCGACTGGCATGCCCGCCGGGCCGATCATCTTTACCCGGTCGATCACCACCTGCTGTCGCTCGCCGCGCGGGCGAGGGTCGTCGACCGCGGTGCCGGTGAGATCCCGCTCCTCCGGACCGACCATGGCCGCCACGCTGCCAGCGCCGGTTGGCAGAGCCACGGCCGACCCCCGCCACGCGCCGAGGGCGACGGTCAGCACGATCACGCCGAGCACGACCAGCGGCCGCCACCGCAGCAGCAGGCCGGCTGCAAGCACCGGAACTCCCACCAGCGCGGTCGGCCCGATGTCGACCGTTGCAACGGCCAGCAGCTCCGCAGCCACGATCCCCACCTCCAGTCCGGCCAGCGCGGACGGCAGGAGCACGGCAGCCATGGCGGTGGTGGTCAGCCGGGCTCAGAAGGTGACGAGGTCGCGAATGTCCTCGAGCTGGCCGCGATCGATGACCTCGCGCTCGACCATTTCCTCGAGCGTCGCGAATGGCTGCTCGGCCCGCCCGGCAACGATCTTCTGCACGGTCACCGGACCGATGCCGGGCAGCGCCTCCAGCTCCTCCGGCGTGGCGGAGTTGATGTTCACCAGGGTGGACCCGCCGCCACCTCCAGCGGGGCCGCTGGAAGGCGAACCGCCACCGCCGGCTGCCTGCGCGCCGATGATGGGCACGTACACCTGGGCCCCATCGGTCAGCAGCGCGGCGAGGTTGAGGCTGGCGGCCGCGGCATTCAGGTCGGCCCGCCGCGAGTAGCCTCCGGCAGCCGCGAGCGCGTCGGCCACCCGCGCACCCGGCGCCAGCAGCACCACGCCGGGTCGCCGGACGGCCCCCTGCACGTCGATCACGAGGTCGCCCGCCGGCGCCACCGATGGCGATGCCTGCGCGACCGGCGAGATCGAGGCAAACAGGTCGCTCGCGGTCGGCGACGGCGCGACAGCGGATGCAGAGGTCAGCAGCAGCCAACCAGCACCGGTCACGCACAGCAGACCGGCGGCGATCAGCCCGATGGCGAGCTGGTCACGCCGCGTCAGGGTTGGCACGCGAGCGCCTCACTCACGGGAGGCGAGCGGAGCGGGTGGACCTGTCCGGGGCCCGGCGCCCGGGCACTCGACGCCGGGTCCCGGAAGCAGGGGTGCAGCCTAGCCCCGCCGCGATTACCGGCCGCTTACCGCACGGTTTGTCCAGGCCGCCGGGTCAGTCGCCGGGCGTCACCACGTTGACCAGCTTGCCCGGCACCTGGATCACGCGGCGGGGTGCCCGGCCGCCCAGGTAGCGCTGCACGTGCTCGGACGACAATGCCAGCCGCTCGATTTCGTCGGCCGGCGTGTCGCGGGTGACCACCAGCCGGTCGCGCAGCTTGCCGTCCACCTGCACGGGCAGCTCGATCGTGTCGGCCACCGCCAGTTCCGGGTCGTAGGCCGGCCACGGCTGCTGGTGCACGCTGTAGGCGTGGCCGCGCCGCGCCCACAGCTCCTCGGCCAGGTGCGGCGCGCCGGGGGCCAGCAGCAGCAGCAGCGCGTCCACCGCCTCGGCGTAGGCGGCCGTGCCGCCGATCCCGGCGTCACGAGCGTGGTGGATGGCGTTGGACAGCTCCATCAGCTTGGCGATTGCGGTGTTGAAGCGGAAGGCGCCGTACTCCTCGCTGACGGCCGCGATGGTCGTGTGCGTCGCCCGCCGCAGGGCGCGCTCCAGCTCCTCGGCGGCGCCCGGCACGCCAACGCCGTCGCTCGGCTCCGCCGCCTGGGCGATGTGCCAGACCCGGCCCAGGAAGCGGTGGATGCCCTCGATGCCGGTCGGGTTCCAGGGGCCGCCCTGGTCCCACGGACCGATGAACATCAGGAACAGCCGGACGGTGTCCGAGCCGTAGCGCGAGGTCAGGTCGTCCGGGGCCACCACGTTACCCCGCGACTTGCTCATCCGCTGGTGGTCAGCGCCCAGGATCTGGCCCTGGTTGCGCAGGGCGGTGAACGGCTCGTCGAAGGACAGGTGACCCATGTCGCGCAGCGCCTTGACGAAGAAGCGCGAGTACATCAGGTGCAGCACTGCGTGCTCGGCGCCGCCGGTATAGAGGTCGACCGGCAGCCAGTGGGCCACCGCCTGCGGATCCCAGGCCTGCGCATCGTCGTTCGGTGAGCAGTAGCGCAGGAAATACCAGGACGAGTCGACGAACGTGTCCATCGTGTCGGTCTCGCGGCGCGCCTCGGCACCGCAGATCGGGCAGGTGGCCTTCAGGAACTCGGCGTGCGACTGCAGCGGCGACACGCCGGTCGGCGCGAAGTCGACGTCCTCGGGCAGCACGACCGGCAGCTGGTCCTCCGGCACGGGCTGGGGTCCGTGCTCGGGGCAGTACACGATCGGGATCGGGGCGCCCCAGTACCGCTGGCGGCTGTTCAGCCAGTCGCGG
>DATLLX010000050.1:0-5115 GCA_035537595.1 Gaiellales bacterium | reverse complement strand
GTGGTGCTCGTCCACGACGCCGCCCGGCCGCTGGCCACGGCGGCGCTGGTCGATCGCGTGCTGGCGGCGCTGTTGGAGGCCGACGGCGCGGTGCCGGGGGTGCCGCCCGCCGACACCATCAAGCGGGTGGAGAACGGTGTCGTGGCCGAGACGCTCGACCGCTCGTCCCTGACCGCCGTCCAGACACCCCAGGCGTTTCGCGGCGGGGCGATCCGCCGTGCCTACGACCGCCCGCCCGGTCAGCTGGCCGCGGCGACCGACTGCGCATCGCTGCTGGAGGCGGCCGGGCTGACCGTGGCCGTGGTCGAGGGAGAGCGGCGCAACATCAAGGTCACCGAGCGTGAAGACCTGGCCTACGCACAGTGGTTGCTGGAGCTGGATGAGCCAGCGTGATCGCCGACTACCACATGCACCTGGTGGACGACGACCATCCCTACACCGACGCCGACTTCACGACAGAGCGGGTGGCGGCCTACGTTGCCGCGGCGGCCACGGCCGGGGTCGACGAGATCTGCTTCACCGACCACGTCCACCGATTCCGGCAGGCCCGCGACTGGTTCGACCATCCGCTCTGGGTGGCGGATGCGGTCGAGGATCTGACCCGCTATCACGCGACGGTCACGGCGGCTCGCGACGCCGGCCTGCCGGTCCGCGTCGGCCTTGAGGTCGAGTATCTCGAGGGCAGCGAGGAGCGGATCCGCCAGACCCTCGACGGCTATGCGTGGGACATGCTGCTGGGATCGGTGCACTGGGTCTCCGGGCTGGCCGTCGACTGGGATGCCGCCCCGGTCTGGGAGATGCACGCGGTGGCCGATGTCTGGCGGATGTACGTCGACGCGGTCTGCGCAGCGGCCGCCAGCGGCATCTACGACGTGATGGCGCATCCCGACCTGGCCAAGGTGTTCGGGCACCGGCCGGAGCCCAAGCCGTTCGCACTCTACGAGCAGATGGCCGATGCCTTCCAGGCGGCGGGTGTCTGCGCCGAGGTCTCGACTGCCGGGTACCGCCGCCCGCTGGGCGAGATCTATCCCGATCCCGACCTGCTGCGGATGTTCCGCGCCCGCGGGGTGCCGGTGACGCTGGCCTCGGATGCCCATTCGCCGGGCGGCGTCGGCCTGCGGTTCGGCGACGCTGTCAGCGTGCTCACCACCGCCGGGTACCGAACGATCACCCTGTTCCGGTCGCGCGAGCCTCGCCAGGAACCGCTGGGATGACCGACGATCTGCGGATCGGCATCGGCTTCGACGCCCACGCGTTCGCGGATGGCCGGCGGCTGGTGCTGGCCGGCGTGGAGATTCCCGGCCCGCGTGGCCTGGAGGGGCATTCCGATGCCGACCTGGTCAGCCACGCGGTCACCGACGCCCTGCTGGGCGCAGCCGGCCGCGAGGACATCGGCGCGCTGTTCCCGTCCGGCGACCCGGCGCTGGCCGGCGCGTCCAGCCTCGAGCTGCTGCGCCAGGCGTGGCGAGAGATCGCGGAGGACGGCTGGTCGATCGTCAATGTCGACGCGGTGGTGGTGATGCAGTCGCCGCGGCTGGCCCCCTACCGGGAGGCGATGCGGGCGTCGCTGGCCGGCGCGCTGGGCGCCCGGCTGGAACGGGTCACGGTGCGGGCGTCGACCACCGACCACCTGGGCTTCATCGGACGCGGCGAGGGGGCGGCGTGCCAGGCGGCGGCGCTGTTACGGCGGGCGTGACCACGGGCGTCGTCTCCTTCGACCTCGACGGCACGATGTGGGAGTTCCAGCCGATGATGGACGGAGCACTCGAGGCGGCCATCGAGGCGCTCGAGCAGCGGGTGCCCGATCTGACCGGGCGGCTCACGCTGGCCGACCTCCACGAGCACCGGCGGCTGATCGGCCATGAGATGCAGGGCACGCTGGAGGAGCTCCGCCGGGCATCGATTCACCGTGCGCTGCGCTCGGTGGGACACGACGACCGGGCGCTGGCGGGCTGGATGGCCGACCGGCTGCTCGAGGCCAGGGCCGAGCGCGTGCCGATCCACGGCGATGTCGTCCCGGCAGTCGAGCAGCTGCTGGCGCGGGGCCACGTGGTCGGTGCGATCACCAACGGGAACTTTCCGTTCCACCGGCTCGAGCTGGCCCGGCGGTTCGACTTCATCGTGCACGCGGAGGAGGTGGGCGGCCACAAGCCCGGGCCGGAGCCGTTCGCCCGTGCGGTCGAGTTGGCCGGCGGCCATCCGGGGCATTGGGTGCATGTGGGCGACGACATGGAGATCGACGTCGGCGGCGCCCAGGCCTTCGGCATGCATGCCGTCTGGCTGAACCGCTACGGCCTGGAGCCCCACGCCGAGCTCACGCCCGACGCCGAGATCGCGGGCCTCGACGAGCTGCCCGGTGTCGTCGAGCGGCTGCTCGGCCCGCCCGCCGCCCACTGTTAGTCGGGCTTGCGGTCGGGCACCAGCAGCACCGGGCACGGCGCGTGGCGGAGCACGCCCGCCGCCACGCTGCCGTAGAGCGCCGAGCGCAGCGCGCCCCATCCGTGCGAGCCGAGCACGACCATCCGCGCCCGCCGCTCCTTCGCCACCTCGCAGATCTCATGGGCCGCGCTGCCCTCGCGCAGCTCGGTGATCGCCTCCACTCCCATGGCCCGGGCGGCTTCGACAGCCTCGCTCAGCGTGCGCTCGGCACCTGTTCGCTCCGCATCGATCAGCTCGGTGGTGGCGATGCTGGCGTAGGGGATACCGAAATCGCCGACCGGTATCTGCCAGGCGGTGACGATCACGACCTCGTCGCCGGTCGCCTTTGCCAGCTGCAGGCCGGCGTCGAGAGCCTTCTTGGCAAGATCGCTGCCGTCGGTGGCGATTACGGTGGCCATGTGTCCTCCTGGTGGGCGCCGCGTGTCAGCTCGAGTATCGCCGCTTCGACCGGAAGGCGCGCGGTGGATGAGGTGGCAGGAGGTGATCGTCCACCGCCGCGCTACTCTGGAGACATGGACTTCGACCCCAACGGCGGGTGGGCAAGGGTGGCCATCGCGGTCGCCGCCCTGGTGGTTGCATGGGCGATCTCGCGGTTGTCGCGACGGCTGGCCGAGCGCGTGTCGGCGCGGCTCGAGCGGCGCCGTGCGACCGGTGAGGAGTCGCCCGCGGACACCGCGGCGATGGTGTCGCTGAAGCGGTACGACACCACCGTGTCGCTGGTGCATACGACGATCCGCTACATCGCCTTTGCGATCGCCCTCGTGATCGTCGTGCTCCAGCTGATCGGGCCGACACAGGGCGCGGCACTGGCCGGCGCCTCGTTGCTCGTCATATTGGTGGGGTTCGCGGCGCAGCGCTTCCTGACTGACATCATCGCCGGCACCCTGATGTTCTTCGAGGGCTGGTTCGTGGTCGGCGACACGATCACCGTCGAACCGCTGGGGCTGGCCGGGGTGGTCGAAGAGGTCTCGCTGCGGGCCACCAAGCTGCGCGCCGTTACCGGCGAGACGATCCGCGTGCACAACTCGCAGATCCTGGCCACCCGGACCCTGCCGCGCGGGATGCGCGAGGCCGAGATCGAGCTGTTCGTCCGCGACGCCGACGACGGCACGCGGCTGGTGGAGGAGGTGGGGTCGATCGTCCCGCTGGGCCCGACCCGGTTCGTCCGCCGGCCGGCCGTGGGCACCGTCGAGCGGCTCGACGACGACCTGCACCGGATCACGGTCGGCGCCGGCGTCGCGCACGGCCGCGAGTGGCTGGTCGAGGACTTCCTGCCCGATCTGATGAAGGAGCGGGCGGCGGAGGGACTGATCGTCCACGGCCCGGTGGTCATGTTCGTCGACGAGCACGCCTCCTCCCGGTTCGCCCGCTCGATGCCGGGCACCCGCGTCCCCGTCTAGCGATCAGGGCAGCGTGGCCGTGCCGTCGCTGACGGCGGCCAGGCCGTCCGCCACCAGGGCGCTCAGGGCCTCGCCGTCGAGCTCGGCCGCGGGCAGCGGGCCTCCGGCGGCGAGCTGCTTGAGCAGCCGGCTTCGCCGTTGCCGGAACGATCCCTCGAACGCCGACTGCCGGCGGAGCGGGGCGAAGGTCAGACCACGCGACGGGCACCCCGGGGCCAGCGGGCAGATCCCGCAGCGCGGGCGGCGGGCGATGCACACCTCACGGCCGAGGTCGAACACCGCCTGGTTCCAGTCGTAGGCCAGCCCCGGCGGGGGCGCCATGTCGGGGTCGCCGAAGGCCCGCCCCAGAACGCGCCGGGCGTTGGTGTCGGGCGCCGCGACCTGCGCTCCGAAGGCGAAGCAGGCCACGGCGGCCGCCGTGTAGGGGCCGATCCCGGGCAGCGTGCGCAGCTGCTCCGGCTCGCGCGGGAACCCGCCCAGCTCGGTAACGGCCACCGCGCAGCGGTGCAGGTTGACCGCCCGGCGGTTGTAACCCAGCCCGTCCCAGGCCCGGATCACGTCGGCCACCGGCGCGGCCGCCAGCGATGCCGCCGTGGGCCACCGCTCGAGCCACCGCAGGTAGCGCGGAACCACCCGCCCCACCTGCGTCTGCTGCAGCATCACCTCGCTGACCAGGATCGCGTAGGGGTCGTGCGTGCGGCGCCAGGGCAGGTCGCGCTGGTTTGCCGCATACCACGCCAAGAGTCGCTCCTGCACACTCGGGAACCTAGCCTCACGTGCGGGCAGAATCGGCGCTCCCCTGACCCGTCGTTCAAGCGGTCAACCAGGCCGATTTTCATAAAGGGATGGTGTGCAGGTGCCGACCTTGATTGCACACCCCCGCCCGTTTTCGCCCACTTGACGAGATCAAGAGCATTCCTCTGCGCCATCGCTGCCGCGCTCGCGGCCGGCTCCGCGATGGCCATCTTCTCACTCGGCTTCACGGAGGGATCGCACTCCCAGGCCCGCGCCAGGGATGTGCGGGCATCGATTTCCCGTGCGCTTGCGGTCAAGAACGAGGCCAGGCAGGACGTGGCGCTTCGCCGTGCCGTGGCCAGGCTGGGCGGCGCGGTGGTGGTCTACGACAGCCGGGGCCGGGTGCTGGCCCAGTCGGCAGGAGCTTCCTCCGGGCTGACCTCGCCGAAGGTGGTGGCCGCAGCTCGGGGAGCGGTCAGGCACGGCTCGGCGCCGAAGCTGCGAGACGTCGACCTGACCGTTCTGTCCGAGGGAAAGCGGC
>DATLLX010000049.1:0-2018 GCA_035537595.1 Gaiellales bacterium | reverse complement strand
CGGCTGCACAGCACCCGCCTGGCCACCGAGCGCCCGCTGTGGGAGTGGCACCTCATCGAGGGACTGCGCGACGGCCGGATCGCGATGTACACCAAGCTGCACCACTCGCTCGTCGACGGGATCTCGGCGATGCGGCTGCTGCAGAGCATCCTCTCCAGTGACCCCGCAGACCGCGGCATGCCGTCGCCGTGGGCGATGCGGCCGCCGAGCTCGAAGGTCGGCAAGGCCCAGGAGGCCGCCGAGCACCTGTCGTCCGCCGCGACGATGAGCGCCCTGCGTTCGGCGCTCGGCATCAGTGTCGACGCCGCCGGCATCCCCAAGGCGCTGGTCAAGACGTTCAACAAGAGCCTGCGCAACGAGACGTCGACCCTCTCGCTCTACGCACCGCGGACGATGTTCAACCAGAAGATCACCGGGTCGCGCCGGTTCGCCGCGCAGGACTGGCCCGTCGAGCGGTTGCGGGCCATCGGCAAGGCGACCGGCACCACGATCAACGACGTCGTGATCGCGATGTGCTCGGGCGCGCTGCGCACCTACCTGCTGGAGCAGCAGGCGCTGCCCGAGCAGAGCCTGGTCGCGATGGTGCCGGTCGGGCTGAAGGCCAAGGAGTCCCACCTCGCCTCGGCCGAGGGCGGCAACGCGATCGGGGCGGTCATGGTCCAGATGGGCACCGAGCGGGCCGACCCGGCCGACCGGCTGCACGCGGTCCACCGCTCGATGGTCGACGGCAAGCGGGCGCTGGCGTCGATGACGCCGACCCAGATCCTGGCCATGAGCGCGCTCGGCCAGGCGCCGGCGATCCTCACGCCGCTGCTGCGGATGCAGGGCCTGGTGCGGCCGCCGTACAACGTGATCATCAGCAACGTGCCCGGCCCCCGCTCCACCCACTACTGGAACGGCGCCCAGCTGCTCGGCGTCTACCCCCTGTCGATCCCGATCAACGGGATGGCGCTCAACATCACCTGCTCGTCGTACGACGGGCTGATGTGCTTCGGGCTCACCGGCTGCCGCAGGACCGTGCCCCACCTGCAGCGGCTGCTGACCCACCTCGACGACGAGCTGAAGGACCTCGAGAAGGCCGCCGGGGTGTGATCAGCCGGCGTCCGGCCGGCGGTCGCGGCCGGGCATCCCGTAGGCGCCCTTGACCAGGTAGTCGAACGCCGCGTCGGGGAGCAGGCGGCGCGCGCGCACGATCGTCCCGGCGCCACGGCCGACGGGGTAGCGGGCCCGCGGGGTGTTGCTCTGCACGGCGCTCACCACCTTGCGCGCCACCGCGTCCGGAGAGCCCCCGAGCATCCGCCCGTCGGCGCGCGCCAGCATCCGCGACACCTGCCGCGCCTGCTGCTCGTAGGCGCCGCCCCGGGCCGACTCCTCCAGGCCCTGCCGTGAGATCTCGCCCCACTCGGTGCGGATCGGGCCCGGCTCGATGATGACCACGTCGATCCCGTGGGGCGCGAGCTCGACGCGGAGGCTGTCGCTGAAGCCCTCGACCGCGAACTTGGTCGCGTGGTACCAGGCTCCCAGCGGCTCGTAGAACTTGCCGCCGATGCTGGAGATGTTGACGATCCGCGAGCGCTGCGCCAGCGGGTCGGCCGCCCGCTCCCGCATGCCGGGCGTGACCAGCTGGGTGAGCCGCGCGAGGCCGAACACGTTGACCTCGAACTGGCGCCGGGCCTCGTCGATCGGCACGTCCTCGACGGCTCCGTAGGAGCCGTAGCCCGCGTTGTTGACCAGGACGTCGATCCGACCCGCGTCGGTGAGCACCTGCTGGACGCCGTCGGTCATCGACGCGTCCTCGGTGACGTCCATCGCGAACACGTGGACGCCCGCGGCGGCCAGCCCCTGCATCCGCTCCACCCGACGGGCGACGGCGTACACCTCGAAGCCGGCCTCGTGGAGCCGGAGCGCGGTCCGCTCCCCGATCCCGCTCGACCCGCCGGTCACCAGCGCCACTCGCTTGGTCATGCGTCCCATCCTTCCGCAAGCGTCCGTTCCTCCAGCTCGCCGCCCACCGTCTC
>DATLLX010000048.1:0-6448 GCA_035537595.1 Gaiellales bacterium | reverse complement strand
GGTGCATGCCACCGACCCCACCAACGCGTCGCGGACGTTGCTGATGAGCCTGGCATCGATGGACTGGGACGACCAGCTGCTCGACCTGTTCGGCGTCGAGCGGGCCTTGCTGCCGTCGCTCGTGCCCTCCGCCGGTGTGCTGGGCGAGGCCGCGCTGACGGGCGCCGCGATCCCGATCGCCGGCGTGGCCGGCGACCAGCAGGCGGCGCTGTTCGGCCAGGCCTGCGTGTCGCCCGGACAGGCGAAGGTCACGTACGGCACCGGCAGCTTCCTGCTGGTCAACGACGGCCGGTCGCTCGACCCGCCGCCTCACGGGCTGGTGCGGACGGCGGCCGCGCAGCCGGGCGTCACCGCCCTCGAGGGATCGATCTTCGTCGCCGGAGCCGCCGTGCAGTGGCTGCGCGACGGGCTCGGCCTGCTGGAGAGCGCCGAAGAGAGCCAACTACTGGCCGGCTCCCTGGCCGGCAACGACGGCGTGTACTTCGTCCCCGCGCTGACCGGGCTCGGCTCGCCGCATTGGGATCCACAGGCCAGGGGGCTGATCGCCGGCCTGACCCGCGGCACCGGCCGGGCGCACCTGGCGCGGGCCGCCCTGGAGGCGATCGCCTACCAGGTGCGCGACGTGGTCGAGGCGATCCCCGGCGGGGTGTCGGCCTTGCGGGCCGACGGCGGGGCGTCCGCCAACGGCTTCCTGATGCAGTTCCAGGCCGACCTGCTCGGGCTGCCGGTCGAGGTTGCCTCGGAGCGCGAGATGACGGCCACCGGAGCCGCCATGCTGGCGGCGTCGGGCCTCGACCCGACCTGGGTCGCCGCCGCTCGCCGTGCCGGCGCCGTGTACGAGCCGCAGATGGGGCGCGACCAGGCGGACGAGCTGTACATGGGCTGGCGGCAGGCGCTCGAGCGCGCACGGTGATCCGCTTCGCCGGGACAGCTGCCGGCGGCGGGTAGAGTTCCGGCCGTGGGTGGCTCAGCGCACGCCGGATGGCTGGCCGGGATGGAGACGGAGCTGTCGTTCTGGCGGCGCTACTTCGAGGGCGCCGGGCTCGAATGGCCCGACGAATACCGGGCCCGGCTCGATCCCGATCTGCCCGTGCAGCCGCCCATCGCCGATCACCTGCCCACCGGTCGGCCGGCCCGGATCCTCGACTGCGCTGCCGGCCCGGCGACAACGGTGGGCAAGGTGTTCGATGGCCGCAGAGTCGATCTGGTCTGCGTCGACGCTCTTTCCGACCGCTACGCCGAGATGCTGGAGGAGCTGGGGGTCGTTCCCCCGGTCCCCTCCATCCAGGGCGAGGTCGAATCGCTCGACGAGCTGGGGCTGCGCGGCTTCGACGTCGTCTACATGCGGTTCGCGCTCGACCATTGTCACGACCCGTTGCGAGCGATCGGCCAGATGGTCGCCGCCGCACGGCCCGGTGGCGCCGTCATCATCGAGCACTACCGTGACGCCGACCGCCACGAGGAGTTCGCGGGACTGCGCCAGTGGGCGCTCGACCCGGCCGCGGACGACCTGACGATCCGAAACGGCGGGCAGCGGCATTCGGTGGCCGCCGCGGTCAGCCCGGCAACCCTGACCATGGACTTCGACGACCAGTGGCTGACCGCGACGATCCGGTAGACGCCGGCCAGCGAAGGCTTGCCGAGCGGTTCCGAGGGATGCATTCGGGGCCGCCGATCCTGGTCATCCCGAACGCCTGGGACGTGGCCAGTGCCCGCGCCCTGGCGGCCGTGCCCGGCTGCCGTGCAATCGCGACGACCAGTGCCGCGGTCGCCCAGTCGCTGGGCTGGGAAGACGGTGAGCGGGCGCCCGGGGACGAGATGCTGCAGGCGGCGGGCCGGATGGCGGCTGCGGTCGAGCTGCCGGTCACCGCAGATCTCGAGCGCGGCTACGGCGATCCCGCCGGCACCGCCCGCCGCGCGTGGAAGGCCGGCATCGTCGGCATCAACTTCGAGGACTCGACCGGCGGCCAGCTGGTGGCCGTTGCCGAGCAGCTGGAGGCGATCCAGGCGATACGCGCAGCTGTGCCCGATCTCGTGCTGAATGCGCGGGTCGATGTCTTCCTCCGCGGTGGCACGCCGGACGAGGCCGTCGAGCGTGCCAACGCGTACCTCGACGCCGGAGCCGACTGCGCCTATCCGATCCTCTGTCCCCCCGACACCATCGCCGAGCTGACCCGCCGGATCGCCGGCCCCGTGAACGTGATGTTGCGGGCGGGGATGCCCGACCCGGCGACCCTTCGCGGGCTCGGTGTGGCCCGGGTCACCTGGGGCGCGGGGCTGGCGGCCGCGGCATACGCCGAGGCGGTGCGGATCGTCTCCGAGACGCTGCGGACGTAGCGGGTTTGGCGTCGCCGATTCGGGGCACGGTGACGGTGAACCGACCCGTGAGGTGAGTCATGCCCAGCAGTCAGGAAGACCTTCCCGGCACACTCAAGCGTTCCCCCGCCAAGGTGCGCCGGACGTACGAGAAGACCCTCGACAGTGCCCACGAGCAGTACGACTCCGAGGAACGCGCCCACCGCACCGCCTGGGATTCCGTCAAGCACGTGGCGGAGAAGCGCGGAGACCACTGGGAGCTGAAGGACGAGCCGGGGCCGTCCGACGCGCAGGCCGCGCAGAGCGGCAGGCAGGCGCGCGAGCACCCAAAGTCGACGGCCGGCGGAGTGGACGAGTTCGGCAACACGAAGCAGGAGCTCTACGAGCGGGCCAGGAAGCTGGATATCCGCGGCCGCTCGCGAATGGACAAGGGAGCGCTGGCGCGAGCGATCGCCCGTAAGCAGTAGCGGCGCCCGGCCGGAGATCCCGGGTCGCCGGGAACTCTTGAGGGCAAATGCGCGTCTCGGTTCTGACAGCGAACGGAGGGGCGCCCGATCAGATTCTCAGCCGCACTGGTGCTCGCAATGGTGGTGGCTGGATGCAGCTTCCACGGCTCGACCCATGGCTCCGGGGGGAACATCCGGCCGGCGGCCGGTGCGGAGCGAGCCGAGCACAATGGGCTGATCTACGCGGCGGTCTTGCGGCAGCTGATCGAGGTCGACCACGGGTTCGGCCGGGCCCCCAGCCCCTATAGGCACGTCTACATCCTGGACGGGCCGGTGGCGGGTGCAGGTAACCCGATGCACGCAATGGGAGTCCCCAGGCACGCGTTCGGCGCCGGTGTGAAGCGGCAGATCTCCCACCACGTCGAGGGCCTGCCCCCGGTCGACTTCGTGCGCACTCAGCCGGTGCATGTGCCCGGCCGCGCCGTGTTCGTCAGGCTGGGGCCGGTGAGGTGGGTCAATGACAGCACCGTGCATGTCTCGAACAGCCGCTGGGCACACGGCCGCGATGGGCTCTGGGTCACGTACGTCGTCAGACTCGGCCCGGCCGGATGGCACGTCACGGCCATCGTGGGGCCGGTCGCTCTCTCGTAGGGGCGCTACCCGCGCCGCATCAGGCGGCCGACCGCAGCCATCATCTCCTCGGTCTTGGCCGGCTGGTTCTGCTCGTCGGCGCCCATCACGCAGTGGCGGGCGTGATCGTCGAGCAGGCCGAGCGCGACCTTGTCGAGCGCGGCCTGGATGGCACTGATCTGGGTGAGGATGTCGATGCAGTAGCGATCGTCCTCGACCATTCCCTCGACGCCGCGGACCTGGCCCTCGATGCGGCGCAGCCGCTTGCTCAACTGATCCTTGCTGGCCGAGTAGCCGTGCCCGGGAGCCGGGCTGGGAGTGGGAGTTGCCATCGGGTGGATGCCGTCCTCTCAGGGTGTCGCGTTGAATCTAGCATACGGTAGGGGGGTATGCTATGTTGACATTCCGGCGATACCCCCACGCCGTATCGGAACGAGAGTACCGACGTGAGCGATCACCCGAACCACCTCGAGCTCCCCATCACCGGGATGACCTGCGCGTCCTGCGCCACCCGGGTGGAGAAGACGCTGAACGGCCTCGACGGGGTCACGGCGACCGTGAACTACGCCACCGAGCGCGCCACCGTGGACTTCGATCCCGCGGCCGTGGCGCCGGAGCGGCTGGTCGCGGCCGTCGAGTCCGCGGGCTACGGGGCCGTGCTGGCGCCGGCGGTGGCGGAGCCGGACGGGGCCGTCGCTGATCCCACGGCCTCGCTCAGAAGGCGGCTGATCGTGTCGGCGCTGCTCTCGGCCCCCACCCTCCTGCTCTCGATGATCCCGGCCCTGCAGTTCGACAACTGGCAGTGGCTGGCGATGCAGCTGGCCACGCCGGTCGTGCTGTGGGGCGGGTGGCCGTTTCACCGGGCCGCGTACCTCAACGCCAGGCACAGGACCGCGACCATGGACACGCTGGTCTCGCTGAGCACGCTGTCGGCCTGGCTGTGGTCGGTGGTCGCGCTGTTCTTCGGCGACGCCGGGATGACCGGGATGACGATGAGCTTCCAGCCGATCCCCGACCGGTCGGCATCGCTCGACCAGGTGTATTTCGAGGTGGCCGCCGTCGTCACCACCTTCCTGCTCGCCGGCCGCTACTTCGAGGCACGCGCCAAGCGCCATGCCGGCGCCGCATTGAACGCGCTCCTCGAACTGGGCGCGAAGGACGCCGCCGTGCTGGACGAGCACGGCGCCGAGCGCCGGGTGCCGATCGGCGAGCTCGTGGCGGGCGACCTGTTCGTCGTCCGCCCCGGCGAGAAGGTGGCCACCGACGGCGTCGTCCAGGAGGGAGCTTCGGCCGTCGACGAGTCGCTGGTGACCGGCGAGTCGGTGCCGGTCGAGAAGCATCCCGGCGACGCGGTGATCGGCGCCTCGGTCAACGCCGGTGGGCGGCTGATCGTGCGCGCCACCAAGGTCGGCGAGCAGACGATGCTGGCCCAGATCGCGCGGCTGGTCATCGACGCCCAGTCCGGCAAGGCGCCCGTGCAGCGACTCGCCGACCGTGTCGCGGGCGTGTTCGTGCCCGTCGTCATCGCCATAGCCGCGGCCACGCTCGGTCTGTGGCTGGCCACGGGCGAGAGCGCCGCGTTCGCGTTCACCGCCGCTGTCTCGGTTCTTATCATCGGCTGCCCCTGCGCCCTGGGCCTGGCCACACCGACGGCGCTGCTGGTGGGCACCGGCCGCGGCGCGCAGCTGGGGCTGCTGATCAAGGGCCCTGAGGTGCTCGAGAGCACGCGCCGGGTCGACACCATCGTCCTCGACAAGACCGGCACGATCACCACCGGCACAATGGAACTGCTGTCGGTGGTGACGGTCGACGGTGTCGCGGAGGCCGACGCGCTGGCCATCGTCGGCGCGCTTGAGAACGCCTCCGAGCATCCGGTGGCGCGTGCCATCGCCAAGGCGGCCCGAGCGGCTGGCCGGCTCGAGCCGGTGGACGGATTCACGAACCGGGAAGGGCTGGGCGTCGAGGGAATCGTCGCCGGCCACCCGGTGGCCGCCGGCCGACCGGCGCTGCTGGCCGAGCGGTCGCCCTCCATCGACAGCCGCCTGCAGGGGGCTGCGCTGGCCGCCGAGGCGCAGGGGCGGACTGCCGTCCTGGCAGGCTGGGACGGCGAGCCGCGGGCGCTGTTCGTCGTCTCCGACGCCGTCAAGGACTCCTCAGCCGAGGCGGTGGGGGCGCTCAAGCGGCTCGGCCTGCGGCCGTTGCTGCTCACAGGAGACAACCAGGCGACCGCGCGCGCCGTGGCGGCGGAGGTCGGCATCGACGAGGCGATCGCCGGGGTGCAACCGGCCGACAAGGCGGCGGTCATCCGCCGCCTGCAGGGCGAGGGCCGCACGGTGGCGATGGTGGGAGACGGCATCAACGACGCCCCCGCGCTGGCACAGGCCGATCTGGGACTGGCCATCGGCACGGGCACGGACGTCGCAATCGAGGCATCCGACCTGACGCTGGTGTCCGGCGACCTGCGATCGGCGGCCGACGCGATCCGGCTGTCCCGCCGCACGCTGGCCACGATCAAGGGCAACCTGTTCTGGGCGTTCGCCTATAACGTGGCCGCCCTGCCGCTGGCGGCGCTGGGGTTCCTGAACCCGCTGGTGGCCGGCGCGGCGATGGCTTTCTCGAGCGTGTTCGTGGTGCTGAACGCGCTGCGGCTGCGGAGGTTCCAGCCCGAGCGCTGACGGCGGGTCGGCACGGCCCAGGGAAGGAGGGCGGGCGGTGGGCGTCGAAGGATGCCCATCGTGTCGGTGCAGTCGGCAATTGCTGGTGAATGCGCACGCGGATCGAAGCTGTTCGAGGCGGTCGTGGTGCCGGCGCTGCTGGTCGGCGAGCGGGGACTTCATGCGGCCCGGCCCGCCATGCGCTCCCCCAAGGCGCGGGCCGCGCTGGCCGTGCCGCTGATCGCGGTGCTGATCCGGGTCGGCGCCGGGCATCCCGCCGACGCGGACGAGGCCACCCGCGCCCGCACGGGATGGCCGTTCGCGGCCCTGATCCCGCAGCAGGCCGCGCGCCACACGCTGGATCAGGGCCGCGAACGGCCATCCCGTGTGGGCGCGGGTGGC
>DATLLX010000047.1:0-16279 GCA_035537595.1 Gaiellales bacterium | reverse complement strand
TCGAGTCAAACGCGCCGCAGGCCACCAGGCTCTCCAGGATCCGCTTGTTGAGCACCATGCCGTCGACCCGCTCGCAGAAGTCCCAGATCGAGGTGAACGGCGCCGACTCGCGGGCGGCGATGATGGCCCGCACGGCCCCGTCGCCCACTCCCTTGACGGCCGACAGGCCGAACCTGATCCTGCCGTCGACCACGGCGAAGTCCGACTGGCTGGTGTTGACATCGGGCGGGAGCACCTCGATGCCCATGTCCGCGCACTCGGTGACGTAGAACGGCACCCGGTCCTTGGTCGACATCACCGACGAGATCAGCGCCGCCATGTACTCCGCCGGGTGGTTCGCCCGCAGCCACGCGGTGCGATAGGCGATCAGCGCGTAGCAGGCGGCATGGCTCTTGTTGAACGAGTAGTCCGAGCTGCGCTCGTTGTCGTCCCACAGCCGCGCCGCCAGGTCGGGTGAGACGCCGTTGGCGATGCAGCCCTCGATGAACCGGTCCTTCAGCGAGGCCATCAGGGAGGCGATCTTCTTGCCGATCGCCTTTCGCAGGTCATCCGCCTCGGCGGGTGTGAAGCCCGCGATCTCGCGGGCGATCAGCATCGCCTGCTCCTGATAGACGGTGATCCCCATCGTCTCGGCCAGGATCCCCTCCAGCCGCGGATCCGGGTAGGTGACCGCCTCCCGGCCGTTCTTCCGGGCCGCGTAGACGGGGATGTTCTGCATCGGGCCCGGCCGGTACAGGGCGACCAGCGCCACCAGGTCCTCGAACCGGGTCGGCCGCACCTGGCGCAGCGCCTCGCGCATCCCCGACGACTCGAACTGGAACACGCCGGTGGCCTCGCCGCGGGCCAGCATGTCGTAGGTGCCGGCGTCGTCGAGCGGCACGTCGTCCATCGCGATCCGCCGGCCTGTCGACAGCTCGATCAGGTCGAGCGAGCGGTCGATCACGTCCAGGTTGCGCAGCCCCAGGAAGTCCATCTTGAGCAGCCCGAGGGCCTCGACGTCGCCCATCGGGAACTGTGTCACCACCTCGGCGTCGCTGCCCTTCTGCTGCAGCGGCAGGTACTCGGTCAGCGGCCGGTCGCCGATCACGACGGCCGCCGCGTGGATCGAGTCGTTGCGGACGACCCCCTCCAGCGGCCGGGCCATGTCGACGATGCTGCGCGTCGTCTCGTCGGTGTCGTAGGAGCGGCGCAGCTCGGCGCCCGGCTTCATGCACTCCTCGAACGAGATCTTCGGCCCGTCGGGCACCAGCTTCGCGATCCGGTCGACGGCACCGTAGGGGATGCCCATCACCCGCCCGGCGTCCTTGATCGCGGCCTTCGGCTGCATCTTGCCGAAGGTGATGATCTGGGCGACGTTGCGGCGGCCGTACTTCTCGGCCACGTAGTTGATCACGCGCTCGCGGCCGGCCACCGCGAAGTCGATGTCGATGTCGGGCATGCTCTTGCGCCCCGGGTTCAGGAACCGCTCGAACAGCAGCGAGTAGCCCATCGGGTCGAGGTCGGTGATGCGCAGGCAGTAGGCGACCAGCGAGCCGGCCGCCGAGCCGCGGCCGGGGCCGACCGAGATGCCGTCCTCGCGGGCGAAGCGGATGAAGTCCCAGACGATCAGGAAGTAGTCGGGGAAGCCCATCTCCTCGATCGTCCGCAGCTCGAACTCCAGCCGCTGGCGGAGCTCGGGGGTCTCGGCGCCGTAGCGCTCCCGCAGGCCCTGCTCGGCCAGCCGGCGCAGGTAGCCGATCGCCGTCTCCCCCTCGGGCACCTCGAACCTGGGCAGGTGCATCGACCCCAGCCCGACCTCGGCGTTGCAGCGCTCGGCGATCTCGACCGTCCGCCGCAGCATCTCCTCGCCGAACCCGGCCGCCATCAGCTCGTACATCTCGGCCGGCGACTTCAGATAGAACTCGTGGTTCGAGAACCGGAACCGGTTGGGGTTGTCGAGCGTGTCCTGGGTCTGGATGCAGAGCAGCGCCTCGTGGGGGATGGCGTCGTCGCGGGTCAGGTAGTGCACGTCGCCGGTGCCCACCATCGGCAGGCCGGCGTCCCGGGCGAGTGCCGCCAGGTGCGGGTTGATGCGGGTCTGCACGTCGATCTTGCCGTCCTGCACCTCGACGTACACGTCGTCGCGGCCGAAGACCTGCACCAGCCGGTCGAGCTCCTCGCGGGCCGCTCGGGGGTCATCCTCGGTCAGCGCCTTGCAGACCCGCCCCGACAGGCAGCCGGACAGCGCGATGATGCCGTCGGCGTGCGCCGCCAGCTGGTCGAAATCGACCCGGGGCTTGTACCAGTAGCCGTCGAGGTAGCCGGCGGACACCAGCCGGATCAGGTTGTTGTAGCCCTGCGTGGTCTCGGCCAGCAGGGTCAGATGCGCCCGCTTCTCCCGCTGCGGCCGGGCCGCGTGATCGTCGACCACGTACACCTCGCAGCCCATCACCGGCTTCACCCCGGCCTTGCCGGCGGTGCGGAAGAACTCGACGGCACCCGCCATCGAGCCGTGGTCGGTCAGCCCGATGGCCGGCATGCCCAGGTCGGCAGCCCTGTCGACGAGCGGCCCGATCCGGCATGCGCCGTCGAGGATCGAGTACTCGCTGTGGACGTGGAGATGGACGTACGGCGCGGGGTCGCTCACGGCGAGCAAGTCTACTCGCCGAGGGTGACGGCACCCGCTCGGGTCAGGCCGTGATCTGCGCCGCCAGCCGCTGCTCGGTCACCGGCGCGATCAGCGCGCGGATGATCCGCTGGTGCTCGGGATCGTCCTGGTAGGCCCGCCAGCCGTCCTCGTCGTCAAACTCGGCAACAATGGCGAAGTCGGCGTTTCCCTCGCGCAGGCCGAGATCGCCGCCGCAGCTGAAGCTGCGCACCTCGGGTACGCGGCCGGGCAGGCCCATCAGCGCCTCCCGGATGGCCTGCACCCGCTCCGCCGGCGTCCCCTCGGCGAACCGGAACACAACGGTGTGGCGGATCACTCGCCGCCGGTGCGGCGCGAACGGACGGCCAGCGCGGCCGCCGCGGCGGCGGCCACGGCCAAGCCCGCGCCCAGCAGCGGCAGCCGCCGGCGGGCGGGCTGCTTGACCGTGTCGGCGTCGAGGACGGCGCCGAACCGGCTGCGCACCTTGCGCCGCACGGCGCGCTTCACCACACGCTTGCCGATCGTGTACGTGAGCCAGCCGATCACCGCTTTGCGTCCCCGCACCATGGCGGTGAGTGTACCCCGATCACGCAATCCGGCCCTACGAATACCTCAAGCCGGGGATCGCTCAGGCCGATCGGTCCAGCGACCCTGCACCGATCACCGACGGAGGAGCGGCCGGCATGCCAGACGGACACATCGAGATCGACGAGCGGTTCATGCCCGAGTGGGTGGGCTACGGCGTCGCCCAGCTCGAGGCCTACCTCGGCAACCAGGCCCGGTTCGACGACCACTACGCCGAGCGCGACGCCGCCGGCGACCGCCAGGCCGCCTGAGCCCGCCGCTCAGCCGGCGATCAGCGGCAGGGCATGCTTGCGCGTGCGCCGTTCGGGCCGCACCATGCCGCCCGCGATCCAGGCGTCGACCTCGGCGAACAGCTCGTCCACCAGCCGGTCCTGAGGCACCTTCCGCAGCACCGCGCCGTGGGCGTAGATGAACCCGGCGTCGCGGCCGCCGGCGATCCCGAAGTCGGCGTCGCCGGCCTCGCCCGGCCCGTTGACGGCGCAGCCCATCACCGCCACCTCGAACACCTCGTCGTAGCCGGCCAGCCGCTGCTCCACCTCCGTGGCCAGATCGAGCACGTCGACGTTCGTCCGCCCGCAGGACGGGCAGGCGATCATCATCGGGCCCTTGTGGCGGAGGCCCAGCGAGCGCAGGATCTCCCACGCCACCTTGACCTCGTCGACCGGATCGGCCGTCAACGACACCCGCAGGGTGTCCCCGATCCCCGCGGCCAGCAGGGCGCCGATGCCGACGGCGCTCTTGACCGTGCCGGTGAACGCCGGGCCGGCCTCCGTGACCCCCAGGTGCAGCGGGTAGGGCACCTTCTGCGACAGCCGCTGGTAGGCCTGGATCATCACCGGCACCGATGACGACTTGACCGAGATCTTGAACTCGCGGTAGTCCAGCCGCTCCAGCAGCCGCACCTCCTCGAGCGCCGCCTCCACCAGCGCGCCGGCCGGGTCGTTGGTCGCGAACTGGCGCAGGTGGTCGGGCAGAGAGCCGGAGTTGGCGCCGATCCGCATCGGGGTGGCGGTCTGCTTGGCCCGGCGGACGACCTGCTCCACCTTGTCCGGGCCGCCGATGTTGCCGGGGTTGATCCGCACGGCGGCCACGCCGGCATCCATCGCCCGCAGCGCCAGCGAGGCGTTGAAGTGGATGTCGGCGATCACCGGCAGGGGCGAGCCGGCGACGATCGCGGGCAGCGCGTCGGCGTCCGCCCGGCCCGGAACGGCCACCCGCACCAGCTCGCACCCGGCCTCGTCGAGGCGCCGGATCTGGCCCAGCGTCGCCTCCACGTCGTGGGTGTCGGTGAGGGTCATCGACTGCACCACGATGGGCGCGCCGCCGCCGATCTTCACCCCACCCACGCTGATCTGCTTCTCACTGGCCATACCGGCCAAGGATAGCCCTCGGGCCGTCTGCGGCCGGTCAGCGCGGCTGCGGCCCGAACAGATCGTTGTTCAGCCCGACCAGGAACACCAGCAGCACCAGCGCGATGCCGATCGCCGACACCCGCTCGAACGCCGACCGTGGCACCGGGCGGCCGCGCAGCTTCTCGATGCCCACCATCAGCAGGTGGCCGCCGTCCAGGGGCAGGAACGGCAGCAGGTTGAACACGCCCAGCGACAGCGACAGATACGCCAGCAGCCACAGGTACGGCTCCACGCCGGCCTGGGCGTACGTGCTCGAGCCCTTGACGATGCCAACCGGGCTGGACACCGACTTCGTGCCCTGCTCCTGGACCCCCTGAACCGAGGCGGTGACCATCGTCCACATCTCGTCCAGGGCGGCGCCCGGCGCATGCAGCACGCTGGTCGACCTGGGCGGCGGCACCGAGGCCACGAAGCCGATCACGTAGCGGCCCTGCTGGAGCTGGGGGGTGATGTTGCGCAGCTGCCGGTCGACGCCGTCGCGGCGGACGGTGAGGTCGATCGGGGTGCCCTTGCTGCCGGCGATGGCATCCCGGATGTCGACGAAGTCGCGGGTCGGCCGGCCGTCGATGGCCACGATCACGTCGCCCTGCTCCAGCCCGGCACGGTCGGCCGGCGTCCCCGCCCGGACGGCGGCCACAGTGCGGCTGGGCTCCGCCGAGTGCAGGATCTGCGGCATCCCCGCGACCGCCAGCACGACCAGCAGCAGGAATGCGACCAGGATGTTGGTCAGCGGCCCGGCGGCGATCACCGTTACCCGCCTCCACGGCGCTGCCCGCCAGTAGGCCCGGGGATCGAGCGCCTCGGAGACCCGCCGCACCGCCCGCCCGCTTCGCGCCTGCTCGCGGTCGCCGAGCTGGCCGCCGGCGGCCTCGAGCGCGTGCTCGAGCCGGGGCAGCCGTAAGGCCGCGTCGTCGTAGCGGCCGCGGGCCAGATCGGTGCGGACGGCGTCGTGGGCCTCACCGATCGACGCGGCCTGGTCGGGGCTCAGCTGCTCGCTGCGGTCGAGCAGGTCGCCCACCTCCCACAGGTCGCCCTCGTCGGGGCGCAGCATGCCGGGGATCTTGACGTAGCCGCCGAGCGGGATGGCGCCGATGCCGTACTCGGTGTCGCCGACCGTCTTTCGGACGACCGGCGGCGGGAACCCGACGTAGAAGCGGAGCGCCCGCATGCCGGTGCCCTTGGCTGCCAGGAAATGGCCCAGCTCGTGGACGAGCACCAGGATCAGCAGGCCGAGGATGCCGATCAGGTAGCTCACGCGGCCACCGAGACCAGCTGCTCGGCCGCCGCCCGCGCCCGGCGGTCGGACTCGAGCACCTGATCGAGCGACTCGATGATGGCCGTGCCGGCGCCGTCGAGCACGCGCTCGCAGACCTCGGCGATGCCGGTGAATCGCAGCCGGCCGGCCAGGAAGGCGCCGACCGCCACCTCGTTGGCCGCATTCAGCGTGCAGGGAGATGTACCCCCTGCCTCGCCGGCCTCCCGGGCCAGCCGCAGGCAGGGGAAGGCGTCGAGGTCGGGCGGCAGGAACTCGAGCGAGAACGGCGCGCCCAGGTCGACCCGGGCTGCCGGGGTGGCCGCCCGCTCCGGGTAGGTCAACGCATAGGAGATCGGCACCCGCATGTCGGGCTCGCCCAGATGGGCGATCAGTGCGCCGTCGCGGAACCGCACCAACGCGTGGACGGTGGACTGCGGGTGCACCACGACCTCGATCCGGTCGTAGGGAACGCCGAACAGCTCGTGGGCCTCGATCAGCTCGAGCCCCTTGTTCATCAGCGTGGCCGAGTCGACGGTGATCTTCGCGCCCATCGCCCAGGTCGGATGCCGCAGCGCCTGCTCGGGCGTCACGCCCTCCAGCCGCTCCGACGTCCAACCGCGGAACGGCCCGCCCGACGCGGTCAGGACGAGGCCCTCGACCGATCCCTCCGCGGCTCCCTGGAGGCACTGCCAGAGCGCCGAATGCTCGCTGTCGACCGGCAGCACCATCCGCCCGGCGCGCCGTGCGGCCGCGGTCACCAGCGGGCCGCCGGCGACCAGGCTCTCCTTGTTGGCGAGCGCCAGGTCGGCGCCGGCCTCCAGCGCCGCCAGCGTCGCCCGCAGCCCGGCCGCCCCCACGATCGCGTTCAGCACGATGTCGGCGTCGCTCCGCCGCACCAGCTCGAGCAGGCCCTGCTCGCCGGCCAGGGGGATGCCCGGCGCCGACCGGGCGGCATCGGCATCGGTCAGCGCGACCAGCGACACATCGTGGCGGGCGGCCAGGGCCGCCAGCGAGGCGGCGTCGCGGTGGGCCGACAGGGCGACCGCCCGCAGGCCCGGATGGTCGCCGATGATCTCGAGCGCCTGGGTGCCGATCGATCCTGTCGCGCCGAGGACGGCAACGGTCTTCACCCGCCGAAGTCTAGAGCCGCCGTGTCGGCGCCCGATTGACGGCTCGTCCGGCCCCACCCCCTAGGATGGCTGCGTGGATGGGATCCTCGAGGTGGCCGGGCTGACCAAGCGCTACGGCAAGCGGGCTGCCGTGGACGACGTCGACCTGGCGGTGCCGGAGGCCTGCGCGTACGGTTTCCTGGGGCCCAACGGCGCCGGCAAGACGACATTGATCCGCTGCCTGCTGGGGCTCACGCGGCCCACCGCGGGCACGATCAGGCTGCTCGGCCTCGACCAGCCCAGGGGGCGCCGCCAGGCGCTGGCCCGCACCGGCGCGATCGTTGAGGAGCCGCGCTTCCATGGCCACCTGAGCGGGCGCGAGAACCTGACCACGATCGCCGCGGCCCGCGACCGCGATGCCGTCCGCCGGGTCGACGACGTGCTCCGCCGGGTTGGCCTGGCCGATCGCGCGACCGAGCAGGTGAAGCGCTACTCGCTGGGCATGCGCCAGCGGCTGGGCGTCGCTCGCGCGCTGCTCGGCGACCCGCAGCTGCTGATCCTGGACGAGCCGACCAACGGCCTCGACCCGGCCGGCATCCACGAGTTTCGGGAGATGATCCGCGGCTTCGTCGAGAACGAGGGGCGCACGGTGTTCCTCTCCTCGCACCTGCTCGACGAGGTGGAGCGGATCTGCGACCGGGTGGCGATCGTCGACCGGGGCCGGGTGGTCACCGAGGGATCGATCGCCGAGCTGACGGCGCAGGGCGGCAGTCGGCTGGTGATCGGCGTCAACGACGCCGAGCAGGCGCGGCGGCTGCTCGACGGGCATGCCGCGGTCAAGGCGGCCTCGATCGATTCCGGCCGGCTGCACCTGACGGTCGAACCGGGACGGGAGGCGGCGGCCGCCATCAACCGGCTGCTGGTCGAGGCCGGGCTCGACGTCCACCAGCTGGCGCCCGCGCAGGCCACGCTTGAGCAGCGGTTCCTGGAGATCACCTCCCGGCTGGGCGAGGACGAGCCGGAGTGACCATCCCCATGATCTACGCGGAGGTGCTGAAGCTGGTCCGGCGGCGCGGGCTGATGATCGGCGCCACCGTGGTGATGCTGGGCAGCCTGCTGCTGGTGATCGGCATCGTCGCCGGCCTGCACGCCCACGATCCGCGGGGCAACGACGCGGTCGGCGGGGAGCAGGGCTACACCGCCGTCGTGTTTCTCCTGCTGGTGTTCGGATCCTTCGCCTCGGGCATGATCGGCGCCACCGCGGGGGCCGGCGACCATACCGCCGGCGTGTTCCGCGACCTGGTGGCGACCGGCGTCAGCAGGATGAAGCTGCTGGCGGTGCGGTTCCCCGGGGCGCTGCTCGTGACCGCGGTGCTGCTGGCGGCCGGCATGGCGCTTGCCGTCGCCGTCGGCCAGCTGAACGGGCCGTCCAGCGGCTCGATCCGCTCCGAGCTGCCGGGCGACGTCGAGATGGCAGGGCTCCTGATCGGCACCCAGGTCGTGCTCGCCTGCGCGCTGGCGACGCTGTTCTCGAGCCGCGGCTGGATCATCGGCGGGCTGATCGCGTTCCAGTGGATCATCGAGCCGCTGCTGATCCACGCCACCCATGTCTCGTTGCGGGAGTGGCTGATCGGCGGCGCGATCGACCAGTTCGGCCGCGACGACCTGCGCCGCTACGGCGAGGAGCTGCGGTTCGGCGAGGGCCGGGCGCTGCTCACGATCGCGGTCTGGATGGCAGTGGCGATCGGTCTGGCCGCCTGGCGGATCACCCGCCGCGACGCCTGACGGCGCCGCCTACGTGCGGCCGACCGCCAGCGCGGCCACGTAGGCAGCCACGCCGGCCAGCAGCAGGGCGTCGATCCGGTCGAGCACGCCGCCGTGGCCGCCCAGCACCCGGCCCGAGTCCTTGATCCCGGCGTCGCGCTTGAGGTAGCTCTCCAGCAGGTCGCCCACCGGCGCGGCGGCCGCGATCGCAAGCGCGATCAGGAAAGCATCGCCGCTCGCCACAGGATCGCTCTTGGGCTGGTCGTAGATGACGATGAACGCCGCGGCCGTGCCGGTCAGGAAGCCGACCAGCAGGCCCTCCACGGTCTTGTTGGGCGAGATCACCTTGGCCAGCTTGTGCCGGCCCAGCAGCCGGCCGCCCACGAACGCCGCGATGTCGGACGACCAGACGCCGACCAGGACGCCCAGCACCAGCCACTTGCCCCACTCCTCGGGAACCGGGATGTCCCTGATCGCCACCAGGAAGGCCAGCCCCAGGCCGACCCAGACCACCCCGAACAGGGTGACCGAGATCTGCACCACCGCGCTCTGGCGGACGTCGGCCACGGCCGACAGCCAGAACGCCACCAGCACCGTGCCGAACAGCGCCGCCAGGCTCCAGGCCAGGCCACCCTGGTGGGTGGCGACGATGACCGCGGCCACGCCGAGGAAGCCGGCGATCGTCAGCGGCCGCTGGTCGCGGGTGATCGCGCAGTACTCGTGGATGCCGACCAGGCCGGCCGCCAGCGCCAGCGCGGTCATCGGCCAGCCACCGGCCACCACCGCGTAGATGGCCACGGGCGCCAGGACGAGCGCGACCACTATTCGCGATGCCAGGTCGTTCACCGGCGGCCGAACCTTCGTCCCCGGCCGGCGTAGGCCGCCAGCGCCTCGCGGAGGTCGCGCTCGCCGAAGTCCGGCCACAGCGTCGGGGTGAAGTGAAACTCGGCGTAGGCCGACTGCCAGAGCAGGAAGTTCGACGTCCGCAGCTCGCCGCTGGTGCGGATCACGAGGTCCGGGTCGGGCATCTCGGGAGCGTACAGATGCGCCCGGAGCGCGGCCTCGTCAACCACCGCCGGATCGGCGCCCTCCTGCAGCATCGCGGCGGCCGCGCGCACGATCTCGTCACGGCCGCCGTAGTCGAAGGCCACCCACAGCGACAGCCGGGTATTGCCGGCGGTCTGCTCCTCCATGTCCCGCATCAGCGCCACCAGCGAGTCCGGACCGCGGTCGCGGCGGCCGACGAACCGCACCCGCACGCCCTGCCGGTGCAGGTCGGGGAACTGGTCGCGGATCGTCTCCTCGAACAGCTCCAGGAGGTCCGCCACCTCGTCCGCCGGCCGGCCCCAGTTCTCGGTCGAGAAGGCGTACACCGCCAGGCTGGTGACACCCAGGTCGGGGGCCGCCTCCACCGTCCGTCGCAGCGCCCGGGTGCCCGCCCGGTGCCCGGCCAGCAGCGGCAGCCCGCGACGGCTGGCCCAGCGGCCGTTGCCGTCCATGATGATGGCGACCGCGGTCGCCGTGGCCGCAACCGGCTCCGGCGCGGGTCGAAGACGGCTCAGGCGAAGCAGGCGGCGCAGGCGCGCGAAAGGCGACATGTCGAGCTATTGAAGCCGATCGGGGGCCCCGCCCGCGGCATCCGGCCTGATCTGCAGGCCGGCCCGGACGCGGTGCGCGGTCAGGTAGCGGACGCCGTCGGCGCCGGCCGTGATGCGGCGGACCGCCCCCTTGGGGATGATCAGGGCCGCAGGCGCCGCCAGCAGGTGAGCCGCGCCGTCGATCACGATCTCGGCCGAGCCGGCGACGACGACCACCAGCACGTCGCGCTCCGCGTTCGCATGCTCGGGCGTTCCCCTGCCCGGGCCCCAGGCCAGCAGCGTCGAGTTGAGCTCCTCGCTGGCCGTGCCCCACAGCGGCCCCTCGCCGCTACCGGCACCCAGGTCGACGGGCCCGGCCGTCAAGCGCCCAGCCCGCGGGCTAGCGAGGAAACCACCACCATGTGGCCCCAGCCTGCCGACCGGAACCCGGCTTTGCGGTAGAGCGGCTCGCCCTCCCCTGTCGCGTTCAGCGCCACCAGCCGGCAGCCGGCGACGTGGGCCAGACCGACAGCCGCGCGGGTCAGCGCCAGGCCGATGCCGCGGCGCCTGGCGTCAGCGGCCACGCCCATGTCGAACAGCCCGCCGTAGGCGCCGTCGACGGTCAGCACGCCGTGGCCGACGGCACGGTCGTGGTCGCGCGCCAGCAGGTGAAACGCCCGTCCCGGCCGCCAAGCCACCGCGGCGTCGTGGCGATCGGGATCCCAGTACGGCACCGCGGCGCCGTTCAGCGACTCGGAGTCGTCGATCAGCTCGACGGCGGCCGGCGGCTCCGCTGCAGGCTCCGCCTCGCGGGCCATCCAGTGGGGTGCCCAGCCATCCTGGAACCCCAGCCGGCCCAGCCGCTCACCCAGCGCCCGGTCGGGAGCGATCGACCAGCACCCCACCTCGCGAAGGCGCCGCTCGCGGGCGGCCGCCATGGCCGCTTCGAGGTCGGCGTCAGGGCCCGGGAACAGCAGCGTGGCCGCGCCGCCGAAGCCCAGCAGCTCGCATCCCTCGAGCCGCTCGATCCACCCCCGAGCCTCCGAGACGAGCCGGAACCATGCCCGGTGGGTGGCCTCGGCGGCGCGGAGGTCGTCCGAAGCCGCCGTCAGACCTCCATGATCTCGGCCTCTTTGGCCTTCAGCGCATCGTCGATCTTGTGGACATGCTCGTCGGTCACCTTCTGCAGCCGGTCCTCGGCGCGATGCACGTCGTCGGCGCCTGTCTCGCCCTTCTTCTCGGCCTCCTTGAGCTGATGCAGCGCGTCCCGCCGCACGTTGCGCGCCGACACCCGGCCCTCCTCGGCCATGTGGCGCACCTGCCTGACCAGCTCCTTGCGCCGCTCCTCCGTCAGCTGCGGGATCGGCAGCCGGATCATCTGGCCGTCGTTGGACGGCGTCAGCCCCAGGTCGCTCTCCTGAATGGCCCGCTCGATGTCGCGCATGGTGCTCTTGTCGAAGGGCGTGATGGTCAGCATCCGCGGCTCCGGGACGCTGATCGTCGCCAGCTGGTTGAGCGGCATGCGGGTGCCGTAAGCCTCGACCTGGACGCGGTCGAGCAGCGCCGTGGAGGCGCGGCCCGTGCGGACGGTCGTGAACTCGTGGCGGGTCGCCTCGACGGTCTTGTCCATCCGCCGGGATGCATCCGTCAGCACGTCGTCGATCATTGGGTCACCTGCACAGGTAGCTCTTCGGGGGCCTTCGCGATGATCGTCCCCAGCCGCTCGCCGCGAGCGACCCGGGCGATGTTCGCCGCGTCGTCGAGATTAAACACGTGCAGCGGGACGCCGTTGTCCATGCACAGCGAGAGGGCGGTGGTGTCCATCACCCGCAGGCCGCGCTCGATCGCCTCGATGTGCGTCAGCTGCGGGATCAGCTGGGCGTCCGGGTTGACCCGCGGATCGGCGTCCAGCACCCCCTCCACCCCGTTCTTGCCCATCAGGATCGCCTCCGCGCCGATCTCCAGCGCCCGCAGGGCGGCCGCCGTGTCCGTGGTGAAGAACGGGTTGCCGGTGCCGGCGGCGAAGATCACGATCCGGCCCTTCTCCAGATGGCGGATCGCCCGCCGGCGGATGTATGGCTCCGCCACCTCCGACACGTCGATCGCCGACAGCACCCGGGTGTGGGCGCCCAGCTTCTCCAGCGCGTCCTGCACGGTCAGCGCGTTCAGCAGGGTCGCCAGCATGCCGGCGTAGTCGGCGGTCGCCCGATCCATCCCCCGCGCCGCCTCCTGCGTGCCCCGCAGCACGTTGCCGCCGCCGACCACGATGGCCACCTCAACCCCGTCGCGGCGGACCTCGTCGATCGCCTGGGCGATGGCGGCGATCCGGTCGGGATCCTGTCCGTACGGGCGGTCGCCCATCAGCGCCTCGCCGGACAGCTTCAGGAGCACTCGTCCGAAGCCGGGGCCGGAGCTCACTCCTCGCCCACCTCGAACCGAGCGAACCGCTTGATCTCGATGTTCTCGCCGATCGTGCCGGACAGCTCGGCGCGCAGCGTCTCGATCGTCTTGCCGTCGTCCTCCGGCCGGATCGACGGCTGGTTGAGCAGCACGACCTCGGACAGGGACTTGTTCCACATCCCCTCGGCGATCTTTTCGAGCATCTTCTCCGGCTTGCCCTCCTGGGCCGCCTTGGCGCGGTAGATCTCGATCTCCGACGTCTTGAAGTCGTCGGGGATCTCGTCCTGCGACACGAACTGGGTTGTGCGGCCGGCGGCCACCTGCATCGCCACCTTGCGCGCGAACTCCTGGAAGTTCTCGTTGCGGGCCACGAAGTCGGTCTCGGAGCCGACCTCGACCATCGCCCCGATCCGGCCGCCGGCGTGGACGTAGGTCGCGACCACGCCCTCCCCGGTGCCGCGGCCCGACCGCTTCGCGGCCGAGGCCAGGCCCCGCTCGCGGAGCAGCTTCTTGGCCGCCTCCATGTCGCCCCCGGTCTCCTCGAGGGCCCGCTTGCAGTCCATCATGCCGGCCTGGGTGGCCTCCCGAAGCGCCTTCACCTCTGCCGGGCTCGGCTTGTACGCGACATCGCTCAACGTGCTTCCTCTCCTGTTGCCCTTTCCTCCACGGCCGCCGGCTCGGTGACCGCCGCCTCCTCCGTGGTCTCCGCCACCGGCACGGCGACGGCCTGCTCGGCCGGCGCCTCCTGCCCCTCGGGCAGCTCCTCGGCCGTGGCCTCGCCGTCCTCGCCGCTGCCGTCACCGTTCGCCGCCGCCGCCCGCTCGAACTCGGCGGCCTTCACCTTGGACTGGCCCTCGGCGATGCCGTCGGCCAGCACGCGCACGATCAGCCCGGTCGAGCGGATCGCGTCGTCGTTGCCGGGGATGATGAAGTCGGCGTCGTCGGGATCACAGTTGGTGTCCACCAGCCCGATCACCGGGATCCCCAGGCGCCGCGCCTCGCGCACCGCCAGGGCCTCCTTCTTCATGTCGATCACCACCACCACGTCCGGCAGCTTGCGCGTGTCGGCCATGCCGCCCAGGTTGGTCTCCAGCTTCTCGAGCTCCGCCATCGTCGTCTGCCGCTCCTTGGTGGGCAGCAGGTCGAGCTGGCCGTCGGTACGCTGGCGCCGCAGCTCGTGGAGGGCGGCGATCCGGTCCTGGATGGTGCGGTAATTGGTGAGCAGCCCGCCCAGCCAGCGGCGGTTGACATACGGCTGGCCGACCCGCGAAGCCTGGGCCTGGACGGCGTCCTGGCACTGCTTCTTGGTGCCGACGAACAGCACCGAGCCGCCCCGCTCCGACACGTTGCGGACATAGTCGTAGGCGTTCTGCAGCAGCTCGATCGTCTGCTGGAGATCGATGATGTAGATGCCCCCGCGCTCGCCGAAGATGAACCGGCGCATCTTGGGGTTCCATCGCCGCGTCTGATGGCCGAAGTGCACGCCGGCCTCGAGCAGCTCTCGCATGGTGACTGCGGACACGCGCAATCCTCCTGGTCTCGGTTGAATGATGTACCTACCGGAGGCGACATCCGGAACCCTGGGCTGCACCAGGGCACCGCCGGACGCCGTTGGCCCACCGGGTCGAGGGAAGAACGGACAGGGCGAAGTCTAGTCGACGGAGATTTCGAAGTAGGCAGCGGCGGCCGTCCCCACCTCGGTCGTCCAGGTCAGCTGCCCGTCCCCGCCCGTGCGCCAGCGCATCGCGCCCAGCGGGATCCGCACCGGGCGACCCGGCCGCGGGCCGTCGACACCCGCCTCGGCGAACATCCCCGGCTTGCAGAACGGCCGCGGGAGGCTGCGCACGGCGCGCCTGCCCCGTTCCCCGCCGCCTGTGATCACGAGCCGCTGGATCATCGTCCGAAATGATACAACCGGCCCCGGGCGGCAAGCGGAACAACGGGGTCTGACCCGGTTGCTACAGCGGCAGCGAGGCCAGCGGCACCCGCAGCCGCAGCCGCTCGACCGCCTGGCGGACACAGCCCGGCTGCTCCAGCCAGGGAAAGTGCCCGGCGTGATCGACGATCACCAGCTCGGCGGCCGGCATCAGCCGCCGGCCGGCGCGGCTGTGCTCGACGTCGAGCGGCGAGCTGGCGCCGTGCACGAAGACGGTCGGCACCGTGACGCCGGGCAGCTTCTCGGCTAGCGTGCCGGCCTCGAAGTGCGCAGCCACCGACTCCATCGCCCCGGTGTAGCCCTCGACGCTGAACCGCATCGGCGGCATCGGCGGCGGCTGCGCCCGGTCGTGGTGGTAGTTCGGCCAGACGATCTTGACCGACTCGAGCGCCGCCTCGTCGGTGGAGTTGCCGGCCTGCTCGAGCGCATCGATCTCGTCCAGCCGGGCCAGCTGCTGCTGCTCGAGGTCGCGCTTCAGCATCCGCTCGAATGCGCCCGGCTGCTCCGGCAACGGCCCCAGCGGATCGACGATCACGGCTGCGGCGAACCGCTCGGGCATCGCGGCCAGCGCGTGCAGCGCCAGGTGGCCACCCCAGGAGTGGCCGAGCAGCCAGACGTGGTCGAGCCGCAGCGCCCCGAGCACGGCGACCAGGTCGGCCAGATGGCGCTCCACGGTGTAGGGGCCCTCCACCGGTGCCGGCGGGACGCTCCGCTGCCCGTAGCGGACGACATCGAATCCCTCCAGCTCGGGCATGATGCTGCCGAGGTAGTCGTTTCCCCCCGGGCCGCCGTGCAGGAGCACCATCGGCGGCCCCGTTCCCGACCGCCAGACGGGAAGCCGGCCGCCCGGCACATCGACCCAGCTGGTGGGCGTGTCGCTTGCCACGGCAGGACGAGCCTATCAGCCCGGGCGGGGCGCCTCACGGGCCCGCAGGAGAGCCGATTCGAGATCGTCCGGCAGCGGCGACTCGACCTCGATCTCCTCGCCGGTCTGAGGATGGGCGAAGGCCAGCCGCCGGGCATGCAGGAACTGCCGCTCGAGCCCCAGCTCGGGGCCGTGGCCGTACAGCGGATCGCCGGCCACCGGGATCCCGATCGCCTCCAGGTGCACCCGGATCTGGTGTGTGCGGCCGGTCTCCAGGTTGACGTCGAGCAACGCGTGGCGGGGCAGGAGCTCCACCACCGAGAAATGGGTGACGGCGTCGCGGGGGTTGTCGGTGTCGAGCGACACCCGGGTCGGATCGCGGCGGTCGCGGCCGATCGGCGCCTCGATCGTGCCCGACCGGGACGCCGGCCTGCCGCGGACGAGCGCCGCGTACGTCCGCGAGATCGAGCGCCGTCTGAGCATCCCCTGCAGCCGGCCCAGCGTGCGGTCGTCACGGGCGACCACCAGCAGCCCCGAGGTCTCCCGATCCAGCCGGTGGACGATCCCCGGCCGGGCCGCCTCTCCGCCGCCGGTGCGGCCCAGCAGCGCATGGACGAGCGTCGGCCCCCGGTGGCCGGGCACCGGGTGCACGAGCTGGCCGGCCGGCTTGTCGACCACCATCAGCCAGCCGTCCTCGTAGAGCACCGGAACATCGATATCGACGGGCTCCAGGTCGAGCGTGGCCGGCTC
>DATLLX010000046.1:0-4856 GCA_035537595.1 Gaiellales bacterium | reverse complement strand
AGCGCGAGGTGCTTCAGTAGCTGCCGTGTCGCGGGGCCGATCACCACCTGTCCAGGCTCGGCCAGCTGCTCCAGCCGGGACGCCAGGTTCGTCGTATCGCCGATGCACGTGAAGTTGCGGAACTCCGCGCTGCCGACGTTGCCGACGAGCGCCGGCCCGGTGTTGACGCCGACCCGGAACCTCGGCCAGTCGGTGCGCCCGGCGGCCAGCCGTTCCGCGGCCTGCTGGAGGCGCAGCGCAGCACGGGCCGCCCGTAGCGCGTGATCGGGCTGGCGGCTCGGGGCGTTGAACGCCGCCATCACGGCGTCGCCCACGAACTGCACGACGGTGCCGCCCTCGTCGAGGATGAGGGGGACGACGGCGCCGAAGTACGTGTTGAGCATGTCGACGACCTGGTCGGGCCGGGCCCGTTCAGAGAACGGCGTGAACCCGCGCAGGTCGGCCATGAGCACGCTGACGTCCTGCACAGAACCGCCGAGGCCGGCCTGGCTGGGGTCGGCCAGCAGGGCGGTCGCAACGTCCGGAGACATGTAGGTACGGAACAGGCCTTCGAGCTGGTGGTAGAGCCGGGCGTTCTCCAGCACGATGGAGAGCTGATTGGCCAGCGAGCGCAACAGTGAACGGTCGGCCTCACCGAACGCACCGTGCAAGCGGGTCGCCTCGAGAATACCGGCCGCGTGTCCCTTGACGTCCAGGGGCACGACGTAGCGATGACCATCCTGATCCTGCACCGCTTCCAGCGAACGTAGGGCTTCCTCGCGCAGCGCGTCCTCAGGCGCCCCCTGTCCGATCAACGTCAAGTACAG
Source organism: Gaiellales bacterium (assembly GCA_035537595.1). Classification (GTDB taxonomy): domain Bacteria; phylum Actinomycetota; class Thermoleophilia; order Gaiellales; family JAICJC01; genus DATLLX01. The sequence continues at coordinate 4,050 of DATLLX010000046.1, read as the reverse complement.
CCGGTCCGGGGCGAAGGCCTCCGCGCAGATCGCCATAGCTCGAGTCAGCAGCTGGTCCTCGTGCCGAATCACCCGGGCCTCGCGGCCCACCCGCACGAGTGCGCCGAGACGTCTGCGCTGGGTTCGCTCCATACCGAGGGCGTCGGCGCCGCGTTCGAGCACCTCGACCTGGCGCTCGGTCAGGTCGAACCGTTCCGCCAGCCGCGCGGCGACTCGGGAAAGCGGCTCGCCCTGCCGTCCCTCGGCGTGGCGGCGCATCGCCGCCGCCATCGCGTCTAGGGCAGCCGCGTGGTCCCGCCGAATCTGGTCGATGGTGCGGGCCAGCGCCACGCCGTGGAACAGACCGGCCGCCGAGCCTTCGCGGCGGTACTGCACGTAGGCACTGTATGCGACATACCCGAACGCGATCGTCATGAGGATGTGCCACTCCCACCACGACGAGTGCCAGTTGCGGCCGAAGGCGACCGAGAACATCGCCTCCGCCAGCAGCACGAACGCGGTGATGATGCTGATGAGCATGACGGCACGGCGCCGCCGGTAGATGAAGTAGTAGCGCAACGCCGCTAGGCTGTACAATGCTGCTCCGCCCACGGCGGCGACCAGGAGCGGCCCTTCGGCCTCCTCAGGAGGGAGCGGCCGGTCGAGTGGCGGGAGGCCGCCCAGCGACCAGGCGCCCCAGCCGACAATGAGTGCACCGGCGGCGGACACCAGCGGCGTGCGCAGCCGCAGAAGCCGGGCCGCGCCCTGCTCCCGCAGCTCGATCGACGAGGCTACGGCGAGGAGGGCGGCGAGGAACAGGCCCACCGGGGTCGCGATGACGAACCCGCCGTTTTTGCCTAGCAGAATCCCCGGTGTCGCCAGCGCATGCAGCCCGAGAAAGCCGGCCGCGACCAGGAACGCCAGTGCCACGAGGAACAACCGCGCGTCGCGCCTGCGGGCCGCCGCCCGGATGATGCTCACTCCGAGCGCGACGTTGATGACCGCCGTGCCGAACACGAGGCCGAAGTGCGCTCCGTGGTCCTCCCATCGAACGTCGATCTCGGGACGGGCTACCAGGAGCCACAGCGCCAGCATGGGCAGCGCCATGTGCGACAGCCACAGTGCGGCCCGAACCCAGGATGCGCTGTCGGGGCCGGTTGGGTGTCGGCCGGTCGCCGGCCGATCGCTGGCGACCACGCGCGTATCGTACGACCTACCGGCGGGACACCATAGTGTTCGGGGCAAACCTTCTCGCTGGCCAAAGAAGAAGGTGGCGCGCAGGCCCGGGGTGCTCAAGGGGCCGCAACGGTGCTCAAGGGGCCGCAACCCCGGGTGGGCTGGCCGAGGTGTTCGAGATATCCGCGGCCCGCCGCACGGGCGTGTCGCCGCAGTGCTGGGCAACGCTGTCGGCTGCGGGTGGTCGCGCTGATCGACCCGGCGCCGCCGCCCAAGCGCGACCTGGTGATGCGATGCTGGTGCGGTCGGGCCGGAGGGCGAGATCGCGACGGTCACCGACAACGTGATCGTTTTGCGTCGCCCGTAAAGCGTGTCTTGCAGGCGCGGTACCGGTCTGGCATGCAGCCGGCACCGTATCCATGCCGGCACGGCTTCTGCGGAACCTGTCACACAAGGGTTTTCGGCGGGACCGTGGACCACCGCGACACGCTGGTGACCCTGTCGTCGCGGCGAGATGATGCTGGTGTGCGTTTGGCGGGCCCGGCAAGGAGAACATGTTCGCGGGATCTCTAACTCAAGAGCAGCCCCGCTTCCACCGCGGTCTCTACGGCCCGGCGACCGGCCGCGACGGCTTCGTCGAGCCGGCGGAAGTCGCGCAGGCCGATCGCCTGGACGTCGGGCGTAATGACGCGCTGGGCCTGCTCGGCGGTTGCGGCTAGGCGTTGCCAGCTCCCGAGGACGGTTGCCCGAGCCAGCGTCTCCACGAGTGTCGGCCGTGTGCCCGGCTGGCCGAGCCGGGTCCGTCCCATGACGTCGACCGCCAGAACGGGACCTTCGCCAGCTGCCGTCATCACGCCCACCGGAAGGTTGTCCAGCACGCCGCCGTCGACGAGCAGGCGGCCGTCGGCCTCGACCGGGGGTGCGAATCCCGGGATCGACATGCTGGCCTCCACCGCCCGAGCAAGCTGGCCCCGGCGGTGCACGACGAGGTCGGCACTGACCAAGTCGGAGCTCACGCAGAAGTAGTCCAGGGCGCAGTTCTCGATCCCGGTGGCACCGAAGACCCGGTCCATCAGCGCCGCCGCCTTGCGTGCCCGGATGACCGACACCCTCGGCAGCGTGTAGTCGTTGAACGGGTTGCGCCGTACGAACTCCTCCCGGCAGATGTCGACCATCTCCCGCGCCGAAAGCCCCATCGCGACCAGCGCGGCGACGAAGGCACCCATGCTGCACCCGCCAATGCGGTCGACCGTAATGCCTCGCTCCCGCAGCCGCTCCAGCACACCGATGTGCGCGAAGCAGCGGGCCCCGCCACCGGAGAACACGACGCCGGTCGATCGGCCGAGAAGGCGGCGGACCAAGCGGGCCACCCCGGCTTCGCGGTTGGGCAGATCGAGCCAGTGATGAGCCCTCGGTCGCAGCGCGTCGAGCCAGCTCGCCGTCCGTCCGCTCGGCTGTCCGGTTAGCGCCAGATCGCAGCCGGCAAGGAGGGCGAGCCCGGCGGGCTGGGGCCGATCCGTGACATCCGCGACGCACAGCACGCGATCGGCCTGTCGCCGGCAGAAGTTCAGCCAGTCCGCCGGATCAGCGACGGCGGTGGCGAGCACCACCGTGTCGTGCGTCCGCTCGAGCTCATCGACGAGGCGGCCGGGCTCGGCTGCTGGCCGGCGATCGGCCCGGCTGACGGTCGCGACCCTGTCCCCGAAGGCATCGGCCAGGGAACCGATGACGGGTAGGGCTTCGCGCTCGCGCAGGTCGACGACGGCCACGGTGCGTGGGACGGAACCGGCGGGTGTGACCGTTCCGGTCGCCAGTCGGCGGGCCAGAACGTGCAGGATTTCCACCGCGACGTCGGTGTGCCGCCGCACCAGGTCACGAAAGCCGGTGTAGGGGATCTCCAGCAGTTCGGCGTCACGCCGCGCCCGCACGGACGCCGACCGGGCCCACCCGGTGATGAACGCGAGCTCCCCGATCAGCTCTCCCCGGCCGTGCACGCGCACCACCTGCTCGGGCCGCGATGATTCGACGATCGCTTCCAGCCGGCCGGAGACCACTACATAGATCTGCTCCCCGGCGTCTCCTTGGCGGAACAGCCACTCGCCGGCACGCACCCGGCGCAGCGTCGCCCCGGCCGCCAACTGCGCTACTGCCACCTCGGGGAGGCCGGCGAACAGCGGGGTCTGGCGAAACAGCCCCACCGCCTCGTCCCGGCCGAGATCCACACCGAGCAGCCTGCAGCCCCCGGGGCCGGTGGGCAAGTGGACCGCGGGCGGTCACGTGGCCGCGCGCATCGGCCCGGCGAGCATGTTGGCGGCGAGAACCTGGGACACCGCGACCGCGAGATGCCGGGCACTGTCAAGTTGGTGAGCGGCGCGGCCGAAGCGGATGATCTCGGAGTCGATACGCAACCGGAGGGACCATCGTGGGCGAGGTGTCGTACAAGGGTCACCGGTATCCGGCGGAGATCATCGCGCACTGCGTGTGGCTGTATCACCGGTTCCCGCTGAGCTTCCGCGAGGTCGAAAAGCTCCTGCTGGTCCGCGGCATGATCGTCTCCTACGAGACGATCATCTAGCGGAGCGGCAATTCCGGCAATTCGCGGTCTTGGTCGATCAGCTCACCGCCGCGCGACCGCCTCGGTGGTCCTTGGCGGGTTGCGCGGCGGCTGCAGCCATGCCGCGGCGAGCTGGTTGGAGCAGGACTCGTCCGCCGGGCTTGGTGCGCGTAACGCGATGCGCGCACCACCCGAACGGCCCACCGCGACGTAGCGCGAAGGCTGGCAGAGGGCACTTATGCGAAACGTGCACTATTCCATCAGCGGTCTGAGCCTGCTCTCAGCGTGTGGCGTCAGGACCTGTCTCAGATTCGTGGCAAATCGTCGGTGAGGCTGGCCTG
>DATLLX010000045.1:0-4246 GCA_035537595.1 Gaiellales bacterium | reverse complement strand
CCGGTGAACAGGTCGGGCGTCTTGTCGACGTACTCGACGTCCGCCCACCGGGTCACCAGCCACAGCCCGACCGACTCCACCCAGGCAACCGGTTGCTCGGCGCGAAGCCGCTTGTAGATGGGATACGGATCGGCCTCGAGATCGTCGACCGTGACCTCGGGGCCGAAGCTGCTTGTGCTGCTCACTGTCCCCTCCCTGGTACCTGTTCGTAGGTCAGTACGGAGTCGGCCGCCTGGCCGACGAGCGACTCGACGGAGTCCCCGTAGCCCTCCATGTACTCGGCGAGCTCGGCCAGCACCCGTTGCAGCCCGGACGGGCCGTCGGTCGCGGCCACCGTCGTCACCTGGACGGCGGAGGCGCCGGCCAGGAGAAAGCGGACGACATCGAGCCCGCTGCGAGCGCCGTTGGAGCCCAGCAGCGCGACGTGCGCGCCCAGCTCGATCCGGGTCTTTGCGATCCAGCGAAGCGTCAGCGGCAGCCCCCAGCCACCGCCGATGGCCGCGAACGTTCCCAGTACCGGCCGGCGCGTCCGGGGATCGGGCAGAAACGCCAGGTGCCGGCCGGTGAGCGTCACCGAGTCGGCGCCGCCGTCGATCGCCGCACGCGCGAGCGTGACCGCGTCGGCCGTCTCGGCCGTCAGCTTGACGGTCAGCGGCAGCGACACCGCCTCCCGCACCGTCGCGGTGATCGCGCGCACGTCGTCGGGATCGCTCGGCCGGAGGATCCCGGCGTGGGCTTCCGAGGCGTGGGGGGCGGACAGATTCAGCTCGAGCCATCGCAGCCCCGCCGCCTGCACCGCAGCCGCGAGCTCGGGCAGCGTGGGCAGGCTTGCAGGTATCAGGCTGGCGACCACGTGGGCATCGAGCGTTCGGGCGTGCATGTCGCAGCGCGCGAGCAGCTCGAGCCAGGTGTCGAACGGCATGTCGACCAGGCCGGATCTGTTCAGCAGCGACGCGCCGGGCGGCGCATGGCCCCACGGCAGCGGCCGCCACGCCTGGTCGAGCAGCGCGTACTCCGCGGTCCGGAGCTGCCGGCGGGCCGCGGTCGACTCGTTGGCCGACTTGGCAACTACGGCTGCCACCCCCGCATCGAGTGCGGCGCGAATGCCGGCCTCGTCCATCACGTGCTCTCCGGCACCGCAGATCAGCGGGTTCTTGAGGCTCACGCCGGCCACCGACACGCGAAGATCAGCGCCCATCGACCATCGCTGTGCGAAGGAGGGCGATGTCGGAGGAGTCGACCCGGTAGCGCGCCTCCGGGCGGGCCAGTGCGAAGCCTCCGAGGGCGATCCCGCCGCCGGCAGCAGCCTCGGCGATCTCGGCGATCCGCCGGCTCAGCTGTTCCTGGTCGAGGCCGAGATCCACGGCCAGGTCGGTCGTGCCGATGAACACGACGTCAGGGCCTGCGGCCATGATCCCCGCCAGCAGGTCGCCGGTGTCGGCGGTCTCGATCTGCGCCACGAGCAGCGGCTCCTGCGCAGCGGCGAGATACGCGGCGAGCGGCTCTGCGCCGTAACCGGCCATCCGGTGGGCCAGGCTGACCGACCGGGTGCCGCGCGGCGGATAGCGCATCACGTTTCGGGCGGCATGCACCTCGCCGGCCGTCCGTACGGAGGACACCTGCATCCCGACCGCGCCCGCCTCGAGCAGCCTGTTGATCAGGCCCTGATCCACTGCCGGCAGGCGCACCAGCAAGGGGAAGCCGAGCGCGTGGGCGTGCCCGACCAGCCGAATCGCGTCGCTGTCGCTGAGCGAGGAGTGCTCGAGGTCGACGACCGCGAAGTCGTAGGTCTGGGCCGCCAGCTCGACCACCTCGACCGCGCCGATCTTGATGAAGATGCCATCGATCGGCCGCTCCCCCATGGCCGCTCGCAGGCTTGACAGCGATCTCGGCATGTGAGACAAGTTCTCACATGCCGAGCGCAAGTGCAAGCGCAGGGCCGATCAGCGCACCTCTCGACGCCGCCCTCGATCGGGATCACGTGATCGGCGGCGAGCACCGGCCATCCCGATCAGGCCGTCGGTTCGCAACGCTCGATCCCGCATCGGCGACGCCGATCGCCCAGGTCGCCCTGGGCGGCCCGGAGGATGTCGATGCTGCCGTCGCCGCAGCACGCGCAGCGCTGCCGGAATGGCGCGCCATCGACCCCACCGTGCGAGAGCGCACGCTTCACGGGCTGGGCGAGCTGATCGAGAGCCACGCCGACGAGCTGGCGCTGCTGGAGTCGAGGGACGTCGGAAAGCCGATCGCCGAGGCTCGCCGGGAGCCCGACCTTGCCGCCCGGGCGTTCTTCTACCACGCAGGCTGGCCGTCGAAGATCCGCGGCTCCACGAACCCTTCGGATCCGCATGTCCTCAGCTACACGCTGCGCGAGCCGATCGGCGTTGTCGGCGCGATCACGCCATGGAACTTCCCGCTGCTGATCGCCTGCTGGAAGGTCGCGCCGGCACTCGCCTGCGGCAACACGGTCGTCGTCAAGCCGTCGGAGGAGGCGCCGCTGAGCACCCTCCGGCTGGCCGAGCTGGCACTCGAGGCGGGGGTGCCGCCGGGCGTGCTGAACGTCGTGGCCGGGGACGGCGGCACCGGCGGTGCGCTGGCCGCCCACCCGGACGTGGACAAGGTGTCGTTCACGGGGTCGACCGAGACCGGCAGGCTGGTGCACCAGGCGGCGGGCGCCAACCTCAAGCGGCTGACCCTCGAGCTGGGCGGAAAGTCGGCCAACGTCGTGCTGGCGGACGCTGATCTGGAGGCCGCGCTGGATGGAGCCCTTCGGGCGACGTTCCGAAATGCCGGCCAGGTGTGCACCGCGGGAGGACGGCTGGTCGTGGAGGCGCCCGTTGCGGACGAACTGCTCGAACGGCTGGCCGAGCGCGTCGGATCGCTTCGGGTCGGTGCCGGCTCCGATCCGCAGACGCAGGTTGGCCCACTGGTCTCGGCCGGCCAGCGGGAACGGGTTCTCCGCCTGTACGGCGCGGCGGTGGCCGAGGGGGCGCGGGCACTGGTCGGCGGCGGCGCGGCCAGCGTCGAGCGATGGCCGGACGGCTTCTTCGTCGAGCCGACCGTGTTCGTCGAGACGGGAAACTCGATGACGATCAACCGCGAGGAGATCTTCGGCCCGGCGGTCGCGGCGATCGTCGTGCCCGACGCCGAGGAGGCGCTCCGCGTCGCCAACGACACGCCGTATGGCCTGGCGGCCGCGGTGTGGACGAGGGACGCGTCGCTGGCGCACTCCTTCGCCCGCCGGCTGAACGCGGGCACGGTGTGGATCAACATGTACGGCGGGCTGGATCCCTACGCGGCCTACGGCGGGCGCCGGCTGTCGGGATACGGGTACGAGCAGGGGCCGGAGACCGTCGACGAGTACACGACGCTGAAGACCGTGCGGCAGGCGCTGTGACCGAGACCGCCCGGCTCTCCCCGCTGGCCCGCGCCGACATGGCGCACATTCTTCACCCGCATGCGACGGTCGGCCGGCCGCAGCCGCCGCTGGTGTTCGCGCGGGGCGCCGGCGCGCTGGTGTGGGATGTCGACGGGAGGGAGTACATCGACGGCACCTGCGGACTCTGGCAGTGCGCCGTCGGCCACGGCAGCGCCGAGATCGCCGACGCCGCCCGGCGCCAGATGGAGGCCCTGGAGTTCTATGCCTCGTTCTGGGACTACTCGAATGAGCCGTCGATCACACTCGCCTCACGGCTGGCCGAGGTTGCGCCCGACGGCCTGGACACGGTCTTCTTCACGAACGGCGGGTCGGAGGGCATCGAGACCGCGATCAAGCTCGTCCGGCTTGCCTGGCACTCGCAGGGATCGCCGGAACGGAACATCGTGATCAGCCGCGGCGGCGCGTACCACGGTGTCGGGTCGGCGTCGCTGGCAGCGACCGGCATCCCCGCGCTGAAGGAGGGGTTCGGCCCGCTCGCCCCCGGATTCGTGCACCTCTCCTCGCCCCACCCCTCGGCGACCGCGCAGGAACTGGTCGCCGAACTGGAGCGGGTGATCGAGCACGAGGGCGCCGACAGGATCGCCGCGTTCATCGGCGAGCCGATCCTCGGTGTCGGAGGGATGATTCCACCTCCCGACGGCTACTGGCCGGCCTTCCAGGCCGTGCTTCGGCGGCACGGCATCCCGCTGATCCTGGACGAGATCGTGACGGCGTACGGCCGCACCGGACACTGGTTCGCCGCCGAGCTCTACGGCATCGACCCCGACGTCATCGTCACCGCCAAGGCGCTCACCAGCGGCTATTTCC
>DATLLX010000044.1:0-2469 GCA_035537595.1 Gaiellales bacterium | reverse complement strand
CGTCCACAGGGGTGCCGATGGCAGGCTCGTGGGCGGCGGTCATGCTGGCTGTCCTGGGGTTGCGAGGCCGCCATACAGCTCCGGGCGGCGGTCGGCGAGATAGGGGTTGTTCCGGCTCCAGTCCGCGATTCGGGCGGGATCGACGTCGGCCAGGATCATCTCCTCGCCCGGGCCGGCGCGCGCGAGATCGGTGCCGTCGGGGCCGACGATGCAGGACTGGCCAAGATACTCCAGCTCGTCTTCGTGGCCACAGCGGTTGGCGTAGGCGAGGAACAGGTGGTTCTCGTACGCCCGCGCCGGCACCAGGGCGCGGCAGACGAACGTGTAGGGCGCCATGTTGGCGGTGGGCACCGCGACCAAGGCGGCGCCCTGCAGAGCTAGCAGCCGCACGTTCTCCGGAAACTCGACGTCGTAGCAGATCAGGACGCCGAGCTTCAGCCCGTCCACCTCTGCCAGGGTCGGCGGACCCTGCCCCGGCGCGAACGCATCGCGATCGAGGGTCCCGAACAGGTGCGTCTTGCGGTGATTGGCGAGCCGGCGCCCATCCCGGTCGACCAGCTGCGCCGCGTTGTAGACGCGTCCGTCACCGCCGCGCTCGGGATAACCGTACAGTAGCGCCACCCCCGTGGCCCGGGCGATCCCGGCGGCACGGGCCGCCGACGGCCCGTCGACAGGCTCGGCACGAGCGGCCACGGCCGCAGGGCCGATGGCATAGCCGGTCAGGAACATCTCCGGGCAGACCAGCAGGCGGGCTCCGGCCGCTGCGGCCTGACGCGCACTCCGTTCCAGCAGATTCAGGTTGCGCGCCGGATCGCCACCCTGCTGCGGTCCCTGGAACACCGCGATCCGCATCTGGCCCCCCGCATCGCGCCCGCTGCATGACTTGTCCTCCATCACGCAGGCAGGGGCAAGGCCGTCGCCTCCGCGGTAGGCTTGACAGCGCTGGGACGTGCGGTTGCATTGGGCGGAGCTGAAAAACTTTGGAGGCGTCTGCGCGTGGCGGAAGCGTTAACGGAGCTCGCCAGGCACACTTCGTCGCTGATCTGGTGCGGTTTCGCGTTCTTTGCATTCTGGCTGCTGCGCGACCCCCTGGTCCACCGCCTCGGTGAGATGACGGGGCTTAAGGCGGTCGGCTTCGAGCTGAGCTTCGTTGCGACACGGCTCGCCGCGGCCGCCGTCGACGCCAGCCGCACCAATACGGTGGTTACGAGCACCCTGCAGAAGCGTCAGGTTCAGGTCACGCGCGGCGACCGCGAGCGAGTACTGCGGCGCGCCGAGCGCTGCCGGCCGGTGCTGGAGGGCAAGCGCGTCCTGTGGATCGACGACAGCGTAACCAACAACCGCAAGGAGCACGAACTACCGGAGGGGCTAGGACTCAAGGTCGAGCAGGTGCAGAGCAACGCGGCGGCGGAACAGGCCCTGGGCAAGGACGGAGGTGGCTACGACCTGATCCTCTCCGACATCGCCCGGCCCGACAGTCCCAGGGCCGGGCTGGATTTCCTCGATCAGTATCGCCTGCGCGGCTCGGAGCAGACGGTGCCGTTCATCCTGTACATCGCCGCGCTCGATGAGCGGCGACCGGTGCCAGCGGGCGCATTTGGCCTGACGAACCGGCCCGATGCACTCCTGCACCTCGTCATCGATGCCCTCGAACGAACCGACTGACCACGTCGGGGTTGGGCTCATGACCCGTTCGGCTCCTCCCCCTGCCCGGCACCGTAGCGGCGCAGGTCGATGATCCGGTCGCTCTTGCGGTGGGTGGTTTCCGGCACGTCGCCGGCGATCTCGACGCCAAGGACGCCGCTGCGGACCATGGCGTCCAGATCGGGCAGGCCAGCGCGAAGGGCCGCGACCAGCGTCTCCGCGCCTACGGGCTTGCGCGTCACGGCATGGACGCAGAGCGTGACCAGGGACCGGCCCAGCTCGCCGTCGCGGACCGCGAAGACCGCACCCAACACGCCCGGCACGCGGGCAGCCAGCGCGCCGAGCAGGGTCGTATAGGAAAATTTGTAGCCGGCAAAGATCAACGCGTCGCTGGCCCGGCGCAGCGGCAGCAGGCGGGGGCGCGGATCGCCGCAGCGGCAGGGGCGGACGTCGACGCGGACGATGTCGCCGACCCGGTAGTTGACCACGGCGTGGGTGCGATGCTGCGTGGTGGTCAGGAGCAGCTCGCCCTGGGCGACGCCCGGCTCGACCAGCGTCGCGCCTTCCAGCACCGGCACGAAGGCGTCGGCCGCGAAATGATGGCCGCAGCAATGGTGGCATTCGGCGCCGACGCACCTCCTCACGATCCCCTCGCTGCTGGCCCGCTTGTGGTCGACGAGCCCGGCGCCGCCGCGTGGGCTCGAAGCCATCGTCAGCGTCGGCGAGCTGCTGTCGCCCGAGCTGCGGACGGTCGTGGCCGGCGCCTGGGGATGTCGGGTCCGCTCCTTCTACGGCACCACCGAGACCGGTGGCGTCGGCGCCGAA
>DATLLX010000043.1:0-4649 GCA_035537595.1 Gaiellales bacterium | reverse complement strand
CCGCATCGTCACGAACTCCCTGCTCGCGTGGTCAGCGCACAGCCACACGCTGACCCCGTAGGGCAGCTGCAGGTTCGTCGTCCGGCCCCGGGTTCGCTCCACACATATCGCACACACCTGCTGCTTCGTCGGAACCCCCCGGGCCTTGTACAGCGTGTACGCCGGCATGCGCCCATCCTCGACCTCCTCCGGTCACAGGTGGCACACGCCAGGTGCGGAAAGCGCCTCGCTCGTCATCCCTGGGTGAGTGCAAGTGGCGCCCGACGACAGCGCCAAGTGGCGCATGAGAATCCCAAGTGGCGCCTGGACACACTGCCAAGTGGCGCGACGAGCTTCCAAGTGGCGCACGGAGACACCGCCAAGTGGCGTCGGCCGAGGCGACCGTTGGGGCAGGTGGATTGGCTCAGGCGGTGAGTGATGCTGTTCAGCCCGCGTCGCCGGGACGTATCGGAGGCTGGTGGTTCCACGTCGGGCGCCATCCGACAAGTACACTCGCCGCATGGAGGCGTCGCCGATCGCGCGGTCGTTGCGGGAGGATTACTCGATGACGGCGGGCGCCGTGCTGCCGGTCGCGGTGCGCGCGCAAGGGTGCGTGATCGAGACGGCCGACGGGCGGCAGTATCTGGACGCCTGCGGCGGCGCGATGGTGATGCTGCTCGGCCACAGCCACCCGCGGGTGGTGGAGGCGATCCGGCGCCAGTCGGATCAGCTCAACTTCAGCTACCGGTTCTCGTTCCGCAACGACGCCATGCTCGACCTGGCGGAGCGGATCGCGCGGATCGCGCCGGGCGAGCTCGAGTGGTGCTTTTTCAACTCGTCGGGGTCGGAGGCGAACGAGTCGGCGATGCACCTGGCGGTGCTCTACTGGGAGCTCCAGGGCAAGCCGGCCAAGCTCGACTTCCTGTCCCGGATGACGTCGTACCACGGCTCGACGCTGGGGGCGCTCTCGCTGTCGGGATCGCGCTGGCGGGCGCCGTTCGAGCCGCTGCTGCACAAGTATGCCGCCGTGCCCAACAGCCCCACCGCCGAGGAGGGGGCGGCCGACCTCGAGGCGGCCATCCTCAGCCGCGGCGCCGACCACATCGCCGCCTTCGTGCTGGAGCCCCTGACCGGCTCCTCCGGTGCCGCCGTGCCGCTGCCGGACGGTTACCTGCAGGCGGTGCGCGACGTCTGCGACCGCTACGACGTGCTGCTGATCGCCGACGAGATCGTGACGGCCTTCGGCCGCACCGGCCGCTGGTTCGGCGTCGAGCACTTCGGCGCCCAGCCCGACGTGATCACGTTCGGCAAGGGCCTGGGCGGCGGTGCGGTGCCGCTGTCGGGGATGGTCGCCAGCCGGCGGATCCGCGAGGTGGTCGGCTCGTCGCCGACCGGCTTCTCGTACGGCCACACGTTCTCCGGCTACCCGCTCGGCTGCGCGGTCGGCTGCGCGGTGATCGACACCATCGAGAGCGACGGCCTGGTCGACGAGGCGGCCCGCAAGGGAGCGCGCCTGCGCTCGGCCCTGGAGGCGATGGCCGCACGCCATCCGATGATGCACGCGCTTCGCGGGCAGGGCCTGCTGCAGGGCATCGAGCTGCGCCACCCCGCCACCGGCGAGCGCTTCGACGGCGGACTGGGGATCTCCGCCCGGCTGGCCGCCGAGGCGCGCGGCCGCGAGCTGATGATCTACAGCTCGCCGGCGCCGGTGGTCAACCGGACGATGGACGCCGTGCTGCTGGCCCCGCCGCTGATCATCACCGACGAGGAGCTGGACATGGTGGTGGAGCGGCTGGAGGCGTCGGTCGACGCCGTCGAACGGGCGCTCGGTTCGGCCTAGTTGCGGGCGTAGGGGCGGCCCACCGAGGCCGGCGGGCGGGTGCGGCCGATCACGCCGACCAGCGCCACCAGCGTCAGCACGTAGGGCAGCGTGGCGACCAGGTTGGAGGAGATGTCGGCCTCCGACTGCAGCCGCTGGGCCAGCCCGCTGGAGAACCCGAACAGCAGGCAGGCGCCGAGCGCACCATACGGACGCCAGGCGCCGAAGATCACGGCAGCCAGGGCGATGAAGCCGCGGCCCAGCGTCATGTTCTCGTTGAAGGTGCCGATGAAGCCGACCGACAGATAGGCGCCGCCCAGCGCCGCCAGCATGCCGCTCAGGATGACCGCCACGTAGCGCACCCGGAAGGCCGAGATGCCGACCGACTCGGCCGCCCGCGGATGCTCGCCCACCGCCCGCAGCCGCAGCCCGGCCGGGGTGCGGAACAGCACCAGGCTGATCACCACCACCAGCAGCAGCATCAGCCAGATCATGAGGTTCATCTTGCCGATGATGTCGCCCAGGTAGGGGACGTCGACCAGGCCCGGGATCTCCACGTCGGGGATCCGCGGCAGGTCGGTCGGGATGCCCTCGGTGGCGTAGATGTCGCGGAACAGGTAGCCGGTGACGCCCAGGGCCAGGAAGTTGACCGCCGTGCCGCTGACGATCTGGTCGACCCGCAGGCTGATCGAGAAGAAGGCGTGGATGGCGGCCAGGGCTCCGCCGCAGGCGGCGGCGATCAGAATCGCCAGCTGCCAGCTGCCGGTGACGTCCGCACCCCAGGCGCCGAAGAAGGCGCCGGTCAGCATCATCCCCTCGAGGCCGATGTTGACCACCCCTGACCGCTCGGAGAGGATGCCGCCCATTGCGGCGAAGGCCAGCGGCGTCGCGAACCGCAGGGTGGCGGCCAGCAGGCCCGTGCTGAGCACGGCCTCCAGCGAGTCGGTGTCGCGGGTCTGCACCCACAGCGCCCCGGCCAGGCAGGCGACCGAGGCCACAAGCGCCCACCAGCCCAGCCGTCGCTCGTCTCGCGACACGGCCCACACACCGGCCATCGCACCGATCACGGCCAGCACCGCGGGCAGCGCCGGCGAGCGGACGTGAAGCGGGGGGATGGCCACCAGCAGCGCGGCCACGCCGAGAACGATCCCGGTGATGGCGACGCGCCTGGGCGCCAGCAGGTCGCCGGTGGCCGCGGTCACGAGCCCGCCTCGGGCTCGGAGTCTGTGGGCGCTCCGCGGCGGGGCAGCAGCCTCTGGCCCGACCGGGCGGCGTACACGATCAGCAGCTGGGCGCCGACGAACAGGATGATCAGCGCCTGGATGATCGTGGCCAGGTTCCCGGCCAGCTCGGGCGGGAACACCGTCGGGTCGAGATTGCGAGGCGCGGTGCCGGTCTGCAGGCAGGCGAACAGCAGCGCCGCGAACAGGATGCCGACGGCGCTGTTGCGGCCCAGCAGGGCGACGGCGATGCCGATGAAGCCGAGCGTGCCCACGTCGAGATCGTTGCTGGCGACATGGAACTTCCAGCCCAGCAGGTCGAGCGAGCCCGCCAGCCCGGCGAACGCGCCCGAGATGCCCAGGGCGAGGATGTAGCTGCGCGACACCGAGATGCCCGACGCCCGGGCCGCCTCCGGGTTGAAGCCGACGGCCCGGATCTCGAACCCCAGGGTGGTGCGGTTGAGCAGCAGGTGGTAGACGACCAGGGCTGCCAGGGCCACGAAGATGCCGGCGTGCAGTGCCTGCAGGGTGCCCCAGATGGTGGGCAGGTGGGCGGAGTCGGCGATGTCGTCGGAGCGGGGGATGGTCGGCTCACCGCCCTGCAGCGGGCCCTTCAGCTCGACCAGCCACTTGATCACGAAGATCGCGATCCAGTTGAGCATGATGGTGGTGATCACCTCGTGCGCGCCCCGGGTGGCCTTGAGCACACCGGCGATGGCGCCCCAGATGCTGCCGGCGGTGATCGCGGCGACCATCCCCAGCGTCACGTGCAGCCAGGTGGCGGTGCCCTCCAGGTGGGTGCCGACCACCAGGGCGGCCGTCAGCCCGACCCAGTACTGGCCCTGGCCGCCGATGTTGAACATGCCGGCCCGGAACGAGAAGCCCACCGCGCAGGCGGTGAGGATCAGCGGCGTCATCACCAGCAGCGTCTGCTGCAGGTCGCGGGCGGCGGCCTGGCGCTCGAATCCGCTCACCCACGGGAACAGCCAGTTGAGGCCGGTGCCATCGAAGATCGCCTTGTAGGCGGACAGCGGGTTGTGGCCGGTGGCGGCCACCACCAGGCCGCCGATCACGAACGCCACCAGCGTCGCCGCCAGCGGCAGCGCGATCCCGCGCGTCCTGCGGCCGAACCGTCCGGGATCGATGGTTGGGCCGCCGACAGTGGTCACACCGGCGCCGTCCCCGCCTCGCCCAGCATCATCGCCAGCCCGAGCTGCTCGTTGGTCGCATCGGGCCCGTACTCGGCCACCATCCGACCCTCGAACATGACCAGGATACGGTCGGCCAGCGCCCGGATCTCCTCCAGCTCGAACGAGACCAGGAGGATCGCTCTGCCGCGGTCGCGCTCGGCCACCAGCCGTCGGTGCACGTACTCGATGGCGCCCACGTCGAGGCCCCTGGTCGGCTGGGCGGCGATCAGCAGCCGGGGATCGCCGCTGACCTCGCGGGCCACCACCACCTTCTGCTGGTTGCCGCCCGACAGCGCACCGGCAGGCGTCCGCGCGCCGCCGCCGCGGACGTCGAACTCCGCGAGCAGCCTGGCCGCGTACTGGAGGATCCAGCGGGGGTGCAGCCAGCCGAGCCGGGAGGCGGGCGGCTGGGCATAGTCGTGGAGCACCGTGTTCTCGGCC
>DATLLX010000042.1:0-3013 GCA_035537595.1 Gaiellales bacterium | reverse complement strand
GAGGTCGAGTGGCTGGTCGACGCGGCACGCGGAGGCGAGGATGCGGCGCTACTCCCCCAGGCCGACGATCCCTTCTTCGCGCCCTTCCTCGACTACGCGGCCGAGGATCGGTACCTCGCGCGTAGGGTGCCCGCGTGAGCTTCGACGTCGCGGCGGAAGCCTATGACCGCTTCATGGGCCGCTACTCCGCGCCGCTCGCGCCGACCTTCGTGGACTTCGCGGGTGTCGAGGCGGGCCAGACCGTGCTCGACGTCGGCTGCGGCCCCGGCGCGCTGACCGCCGAACTGGCGGAGCGGCTGGGCCCGGCCGGCGTGGCTGCCGTCGATCCGTCCGAGCCGTTCGCCGCCGCCTGCCGGTCACGGGTACCCGGCGCCGACGTGCGGGTGGCAGGCGGCGAGGCGCTGCCGTTCGAGGACGACGCCTTCGACGCTACGCTCTCCCAGCTGGTCGTCAACTTCATGGCCGACCCTCCGGCAGGCGTGCGGGAGATGGCCCGGGTGACCAGGCCGGGCGGCGTCGTCGCCTCGTGCGTGTGGGACTACGCCGGCGAGATGACACTGCTGCGGAGCTTCTGGGACGCCGCCATCGAGGTGGATCCGCGGGCCGAGGCGCTCGACGAGGGGCGGACGATGCCCTGGTGCCGGGACGGCGACCTGGCTCGGCTGTGGGAGGACGTCGGGCTGACGGGGGTGCGCTTCGGCGCGATCGAGGTGCGGGCGGGATACTCGGGGTTCGACGACCTCTGGTGGCCGCTGCCGACCGGCGTTGCGCCGTCCGGCGCGTACTGCGCCTCGCTCGACGAGCAGGGCCGCTCGCCGCTCCGTGAGGCCTACCGGCGCCGGCTCGGCGCCGGCGACGAGCCGTTCGAGCTGACGGCCCGCGCATGGGCCGTGGCCGGCACGGTCAGCGCCGGCTGAGCGGGCTCAGACGCCGCTCGGCGATTCGTTGGGCAGCCGCAGCAGATCGCGGATCGAGACGATCCCGACCAGCTGCTCGCCGTCCACCACGGGCACGTGGCGAAAGCCGCCATGGATCATCAGCGACGCCGCCTCCCCGTTGCTGGCATCCAGTCCGACGGTGATCGGATCGTGTGTCATGCAGTCGGCGACGCTGCAGTTGATCGAGTCGTTGCCGACAGCCTTCAGCACGTCGCGCTCGGTGAGGATGCCGACCAGGCCGTCGTTCTCGGTGACCAGGATCGCGCCCACGCGGCGGTCGGCCATCCTGTGCGCGGCCTCGACCAGCGTGGTGTCGGGCGAGCAGGTGAGCAGCTTCTTGGTCATCGAGCCGGACACGAGTTCGTCGGGGGCGCGTTGATAGGCGGTGCTCATCGGTCGTTCCTCCTCGTACTTGACGGGCGTGCGCGGCCGGGGCCGTGATCGTACCGCCTCACCGGCCCGCTTCCAACAGATCCCTGCTGCGCCGCTGGCGATGCGCGAAGGTCGCGGACAGCAGCCGGCCGGCGATCGGCCCGGCGACGACGTGCAGTCCCAGCGGCAGCGCCCAGGTCACGCGGTCGGTGACCCGGGTACGGCCTCCGCCCAGGTCGCGGAAGCAGTGCTCGTGGCGCCAGCGGGCGAACGGCCCCTCCAGCATCTCGTCGACGATCAGCGTCGGGCTGCGCAGCTCGGCGATCCGCACCAGCCAGCGCTGCCGGATCGGGTTTCCCCGCTGGTGGACGACCAGCCGCACCCGATCGCCCTGCTCCACGGGGAACCGGCCCTCGACCTGCTCGACGAGAAGCGACGGTGGCGAGATGGCGGCGGCGTTGCGCGTGTCACGATGCCATTCGAACACCTCGGCGATCGGCCGATCGACCTCGTAGGCAGCTGAGAAGTGTGGCACCGCGGGTACCATAGTGTCATGCCCGCACAGGCCTACCGAGGCGCCCCCTGCGTCTGCCAGCACCGGCTCGAGCTGTGCGATCAGCGCTGCGTGGCGGACATGCTCTCGACCACCTTCTACGTGGCCTGCCTCAAGCTGACCGGCCGCCGCTGTCTGGTGGTCGGTGCAGGCTCGGTCGGCCTGGAGAAGGTCGAGGGGCTGCTGGCCACCGGCGCCACCGTGCACGTGGTCGCACCGGACGCCTGCAAGGAGGTTCGCGAGCTGGCGGCGGCCGGCGACATCGAATGGACGCCCAGACGCTGGCAGCCCGGTGATCTGGAGGGCCACTTTCTGGCCATCGCGGCCACCAGCGACACCGAGACCAACATCGCCGTGTTCGACGAGGCCGAGCGGCGGGCGATGCTCTGCAACGTCGTCGACGTGCCGCCGCTGTGCAGCTTCATCCTGCCGGCGATCGTTCGCCAGGGGCCGATCGCGATCGCGATCTCGACCGCCGGCGCCAGTCCCGCCCTGGCCAAGCGCATGAAGCGGGAGATCGGCGACACGTTCGGGCCCGCCTACGCCGAGCTGGCGGAGCTGCTGAACGACGTCCGCGGCTGGGCGAAGTCGACGCTGCCCACCTACGACGACCGCAAGGCGTTCTTCGAGGGCATCGTCAACGGCGACCCCGATCCGGTGGAGCTGCTGCGCGCGGGCGACCGCGAGGCGGTCGAGCGGCTGATCGCCGAGCGCCAGGCAGCCCTCAGCACCGCCTGAAACAACGGGGTCTGACCCCGTTGTTCCGCTCGAGCTACTTGAACCGGTAGGTGATGCGGCCGCGCGTCAGGTCGTAGGGCGACAGCTCGACCTTGACGCGGTCGCCGGGGAGGATGCGGATGTAGTAGCGGCGCATCTTGCCGGAGATGTGGCCGAGCACCGTGTGGCCGTTGTCGAGCTTGACGCGGAACATCGTGTTGGGGAGGGCCTCGGTCACCTCGCCCTCGACCTCGATCGTCTCTTCCTTCGCCACGCGTAACCCCTACTCGATCACGCTGACGTTGGTGGCCTCGGCGCCCTTCGCGCCCTGGCGGGTTTCGAACGCGACCCGACGCCCGGCGTCCAGCTGCTTGTAGCTGACACCGGTAACGCTGGAGAAGTGCACGAACAGATCATGCCCTCCGTAATCTGG
>DATLLX010000041.1:0-3750 GCA_035537595.1 Gaiellales bacterium | reverse complement strand
GCCGTCGCGGTGCCTCCGGATCCGGCCGCAGCCGGACCGCCGGCGGCGCCGGCGCCGGACGCCCGGCGCGCGGTGATGGCGGCCAGGGCCTGGTGCAGCTCGGCGATGGCCTCGGGGTAGCGCTGGGTGGTGAGATCGACGTGCTGGACGCCGGCGAGCAGGAAGCTGAGCGACGGCGGGATCATCGTCGACTCGGCCAGCACCGGCAGGAGTGGCTTGACCTGTTCGTCCGCGACCGTCAGCTCCCGCTCGACGTTGGGCGACACGACCGAGGCCGGCGTCACCACGACCAGGACCACGTCGGCGCCGGCGATGCCCTCGCCGATCGAGCGCCGCCAGGCCGCCCCGCCGGGGATGTCGTCGCGGTCGAGCCAGATCTCGTGGCCGGCGCGCTCGAGATCCTGCCGCAGCCGGTGCACGACCTCGGCGTCCGATCTCGAGTAGCTGAAGAACAGACGCATGGACTGGTGGCCCCCGTTCGCGCTGTGAGGAGAATAGATCTGGGGCCGGGCGCGAGGGTCTTATGCGGCTGTGTCGGTGATCTTGTCGAGGGTGACGCGGTAGCCGAGGGTGTGGAGTCCTTGGATGTGGTGGTCGCGGCGGCGGTCGGGGTTGTTTCGGCGGGTGAAGTAGTCGCCGCCGAGGTCGTGGTAGTCGACGCGTTCGGTGAGCAGGTGCCAGCAGATCACGAGGATCGAGTGGCTGACCGCGACGGCGGCTTTCTTCTTGCCGATGCGGCGGGCGAGCCGCCAGAACTGGGCGGACAGGTAGGTGTCGCGGCTGCGGGCGACGGCCCAGGCGCACTGGTTGAGGATCTCGCCGAGCCACTTGTCGCCGGGGCTCGTCTTGCCGGAGCGGCGTTTGCCGCCGGTGATGTTGGTGCCTGGTGCGAGCCCGGCCCACGACGCGAGGTGGCCGGCGGTGGGGAACCTGGCCATGTCCACGCCGATCTCGGCGATGATCGTTTGGGCGGCCCGCTTGCCGACCCCGGGGATGGTGGCGAGCCGGTCGCGGGCTTCAACGAAAGGGACGCCGGCCTCGCTGGTGTTCGCGGCGAACAGTGCGTCGATCTGGTCGTCGAGGCGGGCGATGGCGGCGTCGAGGTACTCGGCGTGCTCCAGGGCCATGCCCACGAGCAGGGCGTGGTGGTCCCGGAAGCGGCCTCGCAGCGCCTGGCGCAGCTGGGGGATCTTGTTGCGCAGCACGCCCTTGGCCATCTCCGCGAGCTTCTCGGCGTCGCGTTCGCCGGCGATGAGCGCCTTGAGCATCAGGCGACCAGAGACGCCGAGGATGTCGGAGGCGACGACATCCAACTTGATGCCGGCGTCTTCGAGGGTCTTCTCGATCCGCTGGAGCTCCGCGGTGCGGGCCTGGGTGAGCCGCTTGCGGTAGCGCGTCAGGTCCCGCAGCTCCCGGATCGCCTCAGGCGGCACGAAGCTGCCGCGCAGAAGGCCGTGCTCGAGCAGCTCCGCGATCCATTCGGCGTCGAGGACGTCGCTCTTGCGGCCCGGGAGGATCCGCAGATGCTGGGCGTTGACGAGCTTCTGGTCGAAACCTCGGTCCTCCAGCACGTACCACACCGGCTTCCAGTACGAGCCCGTCGCTTCCATCGCCACCTCGGTCACGCCCTCGGCGCTGAACCAGTCCGCCATCGCCTCCAAGTCGGCGCTGAAGGACGGGAACGTCCGAGTCTCCTTGCGGCGGCCTTCGCCGCGGGGGCCGGGTGTGCGCACACAGGCGACTACCTCCGTCTTGCCGATGTCGATGCCGGCACACCGCTCGATCAGCAGATCCACCGCCGCTCCCTTCCTCGTTGTCGCAGCTGGGCGGGTCCGGCGGGGTCAACCGATCAGCGACGCTGTGAGGCGTGCACGAGACAACAGTTCGAGGTGCCGGGAAGACCCCTGGCGTCAATCTGTGAAGCGGGCTCCTGCGCACCAAGCAAGAACGAGCTCAGCCGGATCCGCACCGATTCTCATCCGTCGAGGCGGCCAAAGGCCATGGGGGATCTGTGAAGCGAGCGGAACGAGCGGAGCAGCCCGGCGGCGCGAGCGCCAGCTCGCCCGACGGTGATGGGTCCGGGGCGCAGCCCCAGGGGATGTCCGTGAGGACGCAGCCGTGGTGACGCGCAACGGCTGGTTGACCGGGGGCGGGGCGCTGCTCCTGCTCGCGGTCGGGCGGCTCACCGGCAGCTTCGAGCTGTTCCTGCTGGGAGCGGGCGTGGCGGTGCTCCTGCTCGTCGCCGTGCTCCGGACCGCCCTGGCCCGGCTCGACCTGCGGGTCAGCCGCCACGTCGAGCCGTCGAGGGTGCACGCCGGGTCACCAGCGCGCGTCGAGTTGCGGCTCCGCAACGACGGGTCCCGGTCGACGCCCGTGCTGCGGCTGCGGGACGCGGTGACCGGCACCCGCGGTGCCACCGTGCTCGTGAGCCCGCTGCCCTCCGGCGGGTCGGGCCGCGCCGCCTACCTGCTTCCCACCGGGCGGAGGGGGAAGCTGCAGGTCGGGCCGCTCGACGTCATCGTCGGTGACGCATTCGGGTTGACCGCGGCAGAGGTCGAGGGCGCGGGCGTCACCGAGTTGATCGTCTACCCCCGCATCGATCCGATCGTCGCCCTGCCGGCGGCCTCGGGCCACGACCCCCAGGCCACCGCCCGTCACCCCAACGCCATCGGCCGCGCCGGCGACGACTTCTACGCGCTGCGGCCCTACCAGGTCGGCGACGACCTGCGCCGGGTGCACGGGCCGGCGACCGCGCACCACGACGAGCTGATGATCCGCCAGCACGAGCTGCCCTGGCAGGAGCGCACGACCGTGGTGCTCGACGTGCGCTCCCGGGCCCACGTCGCCGAGTCCTTCGAGCTGGCGGTCTCGGCGGCCGCCTCGATCCTCGACGCGTGCGCGAACCGCGGTGACCAGGTCCGCCTCATCACCACGGCCGGCAGCGACTCGGGCTTCGACGGCGGCCGGCACCACCTCGAGGCCTGCTTCCTGCACCTCGCCACGGTCGAGCCCGATCAGTCCGCCTCGCTGCAGCGCAGCCTCGACCGGCTGGGCCGGGGCACGAGCGGCGGCTCGCTGGTGCTGATCGTCGCCGCGCTGGCCAGCACCGACCTGCGCCGCCTGTCGAACCTGGGCAGCCGCTTCGGCAAGGTCGTGACGGTCCTGATCGAGCCCTCGTCCTGGGACCCCGACGGGATCGACCAAGCGGCGCCGCCGGACGTCTCGAACCTCGTCCAGGTCGCCCGGGACCAGTCGTTCCTCGACGGCTGGAACCGGCTGTTCGGCCCCGGCCGCGCCGGAGGCGGGCCGACCACCCGGGCCACGGTGGGGTCGTGAGGGCTCGCCGGCGCTTCAGCTTGCAGCTCCCCACGGAGCTGGCGCTCGTCGGAGTCAGCCTGGCCACGCTGGTCGGCTTCCGCCGGCTCTTCCTCGACTGGTCGTTCCTCGGCAAGCCGCTGCTGCTGGTCCTGCTGTCCCACCTCCTCGCGGGGCTGTTACGCCGGCGGCGCACACCCGTCGCCCTCGCCGCGCTCATCTCGGCGGTGGTGCTGGTGGTGGTGGGTGGTTGGCTGTTCTACGCCTCCACGACACGTCTGGGACTCCCCGGCAGCGCCACCCTCGACGCCTTCACCACCGCCGAGATCAGCGCGGCCAGGGCGACGGGCGTACGCCGCCGGCGCAGCAGCCCCGCGAGGAGGTGGGACAGCAGGACCAGCAGCAGCGGCTTGCCCAGGAACGACCAGTCGAGGA
>DATLLX010000040.1:0-11739 GCA_035537595.1 Gaiellales bacterium | reverse complement strand
CCACGGCCCCATCTATCCGTGGACCGACATCACCTACCTGCTCCGCAAGCACCGGGTCAGCTGGGGGTACTACGTCAGCAAGGGGTATCAGCCGGACTGCGCAAACGACGCCATGGATTGCG
Source organism: Gaiellales bacterium (assembly GCA_035537595.1). Taxonomy (GTDB): domain Bacteria; phylum Actinomycetota; class Thermoleophilia; order Gaiellales; family JAICJC01; genus DATLLX01. The sequence continues at coordinate 11,617 of DATLLX010000040.1, read as the reverse complement.
CGCTGGTGCCGCAGAGCTCGACCAGCCCGAGCATCTGGAACCCGCTGGCCCGTTTCGGCGACGTCGCCGCCGACGGCCAGTCGCGCAACGTCCAGGACTCCAGCCGATTCTTCCGGCAGGCCCGGACGGGCACGCTCCCCAACGTCTCCTGGGTGATCCCCGACTACGCCGATAGCGACCATCCCCCGGCGTCGATCGCGGCCGGCCAGCGATGGGTGGCCCGAGTCGTCGACGCCGTGATGCGGAGCCCCGACTGGAGCTCGTCGGCCATCTTCCTGACCTGGGACGAGTGGGGCGGGTTCTACGACCACGTCAGGCCGCCGGTCGTCGACGGGGTGGGGTACGGCATGCGAGTGCCGGGGATCATGATCAGCCCGTTCTCCCGCCGCGGCCTGATCGACCACCAGACGCTCAGCTTCGACGCCTACCTGCGCTTCATCGAGGACGACTTCCTGGGCGGCGCGCGCCTGAATCCGGCAACCGACGGCCGCCCTGACAGCCGGCCCAGCGTCCGCGAGTCCGCTCCCCAGCTGGGGAACCTCGTCTCCGAGTTCGATTTCAGCGGGCCGCCGCGCCCGGCCCTGATCCCCTCGCCACCCATACCGAGTCCGTCGACCCTGACCGAAGCGGGGAGCGGTCGAACCACCCGAAGCACTCCACCCGGTTGAACCCGGTGGCCTCCAGCAGCCGCCGCCAGTCGGCCGGCTCCACCCACCACAGATCCATGTCGGCCCGCGTCGCCGCCGTCCGCACGGTCAGGGTCAGGCTGCGCTGCTCGGGCCGCCAGGTGGCATGCTCGAAGATGCCGCGCTCGCGCTCGATCCAGTGCCCCTGGGTCTCCTCGATGTCCTGCCGATCGGGGTGAAAGACGTCGAAGGCCAGCGTGCCCCCCGGCCGCAGGCGCCGGCGAAGCCCGCTGAGCACGGCCAGCCGCTCGCCGTCGTCGCGCAGGTGAAGCAGGGCGCGGAAGGGTACGGTGATCAGGGGGAACTGGCCCAGATCGGGCAGGTCGCGCATGTCGCCCAGCCGCAGGTCGAGCTCGAGGCCGTGGGCGGCCGCCTTGGCCCGGGCCAGGTCGAGCATCGCCGGTGAGGTATCGACGCCGACCACCTCAACCCCGGCCAGGGCGGTGGGCACCGCGACCCGGCCGGAACCGATGCCGATCTCGAGCACGGGGCCACCCGATCGCAGCGCCAGGTCGACGTAGAAGTCGATGTCCTCGGTGACCGAGCGGCACCACGCGTCATAGGCCGAGCCCAGCTCGTCGTATGCGCTTGGCGGCTCCAGCACCTCAGTAGACTCTACCGCTCATGGATATCGACGCCCTCACCCGGGACGGTCTCGAACGCATCGCCTCGGCAGGCGACAGCGCGGTGCTGGAGGAGGTGCGGGTGGCGGTGTCGGGCCGAAAGGCGCCGCTGACACAGGCGCTGCGTGAGCTGGGGAGCCTGCCCCCCGACCAGCGAGGTGCGCGGGGGAAGGTGCTGAACGACGCCCGGCGGACGCTGGAAGCGGCGCTGGAGCAGCGCTCGTCGGAGCTGCGCGCCGTGGAGCTCGACCGGCGGCTGAGGAGCGACCGGGTCGACGTCACCCTGCCCGGACGCCGCGTGCACCGCGGGCATGCCCACCTGATCGACCAGACCGCCCGCGAGATCCTCGAGGTACTGATCGGCCTCGGCTACGGCGTGGTGGACGGGCCGGAGGTGGACACGGTGCACAACACCTTCGATGCCCTGAACACCGCGGCCACGCACCCGTCGCGGCAATGGACCGACACCTTCTACGTCTCCGACTCGCTGGTGCTTCGCACGCATACGTCGCCGATGCAGATCCGCACGATGCTCGCCCAGCCACCGCCCGTCTACATGGCCACGGCCGGCCGCTGCTACCGGCGCGACACGCCCGATCCCACCCACACGGTGATGTTCACCCAGATCGAGGGCCTGGCCGTCGACCGCGGGCTCACCCTGGCGCATCTCAAGGGCACGCTGCTGGCGTTCGCCCGCGAGGTGTTCGGCCCCGACCGGGAGGTGCGGCTGCGCCCGCACTTCTTCCCCTTCACCGAGCCCTCGGTGGAGGTCGACGTGTCGTGCTTCAACTGCGCCCGCGACGGGTCCCCGTGCCGCGTCTGCAGGGGCGAGGGCTGGGTCGAGATCCTGGGCGCCGGGATGGTCGACCCGGCATTGTTCGATTACGTCGAGGGCTACGACGCCGAGCAGCTGACGGGCTACGCGTGGGGGATGGGCGTCGAGCGGATCGCCGCCCTGCGCCATGCCATCCCCGACATCCGCATGTTGTGGGAGAACGACCTGCGGTTCATGGAGCAGTTCGGATGAGGGTGCCGGTCTCGTGGCTGCGGGAGTACGTCGGGTTCGACATGCCGGTGACCGAGCTGGGCGAGCTGCTGAGCATGACCGGCACCAAGCTGGAGGCGCTGCACCGGATCGGTATCCCTGACGGCCTCGAGCTGTACCGGGTGGGCCGGGTGCTGTCGCGGGAGCAGCATCCCGACGCCGACCGCCTGTCGGTCTGCCTGGTCGACGTCGGCAACGGCGATCCCCGCCAGATCGTCTGCGGCGCCCGCAACTTCGACGCCGGGGCGACGGTCGCCGTCGTGCTGCCCGGGGCCACGCTACCCGGCGGCGTGAAGCTGAAGAGGGCGAAGCTGCGCGGTATCGAGTCGGACGGCATGATCCTCTCCGAGCACGAGCTCGAGCTGTCCCAGGATCACGAGGGCATCATGCTGCTCCCCGGCGAGCTCGAGCCCGGCACCCCGCTGGCCGACGTGCTGCCGGTCGCCGAGACGGTGATGGAATTCGAGATCACGTCCAACCGGCCCGACTGCCTGAGCGTCTACGGGATCGCCCGCGAGGTGGCGGCGGTGCTCGACACCGCTCTCGCGCCATGGCCCGGCGCCGAGCCGGATGCGGCCGGCGACGGCCGGGCCGAGGATCACGTCAGCGTACGCGTCGAGGCGCCCGACCTCTGCCCCCGGTGGGCCGGTCGCGTGTTCACCGACGTCCACGTCGGGCCCTCGCCGCCCTGGCTGAAGGCGCGCATCGCCGCGGCCGGCATGCGGCCGATCTCGAACGTCGTCGACATCACGAACTACGTGATGCTGTGTCTCGGCGAGCCCACGCATGCCTTCGACCTCGACAAGGTGGCGGGCCGGCAGATCGTCGTCCGCCGTGCGGGTGAGGGTGAGCGGGTGGTGACCCTGGACGGCCAGGAGCGGGTGCTCGACCCCGAAGTGCTGGTGATCGCCGACGCCGAGAAGCCGTCCGCCATCGCCGGGCTGATGGGCTCGGAGTGGAGCGAGGTCTCGGAGCAGACGTCGACAGTGCTGCTGGAGTGCGCCAACTTCGACGGCCCCAACGTCCAGGCCTCGTCCACCCGCCTGGGCCTGCGCACCGAGGGCTCCGCGCGGTGGGAGAAGGGCCTCGATCCGTACCTGCCCGAGCGGGCCTTGACGCTGGCCTCCCAGCTGCTGGTCGAGCTATGCGGCGCGCGGCTCGTGCCGGGCACGATCGACGTCCGCGACGAGCTTCCGGCGCCGCCCGTGGTCCCGCTTCGCCGCGAGCGGGCCGAGCACCTGATCGGCATCCCCTTCTCGCAGGAGCAGGTCGACGGGATCCTCGGCCGGCTCGGCTTCGAGCCTGCCCCCGGTGGCTGGCTGTCACCGCCCTGGCGGATGTTCGACACCACGCGTGAGGTGGATCTGATCGAGGAGGTGGCGCGCATCGACGGCGTCTGGAAGGTGCCGGCGGTGATGCCGCCGCATGCCGACGCCGTCGGCCGGCTGGCTCCCGATCTGCGGCTGCGACGGCGGGTGATCGACGCGCTGCTGGGCTGTGGGCTGTCCGAGGCTGCGACCACCGCCTTCGCCGACGAGGGGCTGCCCCAGCGGTTGCTGCTGCCTGCAGGCGACCCCCGGGCCGATGCCGTGCGCGTGGCCAACCCGATGGGTGCCGACCAGACGCGGCTGCGCACGCTGCTGTTCCCGGGGCTGCTGGAGGCGGCGGCGCGCAACCTGGATGCCGGACGCTCCCGCGTCGGCCTGTTCGAGGTGGCCAGGGTGGTGCTCCCCTCGGCCACCGAGATCCCCGACCAGCCGGTTCGGCTGGCCGGCATGCTGGCGGGCGAGGAGGCTGAGGTGCTCGACCTGAAGGGAGTGGTCGAGGCGCTGAGCGGCGCGCTGGGCGTCCAGCTGGCCGTGTCGCAGGCCCAGGAGCCGTTCCTCCATCCGGGGCGGGCCGGGCGGCTGGGGGACGCCGGGTTCCTGGGCGAGCTGCACCCCACGGTGGCGGAGCAGTTCGGCATCGAAGCAACGGTGAGCGTGTTCGAGCTCGACCTCGACGAGCTGGCCCGGCGGGCCCCGCAGACCGTCGTCTACCGCGACGTGATCAGCTTCCCGCCGGTGCGCCAGGACATCGCTGTGGTGGTGGGGGACGACGTCGCCGCGGCGGACGTGCTGGCCGTCGTCCGCGAGGCGGGCGGCAGCCTGCTGGCCGATGCCGGCGTGTTCGACGTTTACCAGGGACCGCAGGTGGGGGAGGGGCGCAAGAGCCTCGCCGTGCACCTGGTGTTCCAGGCAGAGGACCGCACGCTGACCGACGCCGATGCGGATGCCGCCAGGGCGCGCATCGTCGCCGCGCTGGCCGACCGCCTGCAGGGCGAGCTGCGGGCATGAGGCTGGACGTCCTCACCGGCGCGTTGGATGACGAGTTCGGCACCCGCCTGGTGCAGGACGACGACTGGGCCGACGTGTTCGGGCAATGCTATCCCGACCCCTACTGGCGCGAGTTCGCCGAGCCGGGCTGGGAAGGCCGGTGGAACGGCCTGATGGTGCGCGGATCCGGCGAGGTGGCGCGGGCCGTCACCTGCGTGTTTCCCAGTGACGGGGTGGTGGCAGGGCTGGAGCCGGGGACGCTGCTGTTCTCGGAGCACCCGGTGGATTTCGCCGACGAGCCGGGCTTCCTGCCGCTCTCACGGGCCAGCTTCGAGACGATGCGGGCGCGGGGGATCTCGTTCTACAACGTCCACGCGCCGATCGACCAGCACCCGAGGATCTCGCCGTCGCGGATGTGCGCGGACGCGATCGGCCTGACCGGCGTGGAGGAGTACTTCCCGATCGACCCGGCCATCCCCGGCGGCTGTGCGGTGGTGGGCGACAGCGACCGCACGATCGAGGAGGTGGCCGAGCTGCTGTCCTCGTGGCTGGGAAACGAGGTGCCCGTGACGGTCGTCAGCCGGCACCGGCCCGCCGCCGGGCGGGTGACGGTGGTCGGCGGCGGCGGCACCGACCGCGAGCTGCTCGAGGCGTCCCTGGAGCGGGGCTGCCAGACCTACGTCACCGGCGGCGCGGTCACCCGCTGCCGGGTCGAGATCGTCCAGCGGATGCTGAGGGAGTTCCTCGACCTGGCTCAGGCCGAGGGCGTCTCGGTGATCGACGCCACCCACTATGGCACCGAGATGCCGCCCCAGCTGGCCATGGTGGACTGGTTCCAGCAGCGGGGGCTGCCGGCACGGTTCCAGCCCGACGGCCCGAAGTAGCAACCGTCCGCAGCGCGCGTCCCGGCTGGAACACCGGGTCTGACCCCGTTAGTAGGCCGGGCCCTGGGTGGCCACCGGCTTCACGTCCGCCAGGTGGCCGATCAGCAGCAGCGTGCCGACCACGCCCAGCCGGTCGAGCGTGTCCAGCCGCTTGCGGCACAGCTGGGCGGCGGTGCCGTAGCCCCACGTGCGGGCGGCCCGGAACCGGAACACGCCGGTGCGCCAGTCGCGCTCGTGCCAGGGGTTGAGCGGCGAGAGCACCAGCGCCGTCTCCTCCGAGACGCTGGCGTCACGGAGCGTCAGCTGGACGTCCAGGAACGACCAGTCCTCCGGCTGGCGCCCGACGATCTCGTCCCACTGCTCGGCCAGGAGATCCACGGCGCCGATTCTAGTGAGCCGAACAGCTATCGTGCGCTGCCATGAACGCCGCCATGATCGACCGCTACGCCAAGCTCGCCGTCGGCTTCGGAGCGAACGTCCAGCCCGGTCAGATCGTGACCGTGAGCGCCGAGCTGGGCCGCGAGCAGCTGGCGCGGGCGGTCGCCGCCCACGCCTACGCCGCCGGCGCGAAGCACGTCGAGGTCAACTACGCCGACGCGTTCGTCCGCCGCGCCCGGATCGAGAACGGGCAGAACGGCGCCATCGGCTTCGCCCCCTCGTGGCAGATCGAGCGCATCCGTGAAATGGGACAGCAGCACGTCGCCCAGATCACCATCGAGGGCGGCATCGACCCGGCCGCCACCGCAGGGCTCGACCAGGAGAAGCTGGGAGCCGACCAGCCGCCGACCCGCCAGGAGTACCTGAAGCTTGTCGTCGACCGGCTGATCAACTGGACGATCATCGCCATGCCGACCGAGCCGTGGGCGCTCCAGGTGCATCCGACTCTCTCCGCCGCCCAGGCGTTGGAGCGGCTGTGGTCGCAGGTCGTGAACATCTGCCGGCTGGACGAGGACGACCCCGTGGCGGCCTGGCAGACGCGGATGACCCGCCTGCTCGAGGTCGCCGCCCGGCTCACGGAGCGGCGCTTCGACGCCATCGGGTTCCGCGGCCCGGGCACCGACCTCACGGTCGGCCTGCTGCCCAGCTCGCGCTGGCTGGCCGCCGACTTCCATACCGCCGAGGGGATCGAGCACCATCCCAACCTGCCCTCCGAGGAGGTGTTCACCACTCCCGACCCCGAGCGGGTGGACGGCACCGTTACCTCGACGATGCCGCTGCAGATCGAGGGCACCATCGTCCGCGGCCTGCGCGTCCGGTTCGAGGCCGGCCGGGCGGTCGACATCGACGCCGACGAGGGGGCCGGCATGCTGCGGGCGCGGGCAGCCCGTGACGAGGGCGCCTCCCGGCTGGGTGAGGTCGCACTGGTCGACGCCGAGGGCCGAATCGGCCCCCATCGCACGGTCTTCTACAACACGCTCTACGACGAGAACGCGGCCAGCCATATCGCCCTCGGCCATGCCTACACATTCGCCCTCGACGACGACGCCGACCACCCGCGCGCCAATCACAGCTCGATCCACATCGACTTCATGATCGGCAGCCCCGAGATGGAGGTCGACGGCATCACCGGCGGCGACCGCGTCCCGCTGCTGCGCGGGGGCGCCTGGCAGGTCTAGGACGGCGGCGGCTCGGTCGGCAGCGACAGCCACACGTCCGCGCCGCCTCCCTGCCGGTTGGCCGCACCGGCCGATCCGCCGTGGGCGACGGCGATGGCGCCGATGATCGACAGCCCGAGCCCGGTGCCCGGCGACGTCCGCGCCTCCTCCTCCCGGGTGAACCGGCTGAAGGCCTGGGGCAGGAACCCGTCAGAGAACCCGGGTCCCTGGTCGAGCACGTGGAGCTCCAGCCTCCCGGCATCCTCGACAGCGAGCAGCGTGACCGTCCCGGCGCCGTGGCGCAGCGAGTTCTCGACGGCGTTCGAGAGCGCCTGCTCGAGATAGGACGAATCGCCCACCAGCCCGCCGTCCGCGACGTCCTCGATCTCGATCGTGCGTCCGTCCCGCTCCGCCGCGGGCTGGAACCGGGCCGCCACCGTGGCGAACAGTGAGGGAACCGAAACGTCGTGACGGCGCAGGGGCAGGTTGCCGTGATCGGATCGAGCGAGGAACAGCAGGTTCTCGCTCAGCCGGGCGAGCAACTCGGCCTCGGCCAGCGCCGATCGCACCGTGCCCTCGAGCTCCCCGGCGGTGCGCCTGCGGCGCAGAGCCAGCTCCAGCTCGGCCTTCAGCCGGGCGATCGGCGAGCGCATCTCGTGGCTGGCGTCGGCGACGAACGTGCGCTCCAACCGCAGTGCCGCCTCCAGCCGCTCGAGCGTGGAGTTGAGCGTCTCGCCGAGCCGCCGCAGCTCGTCACGCGAAGCAGGCAGCGACAGCCGGCGCCCGGGGGCTTCCGCTGAGATCTCGGCGGCTTCGGCTCGCATCGACTCGACCGGCCGCAGTGCGGCGGACGCCACCCAGTATCCGAGCAGCGACGCCACCAGCAGCGCGGCCGGGCCGATCACGAGCAGCTCGGCGAGCAGCCGCCGCACGGTTGCCTGCCGCTCCTCGAGCGACATCCCCGTGACCAGCACCGCCGTGCCCTGCGCGGTGTTCACCTGCCGCGCGAACAACCTGGCATGCCCGTTGACGCCGGGCGCCTGGTCGATGGTGGCGAACAGCGGCCCCCGCCCACCGACCACGCGATCGATCTCGGCCGGCGTCAGCAGCGACCGGTTGCGCACCCGGCTGGTCGCATCGATGACGCGGCCGTCGGCGCCGACGACCTGCGCGAACTGCTCGTCCTGATCGTCGGGAAGCACGCTGGTCGAGATGGAGATGGCCTCGCGGAGGTCGGTGCCGAGCTCGGCCGACCGGGTCTCGAGGGCCTCCTGGACGTTGTGGTCGAGGGAGTTGCCGACGCGGACGAACAGGAACGCTCCGGTGGCCAACAGCACGATCGCCATCGAGCAGGCGAAGACCAGCGTCAACCTGATGCGGATCGGAAGGTTCGTCAATCCGCGGCCGACCCGCCGTCCGCGCGAAACCGATACCCCGCCCCGCGCACGGTCTCGATCGAGGTGGTGTCGAACGGCCGGTCGATCTTCTGCCGGAGGTAGCGGATGTATGCGTCGACGACGTTCGATCTGGCCTGGGTGCCCTTCCAGCAGTACATCAGCAGCTGGTCGCGGGTGAGCACGTCGTCGGGACGGCGCATCAGGGCATCGAGCAGATCGAACTCGCGAGCCGACAGCGAGATCTCGACGCTCCCCCGCCAGACGCGATGCGTGGAGCGGTCGAGCCGGAGATCGCCGACCTCGACCGTCGAGACAGCGGTCAGCGGCGGTCGCCGGGCGAGTGCCCGCAGGCGCGCGAACAGCTCCTCGAACGCGAACGGCTTGGGCAGATAGTCGTCCGCGCCCGCCTCCAGGCCGGTGACCAGGTCGGCGGTCTCACCGAGGGCGGTCAGCATCAGCACCGGCACCGGATTGCCCCGCTGGCGGAGCCGGCGGCACAGCGTCAGACCGTCGATGCCGGGCAGCATCCGATCCAGCACGACGGCGTCATACGGCTGCTCGGTCGCCATCGACAGGCCGCGCTCGCCAGCGTGCGCGACATCCGGGTCGAAGCCCTCCTCGCGCAGGCCGGTCACCAGCAGCGAGGCCATCTTTACATCGTCTTCAACAATCAGCACGCGCATGGAGGGCAATTGTCTCAGAGAACCAGCGATTGCGCGAGATCCCGGGTTTCGCGGTGGAACAAGGATGGAGGGCTTGTCATCGGTTCGCGCGTGTGATAGACACTTGCGCTCCAAATGAAAAATTCATGAGATTGTAAGCGTACTGTTGGGGGGACGTCCCATGCCGTGGATCATCGCGTGGAGCTTGAAGTTCCGGATGGCGGTCGTGGTCGCCGCCGTCGCCATCTCGGCGATCGGCATCGCGCAGCTTCGCAGCGCCCCGGTCGACGTGCTGCCGGAGTTCACTCCGCCGTACGTCGAGATCCAGACCGAGGCCAACGGGCTGTCGGCGGATGAGGTGGAGCAGCTGATCACCGTCCCGCTCGAGGCCGACCTGCTGAACGGCGTGCAGGGCGTCGAGGTGATCCGCTCCCGCTCGCTACCCGGCCTGTCCTCGGTGGTGCTCGTCTTCGAGCCCGGCACCGATGTCTATCGCGGCCGCCAGCTCGTGCAGGAGCGGCTGACCCAGCTGGGCGGCGCGGCATGGCCGATGATCTCCAAGCCCTCGGTGGTGCTGCCGCCCCTGTCCTCGTCCAGCAGGGTGCTGATGATCGGGCTTTCCTCGAGCGAGCTGACGCCGATCGAGCAGTCAGTGATCGCACGCTGGACTGTCAGGCCGCGGCTGATGGGCGTCCCCGGGGTCGCAAACGTCGCGATCTGGGGCATGCGCGACCAGCAGCTCCAGGTGCAGGTCGATCCCGAGCAGCTGCGCCGCAGCCATGTCACGTTGAGCCAGGTGGTCGAGACCGCAGGCAACGCTCAGGTGTTCTCGCCGCTCAGCTATCTGGAGGCCTCGACGCCGGGCACCGGCGGCTTCATCGAGACCGGCCAGCAGCGGCTGCAGGTGCGAAACGTGCTCGAGACGATCGCCGATCCCAACTCGCTGGGCCAGGTGCCGGTCGAGGACACCGGCGGCCGGCTGGAGCTGGCCGACGTGGCGACCGTCACCGTCGACCATCAGCCGCTGATCGGTGATGCGGTGGTCAACGACGGCGACGGCCTGCTGCTGGTGGTCGAGAAGTATCCGGGGGCGGACACCGCCGCTGTCACCAGCGGTGTCGAGCAGGCGCTCGAGAAGCTTCGCCCGGGGCTGACCGGTCTCCAGACCGATACCGCCGTGTTCAAGCCGTCCGACTTCCTCGAGGACGCCCTCAACAACCTGACCCTGACGCTGATCGTGGCCGCACTGCTGATGCTGCTCGCGCTGGCCGCCCTGTTCTTCCACTGGCGGACGGTGTTCATCGTGGCCGCCACCATCCCGGTCGCGCTGATCGCGGCCGCCTGGGTGCTCGACAGGATGGGTGAGAGCTTCAACGTGATCTCGTTCGCCGGACTGGCGATGGCCCTGCCGGTGGTCATCGACGAGGGGATCGTGGCGGCGGACGCGGTCGCCCAGCGCCTGCGCAGGCGGATGGACACGTCGACCGAGGACGCTGTCCTCGATGCCTCGCGGTCGGTGCGCTCGCCGCTCGTGTACGCCACCCTGATCGCGCTCCTGCCGGTGGTGCCGGTCGCCGTCATGAACGGCCGGCCGGGCGAGTTCTTCGGCCCGCTGGTGGTCGCATACGTCGCCGCCGTGGCGGTGGCCATGCTGGTGGCGGTGACCCTCGCCCCGGCCCTCAGCCTGCTGCTGTTCGAGTGGCGGTCTCCGGCCCGGGGCGAACCGCCCGTCGCCAGGCACCTGCTGCCCCGCTATGGGAGGCTGCTGGGCCGGATCATCGGCCGACCCCGGCCGCTGATGATCGCCGCGGCGGCGGCGGTCGTGCTCGCCGTGGCCGCGCTGCCGCTGTTCGACATGTCCGCGGTGCCGTCGATCAAGGACCGCCATGTGCTGGTCCACCTCGACGCCCAGCCGGGGACGTCACAGCCGCAGATGACCGAGCTGACCCGGACGGTGAGCGGCCAGCTGCGCGCGCTCAAGGGTGTGGAGGGCGTTGCGGCACATGTCGGCCGGGCGGTCACCGGCGACCAGCTCGTCGACGTCAACTCCAGCGAGGTATGGGTGGCGATCGAGTCAGACGCGGACTACGGCGCGACGCTCGACGACATCCGGACGGTCGTCGGCAGGGTGGACGCCGTCCGCAGCGACGTCGTCACGTACACCGATCAGCGGATACGCGACATCGGCGCCCTGCGCGAGGGTGAGAACAACGCCGCCGGCGGCCTCGACGTCCTGACCGGGGTCGACCGGCCGCTGACGGTCCGCGTGTACGGCCAGGATCAGGCGGTGCTGAACGACGAGGCCGAGAAGGTGCGAGGGATCGTTTCGCAGGTGGACGGGGTCGTGGATCCGACCATCGTCCGGGCGCCTCTGCAGCCGTCGCCCGGCTTGATCGCGTACTGCCGTGCC
>DATLLX010000039.1:0-17250 GCA_035537595.1 Gaiellales bacterium | reverse complement strand
GTCGCTCGAGCGCGGGCCGGCGCCGACGCCCGTCGTCGACCTGCGCACGGCGATGGCGCGAGCCGACGCCGTTCTCTTCGCGACGCCCGAGTACAACGGCTCCATACCCGGCCAGCTGAAGAACGCGCTCGACTGGGTGTCGCGGCCGTTCGCGACGAACCCGCTGCGGAACAAGCCGGTCGCCGTGATCGGCAGCAGCACCGGCATGTTCGGCGCGATGTGGGCACAGGCGGAGCTGCGAAAGGTGCTGGCCGCCACGGGTGCGCGAGTCGTCGACGCCGAGCTGTCGGTGCCCAAGGCGCAGGCGCACCTGGGCGAGGGCGGCTCGCTTGCGCCTGAGCACGATGAGGGGCTTGCCGACGTGGTCTCCGCCCTGTTGGAGGAGACACGGCCGAAGGTGACCGCGGCCGCCTAGGTCGGGTCGAGGGCGCTGCCGGGTCAGCCGGCGGCGCCCTCGAGCACCTCCAGGATCTGCGGTGTCAGGTCGGCGTTCGAGGGCAGGCATCCGTCAGGGCCGGCGTCGATCTGCGACGGTGCGTAGGTGACCCAGGCCCCCACGCCGAGGTCGGCGCGGATGGTCATGCACTTCCGCGGCGGCCAGACCACCATCCCGTGGGGCAGCTCGCCGTACTCGATGTTGAGCGCCCCCTGCTGCATCACGGCGCCCGCGGTCGTGATCAGCGTGGCATCGCCGAGCGAGACGGTGCGCACGTCGATGCCGACCTTCTTCAGCGCCGCGGCCACGCGCGCCGGCTTCGGCGCCTGGCGCAGGGGGCCGATCCGCTCGGTGTGCACCGGCGCCGCCGGCGCCGGGTCGATCACGATGTCCATCTGCGGGTCACGGCCGCCGAAGGCCATCGCCGCCAGCACGACGGCCAGCCCGCCCCCCACCCCCAGCCTGGTGAGCACGGTGCGGGCACGTCCTGAGGGCGCCGGGATCAGCGGAGGTCGCATCACCTTCCATGATGCGGGCGCGGATGCCTGCGGTCTAGATGCGTGATCCCCCGGAGTCCGTGGAACCGATCATCGCGCACCTGCCCGGGCCAGCTCCCCTCCCAGCTCGCGGGCGACGTCGACCAGGGCGCGGACGTCGGAGTCGACGGTGCGGTAGTTGACGAAGCACGGCCGCAGGTAGACCTCCCCGTCGATCACCGCCGGGGCCACGTACACGCGGCCGTCGAGCTGCAGCTCGCGACCCAGCCTGGCATTGTGGGCGTCGCGGTCGGCGATCCCCGGGGGGACGTGCCGGAAGGGCACGATGGACAGCTGAGGCTGGTCGGTCAGCAGCTCCAGGTCGCCGTGGCGGCGCACCTCGTCGACCAGCATGCGGGCGTGGGCCAGGTTCCGCTCGATCGCCTCGCGGAAGGCCTCCGCCCCGTGCGCCCGGAACGCCAGCCACAGCTTGAGGGCCCGGAACGGACGCGAGTACTCGAGGGTGAGGTCGGCGGCGTGCGATTCGGTGTGCTCGTGGGGCAGGTACCCCTCCTCGTGCGCGAACGCCGCCGTCAGGCTCGACCGGTCGCGGACGAGCACCACCCCGCAGGCCTTGGGCAGATAGAGCCACTTGTGGGCGTCGAGCGACACCGAGTGCGCGCGCTCCAGGCCACGGAACGAGCTGCGGGTCGACTCGACGCCGGCCGCCGGCAGGCCGTAGGCGCCGTCCACGTGCAGCCACACGCCACGGGCCTCGCAGATGTCGGCCAGCTCCGCGATCGGGTCGATGGCTCCGGTCAGTGTGGTGCCGGCCGTGGCGACCACCGCCACTGGCGTGATGCCCGCCTCCACGTCGGCCTCGATCGCCGCATCCACCTCCGCGGGACGCAACCGCCGCCGCTCGTCGACCGCCAGCGCCCGCACGCCGGCCGATCCGATGCCCAGCAGCTCGACCGCCCGGTCGACCGAGTAGTGGGCCTCGTCGGAGCAGTACACGGCAGCCGGCGTCCCCGCCAGGCCGGCCGTGCGAGCCCCCGGCAGGGCGTGCTCGCGGGCCGCCGCCAGGGCCGTCAGGTTCGAGATCGTCCCGCCGCTGGTGAACGCGCCGCCACCCGTCGGGTAGCCGATGAACTCGCCCACCCAGCCCACGGCCTGCTCCTCGATCTCGGTGGCGGCTCCGGCGTAGACGGCCATGTTGGCGTCGAAACAGGAGGCAAGAGCGTCGCCCAGCACACCGATCTCGAGCCCGGACGATCCGACGAAGGCCAGGTAGCGCGGCCGGGGCTGCGCGATCGTCTCGTCCAGGATCAGCGCCGCGTCGCTCATCACCTCGACGGCCGGGGTGGGTTGCTCGGGCAGCGCCGCGGCCAGCAGCGCCCGAACCCGATCGTCGACCGGCGGCTGTCCCGGCCGGGCACGGTCGAATCCCCGCCATGCCTCGGCGATCAGCTCGGCCGCACGGGACAGGACGACTTCCCGGGGAGCATCGAGCCGGAGCGCGGGCTCCTGGTCGGTCGCCGTCATGGCCGAAATCTACTTCGCGGCGCCCGGGCGACGTTCGAACACCCGAGCGCCGGCCACCAGCATGCCGTCACCGGCGCGCCGCCACAGATACTCGATCGTGTGCTCCGAAGCGCCGCCCCATACCCGCACCAGCGTGCGCGGCCCTACCGAGCCGATCAGCTCGGCCCTGCGGATGCCGGCGATCGGCGTGTGCGCGCTGTGGTCGTCCCACCGCGCCAGATCGCGATCGAACAGCGCCGCCGCGGCGGCCTCGTCGTGTGCGGTCAGCGCCCGCACCAGCCCGGCCGCGGCGTCCTGAGCCTCCAGCTTGGTGCGCATCCGGGCCAGCCGCTCGGGGTCGCCCGAGCGCTCGATCTCCGCCCGGTCGACCAGCGTGAACATCCGCTGATCCTCGAGCAGCGGCAGGTTGCGCGCGTCCCACAGGTGCTCGAACACCACCCGGGGGAAGTCCCAGCCCGGCGTCTCGATCAGCATCAGGCTGCGCCGCAGCAGCGTGCCCAACGTCTCGACGTGCCCGGCCTGCGGCAGCAGCCGCCCGTACTCCTCCGCGGCCGAGCGCTCCCAGTGGCCGGGCTCGCACAGGGCCCGGACGGCCGGCAGGTCATGTGTGGCGACGGCCGCGGCCAGCTCGGCGGCCCGGGTCTCGATGTCGTGCCGGGTGCCCTCGTCCACGGCCGCAGGATCACACAACGGCCACGCCGGGTGTGGCGATTGGCCGCGCGGTGTCGAAAACGGCCGCAACCATTCGTCATAGGATCGACGGGCGTCGAGCGGCGCCGCTCACGAACAGGAGGACAGCATGCAGTACATGCTCTTGATCCATGACGACGAGGGAACCTGGGGGGCGATGTCGGAGGAGGAGCGGCAGGGCCTGATGGGCGAGTACGCCGCATTCAGCGAGCGGCTGCGCAGCGACGGCGCGATGGTGGACGGCAACCGGCTCGACCACTCGCACACCGCCACCACCGTGCGCGTGCGCGACGGCCAGCGGATCCTCACCGACGGCCCGTTCGCGGAGACGCGCGAGGTACTCGGCGGGTACTACCTGGTCGAGGCCGACACCCTCGACCAGGCCATCGAGTACGCCGCCCAGATCCCCAGCGCACGGCTGGGAGCGATCGAGGTGCGCCCGGTCATGCAGGTGCCCAGCCGCACCGGGTGACCGGCGGGCGCCAGACCGCCGGTGATGCGGCCGCAGCCGTGTTCCGGGAGCAGTTCGGGCTGGCGGTCGCCCTGATGGCCCGCGTCCTCGGCGACATCGCCGCCGCCGAGGACGCCGTCCAGGACGCCTATGCGATCGCGCTCGAGCGATGGGCGGTTGACGGAGTGCCCGAGAATCCGGCCGGATGGATCGCGACCACGGCCCGCAACCGGGCGCTGGATCGCCTCCGCCGCCGGCGGGCGTTCGACGACCGCCGGCCCGAGCTGGCGCGTGCGGCCGAGCGGCGGCTGCTCGAAGACCCTGGCTGGGAGGACGTGGAGGTGATCCCCGACGAGCGCCTGCGACTGATCTTCACATGCTGCCACCCGTCGCTGGCCGCCGAATCGCAGGCGGCCCTTACCCTGCGGATGGTGGGCGGGCTGACGGCCTCCGAGATCGCCCGCGGCATGCTCACCTCCGAGCACGCCGTCCAGCAGCGGCTGGTGCGAGCAAAGCGGAAGCTGCGAGGGGCAGGCATCCCGCTGCGCGTGCCCGATGACCACGAGCTGCCCGACCGGCTGGCCGCGGTGCTGGCGGTCGTCTACCTGGTCTTCACCGAGGGGTATGCGGCGACCGCCGGGCCGGCGCTGCTGCGGGAGGACCTGAGCGCCGAGGCGATCCGCCTGGGGCGCGTGCTGGAGTCGCTGATGCCCGACGACCCGGAGGTAGCCGGCCTGCTCGCCCTGATGCTGCTGCATGACGCCCGCCGGGCGGCGCGGATCGACGCCGGCGGCGACCTGGTGCTGCTTGCAGAGCAGGACCGCTCGCTGTGGGACCGCCCCACGATCGACGAGGGGAGGGAGCTGACCGAGCGGGCGCTGCGCATGCGCCGGCCGCCCGGCCCGTACGCGATCGAGGCTGCCATCGCCGCGCTGCACTGCTCGGCCGAGCGGCCGGCGGACACCGACTGGCGGCAGATAGCACTGCTCTACGGCGAGCTGCTGCGCCGCGCTCCCTCACCGGCCGTCGAGCTGAACCGGGCCGTGGCGGTGGCGATGGCCGACGGCCCGGCCCGCGGCCTCGAGCTGATCGACCGGATCGACGGCCTGTCCGGCAGCCACCTGCTGCACGCCGCCCGGGCCGACCTGCTGAACAGGCTGGGCGACCGGGAGGCGGCCGCCGAGGCCTGCCGGCAGGCGCTGGGCCTGGTCGGGACGGAGCCCGAGCGGCGGTTCCTGGAGCGCCGGCTGGAGCGCTACCAGCCGGGCGCGGTGTGAATCCCGATCACCCGCCCGCGCGGCACCAGCGCATCGGCGTCCAGCCCTCCGAAGGCGCCCCGGTGGAAGATCAGCGGCTCGCCGCCCGAGCCCTCGAAATCCACCACCTCGCCGACCACCAGGTCATGGTCGCCGGCGGCGTGGATGTTGTAGACCTCGCAGCGCAGGATCGACAGCGCGTGCATCACGACCACGAACCCGTGCGGGTCGGTGACCGTGTGGCCGTGGGGAAAGTCGGCGCCCGGCTTGGCGAACGCCAGGGCGACGTCAGCCTGCCGGCGATGCAGGATGTTGACCGCGAACCGTCCGCTGGCCCGCACCGCCTCCAGCGTCCGCGTGCGGTGGGCGAGCGAGATCAGGATCAGCAGCGGGTCGAGCGACACCGACGTGAACGAGTTCAGCGTCATGCCCTGCGGGGCGCCGCCGGACTGCGTGGTGACCACCGTGACACCTGTTGCAAAAGCTCCAACACAATCACGGAAATCAAGCCGCAGTTCGCTCGAAGTGCTCATCGCACCTACAGTATCCCGCACGACGCCAGGCGACTGCACCTGGCGCAGGTTGGAGGGGAAGGCCATAACCCTGCTCAGTCTGCAAGCCGCCGTCAAGACATACGGCGCCCGAACCATCCTCGACGGCCTCGATCTGGAGGTGCCCGAACGCGCCCGGATCGGTGTGATCGGCCCCAACGGCGGCGGCAAGTCGACCCTGCTGCGGATCCTGGCCGGCATCGACGAGCCTGACGAGGGCGGCATCGCCCGCAGGCGCGGGCTGACCGCCGCCTACATGCCTCAGCAGGTACCGCCCGACCCCCGTACCCCACGTGAGATCGTCCGCGCCGCCCGGCCCGACCTGGAACGGATCGAGGGCGACCTGGCCGAGTCCGTGACCCGCCTCGCCGACCCGGAGCTGGCACACGATCTCGACCGCATGGAGCGGGTGCTCAAGCGCCAGCAGCAGCTGCTGGAGGAGTTCGACCAGGCCGGCGGGCACGCCTTCGAGGGCAGCGTGCAGACGCTGCTGCAGGGCCTCGGCATCGGCACCGACGAGATCGACAGCCCCTCCGACGTACGCAGCGGCGGGCAGCGCAAGCTGATCGCGATGGCTGCCTGCCTCGCCCGCGAGCCCGACCTGCTGCTGCTCGACGAGCCGGAGACGCATCTCGACGCCGAGGCGCGCAGCCGGCTCGAGGGGGTGATCTCCGACTACGACGGCGCCGTGGTGATGGTGTCCCATGACCGCTACCTGCTCGACGAGACGGTGTCCGAGATCGCCGAGCTCGACCACGGGCGGGTGCGGATGTGGCCCGGCAACTATTCGGCCTACGCCACCGCCCGCGAACTCGAGCTGCAGCGCCAGCAGCAGCAGTACGTGACCCAGCAGAAGGAGATCGCCCGGCTGGAAGAGGCGATCCGCCGCTTCCGCCACTGGGCGCACCTGGTCGTCAACGAGCGGCACATCAAGCAGGCCCGAAACGTCCAGCGGCGCATCGACCGGATGGACAAGATCGACCGCCCGGTGCTCGAACGGCGCAAGATGGGGCTGCGCCTGCGAAGCGAGCAGCGGGGCGGCCAGCGGGTGGTCGAGCTGCGGGACGCGTCGGTGGAGCTGGGCGGACGGACGATCCTGCGGGATGTCCGGCTGACGATCGTGCGGGGCGAGCGGGTGGGCGTGATCGGCGACAACGGGGCCGGCAAGAGCGTGCTGGTCAAGCTGCTGGGCGGCCAGCTCGAGCCGACCGCCGGCGAGCGCTGGATCGGGCCCTCCATCAGCCTGGGCCGGCTCGCACAGGAGCACGACTCGGCCGTGCGCACGGGCACGCCGCTGGATGCGATCCGGCTGCAACGCCCCTGCACCGAGGGCGAGGCGGTGCAGCTGCTGATGCGCTTCCTGTTCACCTACGAGCAGGTACGCCAGCCGATCGCGAAGCTCTCCGGCGGCGAGCGCACGCGGCTCGAGCTGCTGCTGCTGATGCGCAGCGGCAGCAACTGCCTGATCCTGGACGAGCCCACCAACCACCTCGACATCGATGCGGTGGAAGTCCTGGAGGACGCCATCGAGCGATTCGACGGCACCGTCATCTTCGTCTCCCACGACCGCTACTTCCTCGACCGGATCGCCGACCGCATCGTCGAGGTGCGGGACGGCGCGGTGCGGGCGTCCGAGGGCGGCTACACGGCCTGGCTTCTGCAGCGCGGCCGAGGGGAGCGGGTCGCATGATGGACGACGGCCGCCGGCAGGCGCGGGAGGCGGCCCGCCAGCGCGCCCGCGACCGCACCCGCCGCCAGCGCCGGGTGGTCGCAGCGGCGGCGATCGGCGTGGCGGCGGTGGCCGGCCTGGTGGTGCTCACCGGCACCCGCGACAACCCGATCGGTGCCGGCGGCGCGCCGGCCTCCGCCGAGTCGCAGCCCAGGCCGCAACGGCCGCAGCTGCCGGGCGGCGGGCGGACGCTGCTGCCCACCCGGCGGATCGTGGCCTACTACGGCGCGCCGCAGGATCCCCAGCTGGGCGAGCTGGGAATCGGATCGCCGGCGGCGGCCGGCCAGCGGCTGATCGAGCAGGCGGCGGGATATGAGGGTCACGGCCGGCCCGTGCAGCCCGCCTTCGAGCTGATCGCGACCATCGTCACTGCGGCGCCGGGCACGGACGGGAAATACCGGATGCGCCAGAGCGACGAGGTGATCGACCGCTACCTGGAGGCCGCCCGCAAGATCCACGCCCTGCTGGTGCTCGACATCCAGCCCGGGCGGGCCAGGTTCATGGACGAGGTGCGGGCCTACGAGCCGTACCTGCGGGAGCCGGACGTCGGCCTCGCGCTCGACCCCGAGTGGAGCATGCGGCCGGGGCAGCTGCCCGGCCAGGTGATCGGGTCGACCGACGCGTCGATCGTGAACCGGGTGAGCAGGTACCTGTCCCAGGTGGTGGCCGACAACGACCTGCCGCAGAAGCTGCTGATCGTGCACCAGTTCACGCCCGGGATGATCCACCACAGGCGGCTGCTCGAGCCCTCCCCCGGCGTGGCCCTGGTCGTGAACGTGGACGGCTTCGGCGACCGGCCGAACAAGATCTCCAAGTACCACGCCTTCGCCCGCACCGATGGCCGCTGGTTCAACGGCTTCAAGCTGTTCTACCACGAGGACGTCAACCTGATCACGCCGCGCCGGGCGCTGTCGCTGACGCCCCAGCCGGACGTGATCATCTACGAGTAGCGAGCACCTCGGAGAGCAGCGCCACCAGCTCACCGCGGTCGCGCAGCTCCCGCACCAGCTGGTGGCCGCCACCGATGTGCGCATGCAGGTCGTAGCCGGCAACATCCCTCATCCGCCGGGCGTGGAGCGTGTCCAGGCGGTCTGCCGTGGAGTAGTGGATCTGGCTGCGGGCGGCGACAGGGACGTTGCGCAGGTCACGGAAGCGGCGTTCGGGCTGCCCGCGGAGCCTCAGCCGGACGGCATCGCGGCGGTATCGGAGGTCGCCGTGGCGCAGGCGGCGCGGCCAGCCGAAGAAGGTGCGCGCCGAGAATGCCAGGGCGGCGTCGGCCCGCAGCAGGCCGCCGAACAGCAGCGCCGCGTAGCCGCCGGCCGAGTTTCCGATCGTCGCGACCCGCTCCACGCCGGTCTGGGCGATCATCTCCCGCAATGCGTCGGCCAGCTCCTGGGCCGACCCGGCCAGGCCCTGGACGCCGAGCTGGTACCACGAGCGGCGATGGTCGCGCAGGAACAGCCGCTTGACGGACTGGGCGGCCGAGATCGACAGGAAGTCGTAGGAGGGGATGCCCACCTCACCGCGGATCCCGGCGAACACGATCATCAGGGTGTCGGAGTCGACCTCGAAGTCCGCCGCGTACCCGGATGCTGGGTCGCGCACGCGGCGCTCGAACGGCGTCATGCTCTCTGTGGCGACATCGGGACGATCCATCCGCCCCAGTATCGCGGCTCGCGGCCGGGTCAGGCCGAAGCGGCCTCGACGGCGGCCCCGCCCGGCAGCGTGGCCTGCACCTCGCGACAGACTTCCTGCGCGATCCTGACGAAGGTCTCGGCGGCCGGCGTCCACCGCCGGTCGCGATGCCAGGTCACGCCCACGATCCGCGGCGGCACCTTTCCCTGCAGGTCGACGATCGCGACCCGGTCGTCGCGCTGGTCGACGGCCAGCATGGGCAGGAGGGCGACTCCGAACCCGGCCGCCACCATGCCCTGCACGGTGCCGTTGTCGTCCGACCGGAAGACGACGTCGGCGTCATGGCCGCGGGCGCGGAGGTGCGTCTCGATCTGGTGCATGGCCCGGCAGGTGCGGAAGCTGATCAGCGGCAGCTCGGCGATCTCCCGCAGCGCCGGCGCCCGGTCCCTGCGGGCCAGCGGCGAGCCAGCCTGGACGATCAGCACGTAGGGATCCTGCAGCAGCTCCACGCCCTCGAACGGCCCCTCCGGAGGCGGCATGGCGATGAAGCAGAGGTCGAGCTCACCCTCCTCGACGAGGGCTGCCAGGTCGTCGTCCTCGCCCTCTCGGAGGGCGACGGACACGTCGGGATAGGCCTGCTTGAAGCGGCTGATCACGTCGGGCAGGATGCGCGCGCCGGCGCTCTGGTACGTCCCCACGCGCAGGGTGCCCGCCGATCCCTCGGCCAGCGCGGCCAGGTCGGCCTGGGCGGCACGCAGCTGGGCGACGATCCCCCCGGCGTGGCGGAGCAGCACCTCGCCGGCCTCCGTCAGCGAGACCGGGCGGGGCCCGCCGGGCCGCTCCACCAGCCGCGTGCCGACGGTCTTCTCGAGCGTGGCGATCTGCTGGCTGACGGCCGACTGGGTGTAACCGAGCCGGGTGGCGGCGCGGCCGAAGCTGCGCTCCTCGGCCACCGCCTGCAGCGCTGCGAGATGACGTACTTCAACGCCCAGCCATTGATCAGTTTCCATAATCAATCGAAAGCATATCTTCATTGGCGCTAATGGTCAAGTACTGCCACAATACGAAGTATGGAACTTCTCTCTCTCATCATATTGAGCGCCTTACCAGCGGTTTTCCTGGCCGGCGCGATCCGCTGGCTGACGGCGGAGACCCTGCTGCCCCGGATCGACCGGCGGCAGCGGCGCCGGGTCACACCGCGGCACATCATCGATCAGCTGTCCTGATCGAAACCACCGAGTACCCGATTTGTCCTAATCACTTTTGGAGCCGATCATGATCTACATGGAACTTCTCGCAGTCATCATCTTTCTGGTAGCCGTCGGGCCGCTCGCGCTCGTCGCCGGGGCCGACTCGCGCCCCAACGACACCCGCGACACGACTCGCTGGTTCCCCAA
This sequence comes from Gaiellales bacterium, assembly GCA_035537595.1. Classification (GTDB taxonomy): domain Bacteria; phylum Actinomycetota; class Thermoleophilia; order Gaiellales; family JAICJC01; genus DATLLX01. The sequence goes on along the minus strand of DATLLX010000039.1, from coordinate 7,084 downwards.
GGCGCGCTAGCCGGCCTGGCACGGCCGCAGAGCGTCCCGGAGTCGTAGACTCCGGCCGCGATGCAGCCCGACCGACGCCGATTCCTCCGCGTGGAGGCCGATCTGGGCATGGAATGCGCCACGATCTCGGCCGGCGGCTCGCGGGGGGAGCCCTTCGCGGCCCGCACCAGCGACGTGTCGGCGGGCGGCGCCAGGGTCACGGCATCACGGCCGCTCGTCGCCGGAGAGCGGTTGTGGGTGGAGCTGGCGTTCGATCGGCCGCGGCTGTTGCTGATCTGCGAAGCCGAGGTCGTCCGCGTGAGGACGATCCCGAACCGGCGCCCTTCGCTTCCACGAGGTCGACGAGCATCTCGAGCAGCGGATCGTCCGGTGGGTGTATGCGGAGGACCGGCGGTTCTTCGACCGCCGCGCGCAGGCCCGCATCCCGGCTCGGATCCGCGTGGTGTGCAGGACGTCCCGCGCCGAGCCCGCAGAGTTCGCCGCTCCGTCGCTCGACATCTCCGGGGACGGCGTGCGGATCCTCGCCAACCGGGTGCTGCAGCCGGGAGAGCGGCTGGAGCTGGAGCTGCGCTTCGATGACGGAATGCCGCCGTTCTGCTGCGGCGGCACCGTCGTTTGGAGCGGCGAGGCGGAGTCGCGAACGGCCCACGGGCTGCGGTTCGACGCGCTCGCTCCGGCCCAGCGGCGCCGGCTGATCGACCGCTCGGTGGATGCCGAAAAGCGACAGCGCCAGTAGAATGGGTGGGTGAAGAGCACACTCGAGCGGGAGCTGAAGCTCCGCGCCGCCGCCGGATTCTCCCTCCCCCGGCTGCCCGGCACGCCGATTGCCACCCGCCACATCTCCTCCACCTACCACGACACTGCGGATCATCGGCTGGCGTCGGCCGGGGTCACGCTCCGCTACCGGTCGGAGAACGGCTCCGGCGCGTGGCAGCTCAAGCTGCCGACCGGCCAGGCGCGCACCGAGCTCGAGGTCGAGGGCAGCCCGGACACCGTGCCCGGCGAGTTGCTCGACCTGATCTCGGCGCCGCTCGGGCGGCACGCGCTGAGCGCCGTCGCCACCCTGCAGACGGTGCGAAACGGGGTCGTTGTGAAGGCCGGAGACCGGGACGTGGCCGAGGTCGTGCAGGATCAGGTGGTCGTGCTGGCCGGCGCCGAAGCGGTGCGGGCGTTCGACGAGCTGGAGGTGGAGCTGCTCGACGGCGACGAGGCCGACCTCGAGCGACTGCGCCAGACGCTCGAGCAGGCGGGTGCCCAGAACGGCGACCAGCGGCCGAAGCTGCTGCAGGCGCTGGGCCTGCAGCCGCCGGAGACGCCCGAGATCGACCCCGCCCAGCCCCCGTTCGCCCAGCTGACGGCCATGCTGCAGGCCCAGCGCAGGGCGATCGTCGCCCACGACCCCGGCACCCGGCTGGGAACCGACGCCGAGGAGCTGCATCAACAGCGCGTGGCCGTCCGCCGCCTGCGCGCGCTGCTCCGTGCGGCACGCCCGATGCTCGACCGAGACTGGGTGACCGACCTGCGGGCGGAGCTGAAATGGCTGGGCGCCGCGCTCGGCCACGTGCGCGACCTGGACGTGCTGCTCGACCACCTCGAGCGCGAGGCGGCGGCGCTGCCGCGCGCCGACATGGAGGCATTCGCGACGCTGTACGCTGCGCTCGCCCAGCGCCGGCAGGCGGCCCGAGAGCTGATGCTGGGCGCGCTGCGGGAGGAGCGGTACACCGCGCTTCTCGACCGGTTGGAGCGCGAGCTGGCCGATCCGCCACGCGACGGCGACGAGATCCAGCCCGCGAAGCTGGCGGCCAAGGAGTTCCGGCGACTGCGGCGCAAGATGCGGTCGCTGTCCTCCGACTCACCCGACCAGGAGCTGCACGCGGCCCGGATCGCCGTCAAGCGCGCCCGCTACGCGGCGGAGCTGGCCGCCCCGTCATCGGGCAAGCGGATGCGGAAGCTGGTCAGCTCGTACAAGGAGCTCCAGGACGTGCTCGGCGACCACCAGGATGCGGCCGTCGCCGAGGACGCGGTGCGCGAAGTGGCGACGGCGACCGGAAAGGCGCCGGCGGCCAGTGCCGCCGGGATGATCGTGGAACGCCAGCGAGCCCGCCGCTCGGCTGCCCGCGAGGCGCTTCCCGACAGTTGGCGCACGGCCAAGCGGCGCGCCCGACGGGCGTTTCGGTGAGCGCGCCCCCGCTGCTCCTGATCCGGCACGCCCGGGCCGGCCAGCGGTCCGAGTGGCAGGGCGACGACCGCGATCGGCCGCTCGACCGCAAGGGGCTTCGCCAGGCCGGCTGGCTGGTCGGCGCGCTGGAGGGCTTCGCGCTGGAGCGGATCCTGTCCAGCACCTACCGGCGATGCCTCGAGACCGTCGAGCTGCTGGCGACGGCCCGCGGGCTCACGATCGAGGGGTCGGAGGCGCTGGTCGAGGGCGCCGCGGCCGAGGCGGAGCGGTTGCTGCGCGAGCTGTCGGGCACGTGCGCGGCGCTCTGCACGCACGGGGACGTGATCCAGCACGTGGTCGCCGGCAGGCCGGCCCGCAAGGGCAGCGTGTGGGTGCTCGACGGCGGGCAACTCCGGCCCCTCCGCTACCTGGCACCGCCGGCGTAGCCGTCAGGCCGCGGCGCGGGCGAGCAGCTCGGAGGCCAGCCCCTCGCGAAGCCCGGCGTGCGCGACCTGGAGCGGCAGCGACAGGTGCGCCTGCACGCCTTCCAGGATCACCGCCCCGGCCAGCAGCGTCGCCGCCCGCCGCTCGCCGATGCCGTGCCGCCGCGCCACCTTGGCCGCCGAGCGGCCGGTCAGCTGGTCGATCGCATCGGCCAGTGCGTGCCCGGTCAAGTCTCCGTCCACCATCTTCGCCAGCGCGCGGGCGCTGCCGCCCACGGCGATGCCGGAGCCGGCGGCCACCGGCGGCTCGACGCCCTCGAACATCTGGCGGATCTCGTCGCGCGCGCACTCGACCTTGCGCCGGCCCGGCGCCTCTCCCCCCAGACAGCGTTCAGTCAGCCGCAGCGAGCCGATGTCGAGCGACGCCACCCACGGGGTGACGCCGAACGGAGATCCCACGGCGAGCTCGGTCGAACCGCCGCCGACATCGCAGACGGCGATCACGTCGGGCGGATCGTCGAGCGACGCCGCGGCACCCACGAAGGCGAGCCGTCCCTCCTCCTCGGCGGGCAGCACGCGCGGCGCGGCGCCGGTCGCGGCCTGCAGGGCCACCAGCAGATCGTCGGCGTTGACCGCCTGGCGGCCGGGGGCGGTGACGACCATCTCCAGCCGCCGGCAGCCCAGCTCCCGCGCCCTGGAGGCGAAGCCGCGAGCGGCCTGGGCGGCCTCCTCGACCTTCTCGGCGGGGATCCAGCCATGCCGCTCGATCGCCGCGGCCAGGCCGACCTGGGCGCGTTCCTCACCGAGCGGGGCAAAGCCGCCGGGAGACGATCCGGCGACCAGCAGCCGCATCGTGTTCGAGCCGACATCGATCACGCCGATCAGCATCTGCCGTCCATTCTGCACGGGACCTCGGCCGTTGCTCCCGGAGATCGGCTCCGGCGGCGCAGAGGCTCCATTCACCTTGTGGCGTACCCGCCAGGGCTTCCCCCAAACGGCGCCACCGGCTACGACGCCCGGCGCCTGACCCGCAGACGGGCCCGTCGCATCAGCGCCGCGTGGGCGCCGCGCGGCCGTTGGCCGTCCGGTTGCAGGCGCGTCCAGCTGCCGTCGGATGCCAGCGTCCAGGCATGGGTGTTGTCGGCCTGCAGGGCGTCGAAGACGGCATCCAGATCGTTTCGCGCGCGACCATCCTCCACCGGCACCACGACCTCGATCCGGTGGTCGAGGTTTCGCGTCATCAGGTCGGCACTGCCGATCAAGTACGTCCGCTCCTCGTCAGCCTCGAAGACGAACACGCGGCTGTGCTCCAGGAACCGGCCGACCACGCTGCGCACGGTGATGTTCTCGCTCAACCCGGGCACCTCCGGCCGCAGCATGCACACGCCCCGCACGACCAGCTCGATCTGGGCTCCCGCTGCCGACGCCCGGTACAGCTCGTCGATGATCCCCGGGTCGGTCAGCGCGTTGACCTTCAGCCTGATCCTGGCGTGCTTGCCTTCGGAGGCGGCCCGAGCGACCGCGCGGATGCGATCGGAGACCCCGCTTCGCAGGTTGAACGGCGCGGCCAGGATCTTGCGGAACTTCTGCGGGCGCCCGAATCCGGTCAGGTGGTTGAACAGATCGGCGATGTCGGCGGTGATCGCCTCGTCCGCTGTGAACAGCCCGAAGTCCTCGTAGAGGCGAGCGGTGACGGAGTTGTAGTTGCCGGTGCCGATGTGGACGTAGCGGCGCAGGGAGTCGCCCTCACGGCGCACCACCAGGGTCATCTTGGCGTGGATCTTGAGGTTCGTGAACCCGTGCACCACGTGCACCCCGGCCCGCTCCATCGCCCGCGACCAGGCGATGTTGCGCCGCTCGTCGAAGCGCGCCTTGAGCTCCACCAGGCACACCGACTGCTTGCCCTCCTCGGCGGCCTCGATCAGCGACGGCAGCAGCGCCGAGTCGTCGCTGGTGCGGTAGACGGTCGTCTTCAGACCGACCACGTCCTTGTCCTTCGACCCCGACTTGACGAACGCCTCGACGCTGGTCGCGAAGGAGTCGTAGGGCAGGTGCACGAGGATGTCGCCGCGCCGGATCTCGCCGAAGATGTCGCCGCGGGTCGGCGACGGCGCCAGCCGGGCCGGCGTCACCGGCACCCACGGGTCGAACCGTTGCTCCGGCCGGTCGAGGTCGGCGATGTTCTTGACGTCGAGCAGGTCGAGCACCCCGACCACGGGGTACATCTGGGCGGCGCTGACGCCCAGCCCCTCCTTCAGCCGCTCGACCATGGCGTCGGTCATGGTGCTCGACATCTCCACCCGCACGACGTCGCCGAACCGCCGCCGGCGCACCTCGAGCTCGACCGCCTCGAGCAGGTCGTCGGCCTCGTCCGAGACCTCGAAGTCGGCATCCCGGGTGACCCGGAACGCGGCCTGCTCGACGATCTCCATCCCCGGGAAGAGCGTGTCCAGGTGGTGGGCGATCACATTCTCGAGGGGCAGGAACAGGTTGCGCGAGCCGACGGAGACGAACCGCGGCAGCACCTCCGGCACCTTGACGCGGGCGAACCGCTCCTCGCCGGTCTCGGGCTCCCGCACGAACACCCCGAGGCTCAGCGAGAGCCCCGAGATGTACGGGAACGGCTGCCCCGGGCCCACCCCCAGCGGCGTCAGCACGTGGTAGACCTCGCGGTCGAAGTAGTCGCGGAGCTCGGCCAGCTCCTCCTCAGTGCACTCGTCGACGGTGCCGATCAGGATTCCCTCGCGGGCCAGCGCCGATCGCAGGTCGTTCGTCCACAGCTCGGACTGGCGCAGCCCCAGCTCGATCACCCGCTCCCGGATGTCGGCCAGCGTCGCCTGCGGCGTGCGGCCGTCCGCCGAGCGCAGGCCGATGCCCGACGCCGCCTGCCGCATCAGCCCGGCCACCCGCACCATGAAGAACTCGTCCAGGTTGGACGAGAAGATCGAGGCGAAGCGGACGCGCTCGAGCAGCGGGATCGCGGGATCGGCTGCGAGCTGCAGCACCCGGGCGTTGAAGTCGAGCCACGACAGCTCGCGGTTGATCAGGCGGTCACTGGCGCCGATCTCGGTCTGTGCTGCGGTCGTCTCGGTTGCCATCAACGCCTCATGCTACTTCGCGTTCGTGTGAACGGGAAGTAACGGTCCGGTGAACCGGGAACGGTACCCGGTTCGAATACGGCAACCGGAACCCGCCCGGCGCGCATCCGGCGCACACCTCCACGCATCCGCGACGCCCATCCGGCCAGATCGGCGTGGTTACGCCGGCCGGCGCTTGTGGCAGCGGCCACCCGAACCGGGTGCCGAACCGGGTACCGGACCGGGTTCGGTACCCGGTTCCTCCGCCCGGCCCGGCGAGACCGCCGCGCCGGCGAGGGCTAATCCCAGCTGAACTCCTGGCTGGCGGTGGTGTCCATCCAGCCTGGAACGACGTGTGCCTCGACCTCGACAGCCGCGACGACCGGGATCTCGGCGGTGTCGGCCGGAAGCTCGATCGCGGGATGCTCTCCGGTCTCCTCCTCCTCACGCCGGGCCTCGTCCTCCGTCTTGAACAGCGGGTGGTTCTCGAACGGGTCGCTGCCGGAGAACTCATTCAGCGGCAAGTCCTTGTCGAGCCGGGCGTTGCGACGCTTCAACTCGAGGTGGTCTTCGATGACGGATGCGAACAGCGAGCTGCCAGTGTCCATTAGCACCCTCCGGTAGCTGGGTCGGGAGCACAAAATTGCCGAAAGATCATAGCAAGCTGCCTCACGCGGACGATCCGCCCGCCGGCGGCACCGCTCCGGCGCCTCCGCTGGGGGCCGACACGCGGTTCTTGCCCTCGCGCTTCGACTGGTAGAGCGCGTCGTCGGCGGAGGCGATCAGATCGAGCGGCGAGGTGCCCGCGCCCGGCCCGGCGGCGACCCCGAAGCTGGCGGTGACGCCGGTGATCGACCGCTCGCCGAACGCAACCGGGCGCTCGGCGATGGCGGTGCGCAGCCGCTCGGCGAGGTTGACCGCGCCGGTCAGGCTGGTCTGCGGCAGCAGCACCGCGAACTCCTCGCCGCCGTAACGGGCCGCCAGGTCGATCTCCCGGATCAGGCCCTCCACCGTGCGGGCGATCGAGCGGATCACCGAGTCGCCGGCCAGGTGCCCGAGCTGCGGGCTGTCGTTGACCTGCTTGAAGTCGTCGATGTCGAGCAGGATCAGGGCCAGCTCCTGGCCGAACCGCTGAGCGCGCTCGAACTCCCGTTCCAGCACCTCGAAGAACTGCCGCCGGTTCGCGAGTCCCGAGAGCTCGTCGGTGATCGCCTGCTGCTCGACCTGGCGGTGCAGCCGCGCGTTCTCGATCGCCACGCCGGCCTGGACGGCGAGCCCCGACAGCGTCTCGACGTCGTCGGCTGCGAACTGCCCACCCTCGGGGTCGACCACGGTGACCACGCCCAGCGGTTCGGCCAGGAGCTGGCCCTGATCCTGCTCGACATCGACGACTTCAAGCAGGACAA